>JASBUK010000008.1 GCA_030147925.1 Trueperaceae bacterium
CTAAGCGTAGTTGCTCCGTTGCTGGGTCTTCTGTCATCCCTCAAGACTAGCGTCTTTGGTTTTGATGCGTCAGCCCTGAACGTTAACAAGCTCCTGCCCACCGACTTTAGGAGTTATTGGATTGTCTAGAAGGGTTTTAGCGCAGCCCCGGTATGTGCTTGAGAATTTTTAGAGCAAACGTCATTATCTGGCTGAAGCGCTTTTCACTAAAGCCCGCCGGCGCCGCTACCCCATGATAGTGTTGCGTTGCGATAGTCTGTGCTTCGGTATATTGCCGGATACCGTCTGCGCCGTGACGCACGCCCAGACCTGAATTTTTAAATCCTCCCAAAGGAGAGTCCACGCTTCCCCAAGTGGCCGGATAAGCGTCATTGATATTAACGGTTCCGGCCTGAATGCGTGTCGCTAGCTCACGAGCAAACTTAAGATCCTTGGTCCAAATGCTGGCGTTAAGGCCATAAGGACTGTCATTGACCCGCTTCAGCACTTCATCAACCGAGTCAAAACGGTAAACCGAAACCACCGGTCCAAAGGTCTCCTCGGCAAATACCTCCATGGTCTTGTCAACATCGGTAAGAATGGTCGGCTCGTAAAAAAACGGCCCAATATCTGGCCTATGCCGCCCACCGGCGAGCACCTTGGCGCCTTTAGCAACTGCATCCTGGACATGCGCCTTAACCGTTTCAAGATGTTGTTTTGAAATCAGCGATCCCACTACAAATTCGTAATTTAAGCTGGTGCTCAGCTTTAGCTGGCGGGTCCGCTCGCTAAATAGCCTTACAAAGCGATCAAAAATCTTTGACTCGACAAAGAGGCGTTCTGAAGACATGCATATTTGCCCCGCACCATTAAAGCAGCCGCGAAGGGCGCTTGCCACTGCTCTTTCTAAGGGCGCATCGGCAAAGATTATTTTGGCGTTTTTCCCGCCCAGCTCGAGCAAGTTTCCTATCAAACGATCAGCCGCCTGCCTTGCTATGATGCGTCCGGTATTGGTACTGCCGGTAAAGGCAATAAAATCTACGTTTTCAATAAGCGGCGGGCCAAGCTCGGGGCCTTCGCCTGTGATCACCTGATAAAGATCGGCGGGCAAACCAGCCTCATAAAGCAAATCGGCGGCCCAGAGAGCAGTAAAAGAAGTCTCGGGGTCTGGCTTAAAGATAACGGCATTGCCGGCCATGAGTGCCGGGATGGCGTCTGAAACAGCAAAAATAAATGGAAAATTCCAGGCGGCAATGATGCCGACCACGCCTTTAGGCTGGCGGTATTCCCAGGTCTGAGTCAGAAAAGGAATTACGCCCCGGCGGCGGCGTGGTTTAAGATGCTTAGCGGCATTGTAAGCATAGTAGCGGGCATTAACGGCAACATCCATGACCTCGTAAAAGGCGTCACGGCGTGCTTTGCCTGCTTCCAGTTGAATCAGGTCGAGAACTTCGTGCTGGCGCTCGAGCACCAGATCATGAAAGCGGCGAAAGACATCCCCTCGCGCTTTAAAACTCCAGGCGGCCCAGGTCTTTTGTGCGGCTTTAGCCTTACGCGCTGCTTCACGCACATCATCGGCGGTACAAAGTGGAATGTGGTCGAGAACTTCGCCGCTAAAGGGTGAAATCACGGTTTTTAGCTCACGGTTGCCTAAACGGGTAATTCTCTGAGATAAGCGCTCTACCAGACCCTCATCAAGCTTCTTTGGCAAGGGTGCGCTCTGTGCCAGAGAAACCTTGCTGTTGCTAAAGCCTGTTAGCTGTGCCATGACCCTCCACTCCACTGCAAAGATTTTATTGACCTATGGGTCAATGTGCGTTATCTGATACTATACACTTATTGACTCTGTGATCAACAAGGGAGACTACTGTGCCCGGACAAAAGGCACCCGAAAATCAGCGTAAGGAGCAGATTTTACAGGCCGCTTTTAAGGTGGCCAGCAGCGAAGGCCTTGATAAACTCACCGTAAGGCGCGTTGCTGCTAATGCAGGTCTTAGCAACGGCCTGGTGTTTTTTCACTTTAAAAGCAAAGACGCTCTCTTAGTCGCCCTGCTTGACTGGCTGTTGGAGGGCACTATAGCTACCAGAATACGCCCGGAAATCGCCAGCCTACCCTCGGCCAAAGAACGCCTGTTAGCAATTGTGCGCCACGAGATCAGCAGGTTGCCCGATAAGCGCCAGCAAGTAGAACTGTTTTTTAGTTTTTGGGCTATGGGAACGCGCCACCCCCAGGTTCGGCACAAGATACAAGAGCGGCTCGAGCACTACCGAGCCATGTTCAGGCCGCTGGCCGCCGAAATTCTTGCGCAAGACCCCGCCACCCTCCCCGGGATTAGCGCCGAAAGCTTATCTGCGATGGTGGTAGCCATAATTGAGGGCTGCGCCATGCAAGTCACCATGGCCCCGGAGCATTTTGATGTCGAGGCCTTTATTGCCAGCACCGAACGGCTTTTTGGGATTAGGGTGCCAGGGCTCGAGCTTTACATCTAGACTTGCAAAACTCATCATGCCCTAAGGCCACCCTTTTTGATCTAATTGTAGAACGCTTTCTTAGCTATCTCCTAACGCTCTGGAAAAGGTATAAGTAAAACATCCTCGAATTGATTAGTAAGATCACTAAGACCTATCGCACTAATTACACCATTATTGTTGATTGAGCTTGCAGATACTATCTTCCATTCAGATAAAGGATCGACTAGGTTATCTAGAGGTTCTTCGATGCTGCTGCCTTGCCGCCAGATGAAAGCATAGTCGTTACCGGCTGGTTCATCTGTGTTACTCACACCTATAGGAGCACCTAAGACGATCCAACCGACAGAATCACCCTTGTTATTAATGCTACTAAGAGAGCAATCACCGTAATAACTATCGCACAGTGTTGAACCGAAAGAGAACTGCATTACCTGGACTAATCCCCCAGAAGGCTTCTTAAATAACGCTTTCCCGGCAAACAGCGAGCATTCCTCCAAATAGTTTCCTATGACTGTATCTTCATCATTCAGGTCAGTACCAACTGGAGAAACCGCGTTTGCTCCCAAATCCACATAGTTAACCCCCGTTCTCGACCAGAGCGCAATACGACTACCTCCTTCCGGAGCATCACAATCCCTAATTTCATTAACAAGCACCGTGCTCTGGTCATTTACAGCCATTGCTACTTCGTCTATCCCTACCACTGTTACCGGATAGAATTCTATACGTTCATCACGAGAACTAGAACAACCTTCACAGGTTTGCCATTTACTCGAGCCTTGCCATTCCTCCCACCAACGGATAAGCTGCCGGTTGTCTTGTGTATAACCAACAACCACATCCTGATTGCTAAGATGACTGACTACTAAAGGCAAGGCACCTCTCGGGAGCCCTGGCAAATTTGAATTGCTGGGCAGATCAGTACGTGTTGCTTCTCGAATCAATACGGCTCCATCATCATAGCCAGCAATGTGACCTTTGTCATTGATCGTTTGGATATCGGTCAATTGGCCAAACTGTTGATCCTCACTCAGCGGGTCGAGTAGATAGTCAGGGGCATCTAACACACCACCCCTCCAGATGCGAGGTCCATTCTGGAATGTACGTAACCAGTTAAGGTCGTTAAGCCCAGAAGCATTGCCCACAGCAAGTACACAATATTCAACGTCATCCGCCATTGCATCAGCAGATACGATACAGGGCTGCGGATCCCAGAAGGCATCACTCCCTCGCTTTAGGGAAAAACCCACCTCACTTACTGCAATTGCTTTACCTGAGACATCGTAACCCACAGCACGCACTAAATACTCCACCGTCTTAGAAAAATCAGGGCGGTTATTCTGGATGTCTTCAAAAGTTGGCACTGACAATGTGAAGACCTGGCGTTCGGCCTCTGCCCCGCTGCCACCTCTGCGATGGGTACGGGTATCGATAAAGTAGCTCTGCTCAGGCGGAGTCCCTGCCTTACGAACCGAAACATCCACCCGACTGATATTGACATCTGCCTGATTGAAAAAAGTGTAAGGCCAAACCTCGATATCTGCCGAGTCCAGAAGGCCTTCGAGCTGGTTGGGCTGATAGTAAGGGTCATCCCAAAGACCTTGATTAGTAACTGCGTCAAAAAACACAGCGAAGTCGCTTTTTTCAGGATCGTTATACCGTGGGAAGGGATAGGTCGCACTGCGACTTAGTACACCATCACCGTTAAAGTCACCCCGGGGGTAAAGTCTCTCCCGTTGACCTGTTTCCGAAGTGTTTAGAATCACTTCGCCATCAAGATTTAAATCTCTTTTCAGATTCTGCTTGGAGCCGTTTAGATCAATAATGTCGTCAAATGGGCTATCTACTGCCACTGTATCGGTTATCTCTTCTGCTTCGACCTGTAAGAGCCAGTCCCTCCAGCGCCTAAAGTCACTCATATCGATCTTGCCGTCACCAATAGGACCGTACTCGTTCTGGTTGCCTCCCACCCAATCAATCCGCGTAAGACGGAGAGGTTCGGAGGCAGTGAGAGCGGCACCATCCACCCCGTCATCATCGATCGAAGGGCTTGATTGGTTGGTTTGGCTATTGCCAATTAGCACGCGCTGATTACCATCTGGAGTGCCGTCATCAATGTCAAGGAGCATCCTCAGAACCTTGTTTTCTTTTTCCGGATCAACAGCGCGGCCAGGAAGGTTGTCAATTGCCATTACAGTGGCAAAAACATCTATATAATTACTAGCTTCATCACCATCAGCAGTTGGAACGCTGTTAGAAACTAACAGATCAAGAACCTCAGAATGAGTTAGCCCGGGTTCGATATCATATAGATAAGCAACGAGACCAGAAACGAATGGGGCAGCAAACGAAGTGCCAGACAGAGAATCATACAGAGGATCAGGCCATGAGGTCGTTCCAATACTTGCACCGGGCGCTGAAATGGTACCCTCAAAATTTGAAAATGCAGCACGTCTGACATTTCCACTTGCCTGCTCCACGGCTTCAACAACAATAATGTTTTGCGCAAGTGGAGGAGGATCGTCGGGGTTCCCACCACCTAAGGCCGCATAATTAAACGGACTCGCCCACCTAGCTTCATAACGGCGGTCCCGGGAGTCGTTACCCGCAATTGATACTATCAGAGGTAAATCAATACCTCGTGCCTCCAGTGCCTCGTTCGCATCAGCAACAAACTCTGCCGTCATACTTACAAAAGTACGGATGTCGGCAGCAGCTTCATCATCTGGATCATCCGAATCTGGATATAAACTTGCGCCGGACCAATTAAACCACTGGCTCACATTCATGACTTTTATTTCAGGTTTAGCCACCATTGCGCTAAAATAACCATTAATAAGGCTTCCAGCAAAGCTGTTTTGAGTCATCGCGATATTCGATAAATCATTTGAGTAATCTCTAATTACTACAGCCACCAAATCTGCAAATGGATTAATACCCTGCACACCTAGTGAATTATTAAAAACAGCAGCGATAATTCCGGCCACAGCAGTACCGTGTGCTCCCTCACCAGGTTGCAAGGGTTCATTGTCTACCGGTATTAAGTAATCACTATAGACAAGGTCTGGATGGTCATCAAGAGTTGAGTTGTTAGGACTGAACTCGGAATCAAGTACTCCTACAGTAGTATTGGGGCTATTCGAACTATTTTTCAGTTCCTGTATAGCCGCGTTAAAGTTCCACATTTGGGGTGCTCGTATTAGTTCCAAACCCCAATTCGCACCACCAGGCTTTACCTCCCATTGCCAGGTAATCGGTACCGCATCATCACCCAAAGGAAGCGCTTGAGGGAGTGGCCCAGCTAAATCTTCTTTTTCTCCCCTGGGAATCTCTAGCAAGACATCTTGCACTACTGATTTGATTCGTTCTTCCTGACGTAAGAGTGCCAACCGGGCTTCCAATTCGCTATTGCTTTGGGTGGGTAAACGTAACACAAGAATTCCTTCAGCTCGGTCAGCTACACCGGGGAAACCTCCAACAATTTCCGCGTTCATATCTTTAAGGATGGCATTTGCTTGTGCCACGGTTGTGTCAAGCGTAAAAGTTAGCAGAATTGTGTTGTAGGAAAGGTAAATGCCCCCAAGTTTGGGATGATCTTTAGCATAGTCCTCTGCTCTAGGTACATAATTCATGTTTGATATGGCTTCTGTAGCTGGATCATCAGGGTTGCCTACCAGGGTATCGGTGGGTGTTTCTTGTGGTCTTTGCCAAAACATGCCTAAGTTGTCCGCGTCGGTGGCCGTGATAGTGCCGCGATTACCATTGGGGAGGAAGTCAACCATATTGGCGGCGGCAGACAAAGAGACATCCACCTCGTTAGAAGCGGTACGGGTCACGCTCTCAAAAAGTTCACTAACCTTAACAAAACGGTAAATATCAGTATCAGCATTGTCAAGGAGTGTAGCTGCCTGAGGGGTTTCTGTAAGTGGGGGTAAGTCAACCTTAGCAGGCTGAGAACAGGATGAGGTAAACGTTAGCCAGAGCAAAATGACGACTGAGAGTGTAGTGAGATGTTTACGGTACACGATTGCTACCCCTTTAGTATCCAATAGTCAGCATAATTTGCTAACTCAACCACTGCTCAATAACAATATCATTGCTGGAAACCCGCTTCCACAAATAATTTAACGACGCCACAAGAAAGGAATTGACAAGGGTCTGCCATTAATATTGCGGCAAATTTCCTGCCTATGCCACGAACGTTCAAATTGTTTTTTAATTCAAGTAAGATTATCGAACGACTAAAGCGTGACCAAAAAGCACTTTATTTGGCATCCGAGCTGGGAGGGTAAAAATGGAAATTGTGAAGGCAAGCACGTTGATGATTCTCTTACTATTATTAAACGTTCTTCTAGTTGTGGGTGGAGCGTTTTCCCAACCCGCGCCAGGAAACGCAACGAGCCTTAGGCCTGAATGGAGCATGGAGACGAGCACAGTTCCATCAACGGCAGAACCCCAGGCTTGGGTGCCACAGCTTGACGCGACTTCACTTGAGTGGGCTCGGCAGTACGGCAGCAGAGCTTTGGATTATGCGCTGGGAGTAGCAATTGATGCCGACGGTAATGTTTACGTTACTGGCAACAGCGGGGGTGAGTTGGAGAGCAACAATAACTCAGGTGTGATTGGCGTATTCCTGAGTAAATACGACGGTAAAGGCAACCTACTGTGGACCCGGCAATATGGCAGCAGTGATGGTGATGGCGCGAGTGGAGTGGCCATCGACGCTGCCAGTAATGTTTATGTCATTGGCTATACTTCCAATAAGCTAGCTTACAAAATCAACGCCGGTGATAGGGACGTGTTACTCATTAAATACCTGCCCTAAGAGAGTTTCTTTGATTTTGTATTTCAAGCTAGTATCTACGTTGCCATTGGATAAGTAGCCTAACCCCTTCACTCCCCTTGTGACCTAGCCTTAAGGTTCTTAGCAATGTAAAGCCTTTGGGGCATAAACAAACGTTTTACAGCCTTCTTTTTCATGTTAGCCTTTCTCCATAAACAAAGCACGCTGCCCTTATCCAGGCGGCTAAAGCAGGAGAAGCATGAAAAGAATTCTCGTAACAGGCGCACTCGGGCAAATCGGTTCGGAGCTAACTACCGCACTCAGAAAACGCTACGGGGCCGACGTAGTTATAGCCTCGGACATAAAGATGGTGCCAAGAGATGCTCTGGGCGCCCCCGGGCCTTTTGAATATATGGATTGCACCAACTTCCAGCAAGTTCAGGAGGTAGTGCGCAAACACAATATTGGCACAATTTATCACTTGGCTGCGGTTCTCTCTGCGGTAGCCGAAGAAAAACCGCAGGTTGCCTGGGAAGTGAACATGGGTGGCCTGTATCAGGTGCTCGAGGTAGCGCGGCAAAGCCAGTGTGCAGTGTTTGTGCCAAGCTCTATTGGAGCTTTTGGCCCCAACACCCCACGCGATAACACTCCCCAAGACACCATTCAGCGCCCCAACACTATGTACGGCGTGACCAAGGTGGCAGCAGAGCTGCTCTGCGACTACTACCACACCCGCTTTGGCGTGGATACTCGGGGTGTGCGTTATCCAGGTCTTATTTCTCATGTGACGCCCCCTGGCGGCGGCACCACCGACTATGCCGTAGAAATTTTTTATGAGGCAGTGCGCCATGGCCGCTATCACTGTTTTTTAGGTGGCGACACCCAGCTTGACATGATGTATATGCCCGATGCTATCAAAGCGGCCATCAGTTTAATGGAAGCCGACCCTGGCAAGCTAAGACATCGCAACGCCTTTAACGTTACGGCAATGGCTGTAACACCGGAAATACTGGCCGCCGAAATCCGCAAGCACCTGCCAAATTTTAGTATGGATTATGTCATCGACCCGGTGCGGCAAGCTATTGCCGATTCCTGGCCTAAGTCTATTGACGACAGTGCCGCACGTCGGGAGTGGGGTTGGCAACCTGATTTTGATCTTGCCAATATGACTAAGGACATGCTGGCGCAGTTGCGCGACAAATTTGAACGCGCCAAGCAAGTTTAAAGGAGAAAATTTATGCCATTTGAACGCCTCAGTAACGTTCTTGCACAAAATTTAGCGGAGCTTGACAAGCAGGGCACACGCAAAGGTCAAGAGAGCGTAATCACTACGGTGATTCGCGCCGAGGGAGAAAAAGGGCCGCGCTATCTACTTAAAGGTGAGGGGGACAAGGCTTTTTTGAAGATGAACTCAAATAATTACCTGGGCATGTCGCTACGCCCGGAGCTCATCGCCGCCGAGGAGCAAGCCACTAGACAGTACGGTGTCGGGCCGGGAGCAGTGCGCTTTATCAGCGGAACCTATGAACCACATGTAAGGCTCGAGCACAAACTAGCCACCTTTCACCAGCGTGAGGCGGGGATGATTTTCAGTTCGGCTTATGCCACGGTAGTCAGTGTAATCGTGCCGCTGATCACCACCGAAACAGCCATTATCAGCGATGAGCTAAACCATAACTGCATCATCAACGCCATCCGGCTGGCCAGACCCAAAGAAAAGCACATCTATAAACACCTAGACCTTGCAGGGCTTGAAACCAGCTTGCAACGGGCCGCTACTAACAGCAGACGGGCCATTATTGTTACCGACGGCATCTTTAGCATGCGCGGCGATCATGCACCCTTGCCCGAAATCGTGGCGCTGGCCCAAAAGTATGACGCACAATTCCCTGAAAACGTCATCGTGGTGGTCGATGATTCACACGGTGTCGGCGCTTTTGGCGAGACAGGCAGGGGCAGCGAGGAATTTACCCAAGCCACAGGTGTAGACATCCTGGTGGCCACGCTCGGCAAGGCCTTTGGCGTCAACGGTGGTTACGTAGTGGGCAAGCAGGTTTTGATTGACTATCTGCGCGAAAGCTCGGCTATGTATATCTATTCCAACCCCATCACCCCGGGAGAAGCAGCCGCTTCACTTGGGACCCTGGAAATTCTGGAGAGTGCTAAAGGGCAAGGCTTGCTTAAGCACCTGCATAAGATGCGGCTACGTTTTAAAGACGGCCTGGTCAAACTGGGTTATGAGACCCTGTCAGGAGCGCATCCGGTAGTTCCGCTGATGGTCCGCGACACACCCAAGACTGCCGCTCTGGTCAAACATCTTTATAAACGTGGCATTCTGGCCACCGGCTTAAATTATCCGGTAGTGCCCAAGGGCGACCAGTCCATCCGCTTTCAGATTTCCGCCGATCACACAGCCTTTGATATTGACTACGCCTTAGAAGTTTTGGCTGCCTTCAAGGGCTAAAAAAGTTGTCTAACGTTCGCAAATCCGTTTATATCGCCTACACAGGCGGCACTATCGGCATGAAAAAAGCCGGGGGCAGCTACGCTCCAGCAGCAGGTTATTTAGCCCAGCGTATGGCGCAGATGCCGGAGTTAAACAGTCCTGAAATGCCCAGCTATACCTTAAATGAATATGAACCACTGTTAGATTCTGCTAATATCGGCCCGGCTAACTGGGGAGAAATCGGCCAGGATATCTTAGAGCAATTTGAGAATTACGACGGCTTTGTCATCATCCACGGCACCGACACCATGGCTTATTCGGCTTCGGCACTGTCGTTTATGCTGGAAAACTTAACAAAGCCCGTCATCTTTACCGGCTCGCAAATCCCTTTAGCCGAGGTGCGCAGCGACGCACGCGAAAATCTCATCACTTCGATGCTGCTTGCCGCCAATTATCCTATCCCGGAAGTCTGCCTTTATCTAAACGGCAAGCTCTTAAGGGGCAACCGCAGCCGCAAGGTCAGCTCGAGCGGCTTTGAAGCCTTTGATTCTCCCAATTTTCCGGCTCTGGGGGTGGTAGGCGTCGATATCAAACCCAATTGGGACCTAATCTGTCCCTTACCCACTGCGGCCCTAAGACTACAAAAGTTGTCCAAAGTCAGGGTTGCCGCACTGAGGATTTTTCCCGGCATTACCGCTAGCATAGTGCGAAATTTCTTGCAAGAGCCCGTGCAGGGGTTGGTCTTAGAGAGTTATGGCGCAGGCAATGCCCCGACGAACGACCCGGCCTTTTTACGGGCTTTAGGCGAAGCCGCCAAGCGTGGCGTGGTCATAGTTAATTTCAGCCAGTGCCTAAGAGGTAGCGTGGACATGGATGAGTATGCCCCTGGTAGCGCCTTAAAGGACGCCGGGGTAATCAGCGGCGCAGACATGACCCCCGAAGCGGCTTTAGGCAAACTCTTTTATTTATTCAGCCAGGACAAGTCCATTGCTGAAATCAAAGAGAAAATACAACGCAACTTGCGTGGCGAACTAAGCCCTTAAGTCGTACAACGTTCATGACTCCTAGCCCACGGAGGTCGTTAGGACTAAAATAGGCCAACACATCAAGCTGCTATTAGTAATGCTCCAGCTACGCTTTTATTGAAAGGAGACAGCATGCTCACGGTCAGACAGCTTTTGGGGAAAAAGGGGCACGAAGTAGTTTCAATTTCACCCGATGCCACCGTCTATGAGGCCATCGAAAAAATGGCTGAAAATGAAGTGGGTGCTCTTTTGGTGCTAAATGGCGGCAAACTGGTAGGCATCATTTCCGAGCGAGATTATGCTCGCAAGGTGATTTTAAAGGGGCGGCAATCGCGGAAAACGGCAGTGCGAGAGGTCATGACCGAGAACGTCATCACAGTTCGCCCGGAGCAAAACGTTCATGACTGCATGGAACTGATGACCGAAAAGCGCATCCGTCACTTACCGGTGCTCGCAGAAGATAAGCTCATCGGTATTATTTCGATTGGCGATGTGGTCAAGTCGATTATATCCAACCAGGAATTTATGATTGAACAGCTCGAGCAATACATCAGCCGCCGTTAACAGCTAAAACGCGGTATTTTATAGCCATGGACTATGTCAACCTAGCTCAAAAACGACGCTTTAGCGACGAAAAGATGCAAAAAGTGCCTGTCTTTGCCTCGGAGCAGATGTTTTTTGATCAGTACTGCCTAAAACCTGGACAGTGGCAAAAGGTGCATAGCCATGCAGACGCGGATAAAATCTACGTGGTCTTAGAAGGCGAAGCCCTGTTTGAAATTGGCGGCGAAAAGGAGTTGCTCGCCGAAGGAATGGCGGTTTTTGCCCCTGCTGGCGTAGCACATGGCGTTCGCAATGATTCGGACTCGCAGTTGGTGCTGCTGGTCACCATGGCCCCTAAACCTGCTTAAATGGCAGTGGCCGCGCAGCTACCCACGGCCATTCAGGGTCTGCCCGTAGACCACCTGGGCATTGCCGTTGCTAGTCTTGAAGAGGCTGGCAAAATCTATGAGCTGATTGGTTTGCCCCGCGAAGGCGAAGACGAGTTTGTTGAGTCACAACAGGTGCGGGTGCGGGCTTTAAGGGCAGGCGACAGCTTGCTGGAGTTGCTCGAGCCCACCAGCGCAGAAAGCCCTATTGCCAAATACTTGGCAAAACGCGGTCCTGGACTGCATCATCTGGCCTTGCGGGTGAATGATTTGGAAAAAGAAATTGCCAGGCTTAAGCAAGTTGGCGCAGAGTTTATCTCCACTGAACCCCGGGCGGGGCGCTCGGGCACGCGAGTGGTTTTTTTGCACCCGAAGTGGGCCGGTGGCGTGCTGATAGAGCTTGTTGAGCACGCTTAGCGCATTATCTAAATTTCTTCAATACCAGCTTAAAACATCTTGAACCGGGCCAAGAGCTGGTTTCTGCTTCTTTGCGGATGATTGAAAAATTCGACCAGAAAATAGACCTTGTGGGCTTTTTGACTCCTCAGCGCCTGAGCAGGGCAAAAACGTTAGAATAACGCCGTGACCTCACTTTTGCTTGCAGCACAACAAAGGAGCACACCATGAAACTTGCCATTGTCGGTGCCGGAAAGATGGGTAGCGCAGTTTTAACCGGCGCTTTAAAAGCAGGCGTGTTGTCCCCTCAAGACGTTGGTATTTATCACCCCATCGAAAATCGGCGACAGCAGCTTGCCGACCACTTTCAGGTCAATCCGCTTAATGATGATGACATACATCACGCCGAACGCGTGCTTATCGCGGTAAAACCACAATCCTTTGATGATGTCGCGCCGCTTATTGCCCAAAGAAGCGCTTCGTATATCTCGCTGATGGCCGGGGTTCCCGCGACAACCATAGCCAGGCGTGTGGGCAGCAACCGGGTAGTGCGGGCCATGCCTAACTTGGGCGCTCGTGTTGGGCTCAGCGCCACGGCTTTGGCCAGCTTGCCGCAAGCAACCAGTGAGGATGTTGGTGTGGCCGAGCAGCTCTTTGGCGCTGTAGGCACCGTCTATCACATCCCCGAAAGGCTCTTTGATGCCTTTACCGGCTTAGCAGGCTCCGGGCCGGCCTTTGCCGCCATTTTTGCCGAGGCTTTAGCCGATGGCGGAGTTAGTGTGGGCTTTAACCGCAAAACCGCCCGGGACTTAGCCCGACAGGTCATGCTGGCCACCGCCGAGCTGTTAACAGAGGATGAGCCCGCCGATATAAAAGACGAGGTCTCCAGTGCCGGCGGTACGGCCATCAGCGGGCTGGTGGCGCTCGAGCGCCACGGTTTGCGCTACGCGGCCATTCAGGCTATCAAAGATGCTTCTGCTCGAGCCGCCGAACTAAGTCAAGAGGACAAATAGTGATATCTATTCCATCTCGCCGCCCCTCTTTTTTAACCCCTTTATTTCTAGTGTTTTTAAGCGCCTTGCTTTCTTTCACTTATACTTATGCCCAAAGCTATTTTCCTAACCGTGACGGTCTTAGCTGGACCTATAGCAACGGCGAAACGCAGACGATCTCCGGCCCGCGTGACTTTGGTGGTCAGGAGGTCATGGTGCTCTTGCATTATTTTGAGGGCGTGCCGGTCTCGGAAGATTATCTACTTTACAGCGAAGGCGCCGTCTATTCGTTGGGAACAGCAGCCGGTGGCCAAACCCTAAGCTATCAACCCCCATTACTTATCTACCAAGGCGACACCTTGGCAGTAGGGCAAAGCTGGCAGAGCACCGCCCGGGTCAATAACTTCGAGATCACCCTGACCTCCGAAGTGCTGGGAGTTCGCGGGGTCAGCACTCCCGCCGGACGCTTTAACGCCCTGCAAATCCGTCAGACAACTATAACCAGTACCGGCGCTCAGACCGTGCTCGAGCTGTTTTTTGTGCCCAGCGTCGGCGTGGTGCGCTTTGTCACCTCCGACGGTACCATCATAGACATGATCGAGAAGAACTTTTAGCGGCTTCTTAGGCTTATCAGATACTACTCCGGTGTGGGCATAAATGCCGTAAGGGCGAGTATGCCAATAGACGCCGCCGTAGCCACAGGTACAGCAGCAGGAGTTATTACCGATGCCAACGCCAGGACAATGATGACAAATTGAACCAGAATAAGAAGCGCCACCAAAGAAATTTTTGCGATTTTGTTCATGCGCTCATGATAGCATTGTACTGATTCCGTTAAAAAGCCGAATTATAGTCCGTTGCATTCTGGTTGACAGTAGACTTACTGCCTTTATTTCTACTCACTCCGCTCGGATGGTATTGACAGTTGTCAATACCACCGAAACGCTCTTTAATTTCGGCTTTTTAACGCGAGTAGAGCGAGAAGAATGGGAAGGGTGGTTTTCATAACGCTTAAGGAATTAATCGGCTTCGATATCAGGCGTCTTTGTACAAGCCTACGGGCTTAAGCCAGTCACGCTTTAGCTCTTTGAAACTCCCGTCGCGCAAACTTTGCCTAATATCCTCACCCAATCTGGCTATAAAGCGCAGATTGTGAATGGTGGCCAACTGTCTGGCCAAATGCTCCTCGGCCTTAAAGAGATGGCGCAAATAGGCCCGGGAATAATTCTTGCAAGTGTAGCAATCACAATCTTCATCAAGGGGGCGGGGGTCATCGGCAAAGCGGGCGTTGCGCATATTAATGCGAAACTTGGCTAGCGGTGTACCGTCGTCATCCAAACGCTTGAGCAAACCGCCGTTACGGGCATTACGAGTCGGGCTGACGCAGTCAAAGGTGTCAACACCGCGTTCAACCGCCTCAAAGATATCCGGCACATCTCCAATACCTAATAGATGCCGGGGTTTGTCCCTGGGCAACTCCGCTACCGTCCACTCGATTACCCGGTGCATATCCGTCTTGGTTTTACCCAGGTTTCCGCCAATGGCAATGCCGTCAAAATCCATACCGGCGATTACCCGGGCGCTTTCTTTGCGAATATCTTCAAAGGCTCCACCCTGCACGATGCCATAAAGCGCCTGGGCATAGCCGTGCTGTGGGCCTCTTTTCTGAAAATAGTCGAGGCTGCGCTCGGCCCAGCGGTGAGTGCGCTCGGCACTCTGGCAAGTGTAGTCACCGTCATGCAGCGGCGAAGTACACTCATCAAAAGCCAAAATAATGTCGGCACCCAAAGCTCGCTGGATAGCGATGGATTTTTCGGGGGTAAAGATGTGCGCCGAACCGTCGATATGGCTCTTAAAATGCACCTCGTGTTCGCTGACTTTAACCAGCGACTTGCCCTCCCCCACTCGCCGTGCCGAAGTCAATACGCCACCTTCCTCACCAGGAAAGATATTGGCAATTTTGCCCACGCCGTGCTCTAGGCTGGCCCCCAGCGAAAATACCTGAAAGCCCCCCGAGTCGGTCATGATTGGGCCGTTCCAGTTCATAAACTTGTGCAAGCCGCCCATCTTAGCGACTATATCGGCACCGGGGCGCAAATAAAGATGGTAAGTGTTGGCAAAAAGTACTTGTGTCCCCGAATCTCTAACCTCTTCAGGGGTTACGCTTTTTACGGTGGCCTGCGTGCCCACCGCCACAAAAGCTGGGGTTTCCATCACACCGTGCGGCGTAATATAACGCGCTATACGTGCGGCCCCATGTTCTTTTTCAATCTCAAAATCAAATCCTGGCTGCTTCATTGCTGTTTTGTAGTGGCCAACACGCGGCCAACTAGGTCCTTTCTTTAGCTAACAGTGGTCCACACACCTGCACAGAGGCAAGGTCTTGCACGCGTGTCATTATACTTAGCCCGACAGATTTTAGGGCTCGAGCTCAGGGCAAAACTGCCCAAAACCTTTAAAACTCCGGAACAATTTGTGCTAATGTAAAATGATTGTCATAAAACTCATGATTCTGTGCTAAGGTGCTTAAGTTTGGAGGTGCGTATGGCACTCCACATCAGTGGAAAACTATTCGCTTTAGGACTTGTAATCGCCCTTTTAATCACTGCCTTTAGCGTCTCCCCTACACAAAAAACAGAGCGAGCGGAGCCTGTTAGCGTTGGGCTAAATATCACGCCCCAGCTCGATGTACTGCCACAAGCTCGCAATCTTGCCGAGCGTCAGACAACCCTTAACGTAACTCAGGGGCCTGTGGCCACACCGAGCTTTACCTTGCGGGCTACCGGGTACAACTCGCTCAGAAGCCAAACCGACAGCACGCCGTTTATAACCGCTACCGGAGCACGGACCAGAGTGGGTGTTATTGCCATCAGTCGTGATCTTTTGGCCAAAGACATCCCTTATGGCTCGCTGGTTAGAATCAAAGATTTAGGTAGTTATTACAATGGTCGCGGCTATGGCAAGTTCCAGGCTTGGCTTGATAGACAAGAGCTGTTTATTGTCGAGGACACCCTGCACCCACGTAAACGCCAGCAAGTTGACGTCTGGTTTGAAACCATGTCGGAAGCGCTTAACTGGGGTGTGAGGCAGGTCGAAGTTGAAGTGGTGCGTTATGGCCGCAATGGCCCTGTGTTCAATGTCAACAGACCGGCCCCTCTACTCAATATGACGCCGCAACTCAGCGCGGCACGTCCCCTATTAATCGACTGATCTAATAACCACCTTTAACAATTGGCAACATCCCGCTTACAGCTTAGCGGTGGCGCGTTAGACTAAAACCGTGCGCCACTTTGTTTTCTTTTTAGCCCGCCGCCATGTCCGCCGCCGCGCCTTACAAAGCGGCCTCACCGTCTTGGGCGTGGCCGTGGGTGTAATGGTGCTTATTACCGTGCTGTCACTAACCAACGGTTTTATAGACGAACTCATTCGCAGCACGCTAAAAGCAACGCCCCACATCACCTTGAGCAGCTTTGACAGCAGCCTTATCAGCGACGACCCAGCGGTCTTTAAGAAGCTTAGTGAAAATCCTGAAGTGATAGCGGTCAGTCCCTTTCTCTCGGCACAAGCGCTTATTGCCAGACGGGCTAACAGCAGTCTGGGCATAAGCGGACGGCAAGGCTTCACACAGATTTTTGGCATCGACCCCGGGCTCGAGCAGAGCGTGCTTGACTTAGAAACCCTTGACGCCAACGTCAGCGAATTAGTAGAGCAAAACGGCATTATCTTAGGTGAAACTTTAGCCCGCAACTTAGGGGTTTTCCCTGGTGATGAAGTGCAGATAGTCGATATAAACCGCAGCCGCCGCAGCTTTACCGTGGTGGGTAGCTTTCGTGTCAACAACGAACTAATCGACAGCGTGGTTTCTTATGTGGCGCTGCCAAGTTTGCAGGATTATTTGGGGGCCGAGGGCGAAATCAGCGGCTATCACGTGCGTATCAGCGAACCCCAGGAGGCTCGAGCCGTTGGCCTTAAGCTCGCGCAGCCTTTAGGTCTCTTGGCTACTTCCTGGCAAAATGTCTTTGGCATGCTCATTGAGCAACTCAGGCTGCAAAAGTCACTTATTAGCGTGGTAGTATTTCTCATCGTCATCGTGGCCGCCATGGGCATTGCCAACATTCTTATTCTGACGGTAGCCGAAAAAACCGAAGAAATCGCTATCTTGCGTGCGCTTGGCGCTTCGCAGCGACAAATCTTAGCGGTATTTACCCTGGAGGGTCTTATCCTGGGTGGGGGCGGCACACTGCTCGGAGCGCTTTTGGGTTTGGGCCTCAGCCTTTATTTTAAAGTCCAACCCTATCCGCTCCCCGGTGACCTTTACTTCATCACCCGGCTGCCAGTAGAGCTGCAAGTCTGGGATTTTATCTGGGTCTGCAGCTTAGCTATTGGCACCAGTATCATAGCGGCGATCATCCCGGCAAGGCGTGCTAGTGGCGTGGATCCGGCGGAAATCTTACGCTAGTTCGATTTTCCAAATATTTAAGAAGCGGTTTTAATCGTGCCTAAAGATAAAATAGCCAAACCATATGATCTTAATAGGTCATGGAATTATGTCCTCTGGCTTTTGGGCAGACAGTCTTACACCAAAGCACAACTGCAAAAACGGCTCGAGCGCAAAGGCGCCAGCCCGGATACGATCAAGCAGGTAATTGCTAGGCTCGAGCGTTACAGATATGTAGACGACGCTCTCTATGCCCAAAATTACATTCGCGCCAGACGTAACAAAAAAGGCATACTGGCTCTAAAGCAAGAACTCTTTCAAAAGGGCGTGCCAGAGCATCTTATCGGCGCGGCTTTAGACGAACTAGGACAAGATGAGCAAATCGAGGCGGCTCTGGCGCTGCTGAAAAAGCAAATCTGGCGTTTTAAGGGCGATGAAAGGCAACGCAAGGCCAAAGCCTATGCTTATCTGGTGCGGCGAGGCTATCCGGCGGATATCGTTCGGGAAGTCCTCGAACAAGGCGAGTTTTTTGAGCAGTCTGAAGACCCGGTTTGAGCGTAACGACTTGACCTGGCTGCTTGACGCACCCCGCCTTCCTCAAGTACAGTACCTGTTGCGTCGGGGCGTAGCGCAGCCTGGTAGCGCACATCGTTCGGGACGATGGGGTCGGAGGTTCAAATCCTCTCGCCCCGACCACACAACCTCCACCTACTGGTGGGGGTATTTTTTTGGCAACTTTTCAATCCTCTTAATAAATAGCCATTGCAAGAAGTATTTAAGACAATGGGAGTTTGTAGTTACTGGTAGGTGGTTAGTGGTTAATGGTAGGTGGTGGGTGGGAAAAGTGTCTTTAGAAAACCCCACTTTCCTCTTTTTACTTTTCACTTTTTACTGTCTACTTTTTACTGTCCCCCTAATTTGGGACGCCTTCAAATAACGGAATAATTAGCGGCAAGGGTTAGACTAAGAAACGTGCTGCTGCGCTCGCTCTCGCAACTGAATTACCGCAATTTGCTCAGCCCCAGGCTCGAGCTTGCCGAAGGCATAAATGTCATTGTCGGCAACAATGCCGCAGGCAAATCCAATGTTTTAGAAGCGGCTTATTTGGCCTGCACCGGTGACTTACCCGGAGGCAAAATCTCCGAGGTGCTGCGCTTAGGTGAGGTCGAAGGTTTTGTGGGCGCGCGCATCAAGCGAATCGATGGCATCAGCAATATCGACATTGGGCTGACTCCGGGCAAAAAAATTATCCGGCTCGATGGGCAAACGGCTCGAGCCCTGGATATCGCCAAAGTCTCCGCAGCCGTGCTGATTACGCCCGAGGACGCCGACTTAATTCACGGCTCACCGTCTTTGCGGCGTCATTATCTTGACAGCCTACTGGCCAAACTCTCCAGAAGATACGCGCTCTTGCACCGCGAGTATAATCGCGTTGTGGAGCAACGCAATGCCCTTTTAAAAGGACGCGCGGGCGAGCTCAGCCTCAGTATCTGGTCGGCAAAGTTTGTCGAGCTGGGCAATGAAATCATGGCAATGCGCTTAAGGGCCATAAAGCGCATTGCCGAAATTGCCAACACAAGCTATGCCGAAATTGCCGATGACGGCAAATGTTTAGGGATAAGTTTGCACAGCGGCTTAGCAGCAAGCAACTTGCAAGAAAAGCTGCAAGCGACTGCGCACGAAGAGCAGGCCCGGGGCGTGACGGTGGTGGGGCCACACCGTGATGACTTGGTGCTCGAGCTTGACGGCTACAGCATCCAGGCCTACGGCTCGCGGGGCGAGGCCCGCACGGCTTCGCTAGCACTACGTGTCGCCGAGTATCGGCTTTTACAGGAAAAACACCGTGAGACGCCGGTCTTACTCTTGGATGACTTCAGCTCTGAACTTGACGCCAATCGTCGGGAGTACCTGCTTGACTTGGCTGCTAACACACCCCAGGCCGTCGTTAGCGGCACCGAACCCCCACCGCGCTGCGACCAGCGTTTTTCGGTGAGCGGAGGTCTTGTCAGTGCCTTCTAAGCCCAACAATGTTTCGGACGTACTGGCCGAGGTATTTAAACGCGGAGGCATGAAGCGCCGCCTAAAGCGTGCCGAGGCCGTATTGCTCTGGCCGCAGGTGGCCGGCTCTGAGCTTGCTAAGTTCACCACGGCCAAAAGTCTGCAAGACGGCATCCTCTTTATTGACGTGCCCGACAGCGAAACCGCTATGCATCTCATGCTCCAACGACAAAGATTTCTCGATGTCTATCACGGCAAATTCGGCGTTAAGGAAGTACAAGAACTTCGCTTTCGGGTAGGCCGCCGACATAAACCTAAAAGCAAGCCCAAAGCACCCAGCGCCCAGGCAGACCCCAAGGATATGGCGCGGCTGGCCAGACAGTTGGGCAATCTTCATTTACCCGACGAACTGGCCCAACCCACCATGCGGGCAGCCAGAGCCATGCTTGCTTATCGTGCTCAGCGCAAAGCCGAAGGCTGGTCGGACTGCCCTATCTGCGCCACACTTACCGCCGATGGCGGGATATGTGTCACTTGTAAGCGCTACGCCGCTCAGGTCAAAGTAAAAGAAGCAAGCCGCAAGCTTGCCGTTGATCCTAGGCAGCAAACGCCGCTACTGAGCGACGATGAAAGGTTGGTGGCAATTTATTTAGCCAAGAATTATCTCAAGGAGAGACTGCAGGAATTACTCCCCCAGGTGCTGGCCGATCCGACATTTAAACCTCATCTGGAGTCAGCCGCACGTTGCTATCTGGCACATAGCCTAAATAAGGCTCTTAACGATGTAAATGAAGCAGACCTGGATTTGCTTGATGCACGGGTTGCCAGGGCACTGGGAAGATGGAAGTAGAAGTTTAAAGGAAGAG
>JASBUK010000033.1 GCA_030147925.1 Trueperaceae bacterium
CGCCATCAGCACCGAGATGAACAGCATCTGCCAGTCATACACCGTGTTGGGGGCTCTGAAATCCTCGACCTCTAAAAGATAGGCGACCGGGCTCGGTAAGGTTCCTTTTCGATTTGTCATACACCACATGATAAAAGCCTGAAGGTTCGGCAGCTATAAGCAAATCGCTCAAAACTCGTGCTACGCTATAGTGTTTTGATGAGGTTTAGAATCAACTCAAACGCCTGGTTGTTTTTGCGCCCTTAGCCAAAAACAGCGCAGGCTTTCAGGCAAGAAACCCACTAGCTAAGCAAAGTGGGATAATCGAGAAAGGTAAGACATGCTAGGCTTTTTTCAAAAGATTTTTGACAACAACGAAAAAGAAGTAAAACGTCTCAGCAATGAAGTGGTCGCGGCGGTAAATACGCTCGAGCCCAAGATGAAGGAAATAGCTGACTTAGCAGGGACTTTTGCCGAGTTAAAGAGGCGGCATTTAGAAGGTGGTGAAAGTTTAGATGCGCTCATGCCCGAGGCCTTTGCCCTAACCCGGGAGTCAGCAGTGCGCAACTTGGGCATGCGCCATTATGACGTGCAACTCATTGGCGGAGCCGCTTTGCACGAGGGCAAAATCTCCGAAATGAAAACCGGGGAAGGTAAAACGCTTGTCGCCACCTTAGCGCTATGTTTAAACGCCTTATCGGGCAAAGGTTCGCATCTGGTCACTACCAACGACTATCTGGCGCAAACCGGTTCTGAGTGGATGGGCCCGGTTTACCGTGGCCTGGGTCTTAGTGTGGGCGTGATCAAACACGATCATGACGCCGAGGCCCGGCGCCAGGCCTATCTTGCCGACATCACCTATATCACCAATAGCGAACTTGGCTTTGATTATTTGCGCGACAACATGTCCTTTCGTCCCGAGCAGCTGGTGCTAAGAGCCGACCACCCGCTGCACTATGCCATCATCGACGAGGTAGACAGCATCCTTATTGACGAGGCCCGCACACCGCTGATTATCTCGGGTCCGGCGGAAGTTGCTACCGATATGTATTACACCATGGCTAAAATCGTGCGTAAGCTGCAGAGGGGCGAGCCAGCTGAAGGCGAGGAAAAACCAGCCACCGGGGACTATTCGGCTGATGAGAAAACCAAAGACATCCACTTGACCGAACAGGGCATTGCCAAAGCCGAGGACATCTTGGGCATCGAAGACCTGTTTAACACCAAAAACATGGAAACCGCCCACATGTTGCGCCAGGCTTTGCGGGCTAAAGAACACTATCACCTTGATAAGCAGTATGTAAAAGATGACGCCGGGCAGATAGTCATCGTAGACGAATTCACTGGTCGCCTGATGCCCGGACGGCGCTTTGGTGAGGGTTTGCATCAAGCCATAGAAGCCAAAGAGGGTGTCAAGATCGAACGCGAAAACCAAACCCTGGCCACAGTCACCTATCAGAATTTCTTCAAGCTCTACGACAAGATAGCCGGGATGACCGGTACGGCTAAGACCGAGGAAAAAGAATTTCAGGAAATTTACGGCAGTGACGTCTTGGTTATCCCCACCAACAAACCGGTGATCCGCCAGGATTATGAAGATGTGGTTTATCGCAGCATCAAGGGCAAATACGACGCCGTCGTGCAGGAGATCGAGGAAATTCATCAGACCGGACAGCCCATTTTGGTTGGTACGGTAACTATCGAAGCCTCCGAAACCCTCTCAAAAATGCTCAAACGCAAAGGCATTGCCCATAACGTACTCAATGCCAAATATCACCGCAAAGAGGCGGAAATCGTGTCGCAGGCAGGGCGCAGTGCTGCAGTGACCATCAGTACCAACATGGCGGGTCGTGGGACGGATATCGTGTTGGGGGGCAACCCCGAAGCACTAGCCGGACAACTCTTGGAGCGCGAAGGCTTTAATCGCTATGACCGTGACGTGGAATTGCTTATCAAGTCGGTCATGCTCGACAAAATGGACGAGGCCAAAGCAATTGCTCGCAAGATCGAAGGCTTAGCCGAGGACATGATTCCCCAATTGCAAAAGCTCCGCGACGAAGCTGCTAAAGACCATGAGAAGGTGGTGGCGGCGGGTGGCCTGCACATCATCGGCACCGAACGCCACGAATCACGCCGTATCGATAACCAGTTGCGGGGCCGTTCCGGTCGCCAAGGCGACCCGGGCAGCAGTCGCTTTTACGTCTCTTTTGAAGATGACTTGATGCGCCTTTTTGCCAGTGATCGTGTCGTGGGCATGATGGACCGTCTGGGCATGGACGACAGTCAACCCATTGAGGCCAAAATGGTCACCGGCGCTATAGAGCGTGCCCAAAAACGAGTTGAAGATCGTAACTTTGGCGTGCGTAAACAACTGCTGGACTTTGACAACGTCATGAGCAAGCAGCGCGAGGTCATCTACAAACAACGTCGCGATATTCTCCTGGGCAACGACATCAGCGAAGACGTGCAAGACATGATTGCCGAATTTGTCGACTCCCAGATGCAAAACTACTTAAACCCCGAGCTCGAGCCCGAGGAAAAAGACATTGGCAGCCTGCGTACTGCACTCTTAGAGGCCATACCAGCACTGGAAAACGAAGACTTTGAAGTGCTGCGCGAACTCACCCCGGATGAAGCCACTGACCACTTGGTACCCAAGATTGAAGCCGCTTATAAAGCCCGTGAAGAGGAACTTAGTGCCCCCCTGTTACGGGAGCTCGAGCGCTTTATCGTTTTGCAGGTAGTGGACAGTCACTGGAAAGAGCAGTTGCACAACATGGACGTGCTGCGCCAGGGCATCGGTTTGCGCGGCTACGGCCAGCGCAACCCCTTGCAGGAATATGCTTTCGAAGCCTTTAACCTTTTTGAGGAGATGAAGGCCAATATCCGCCTGAATGTCGCCAAACTGCTTTTCCGGGTGCAAGTGCAGACCGACCAAGGCTTGCAACGCCGCGATCGGGCTCGCAACATAAGCTACCTTACCGATCAGGAGCAAGCCGGCGCAGGTGCCGGCGGAGCCGGGCCGACCAGCCCCATCCATGTCGAGGAAAAAGTGGGTCGCAACGACCCCTGCCCCTGCGGCAGCGGCAAAAAGTACAAGCACTGTCACGGCAAGGCCGCCGCCTAATAGCAGAAAGGTTAGGTGCAGGTTCTTTATATCACCAAGCTGCACAAAAACTATGACTTTTTCCCAACGCCTTTTTGAGCGCATTCACCAGACGAACTCTCGCGTCTGCTTAGGTATAGACCCCAGACCCGAAGCGCATCCGCTGACCCATCCGGATCGCTTCGATGACGACCCCGCCCAGGTCGCCAAAGCCGTCGTTTACTACTTTCGAGCCATTATTGAGGCCACTCAGGATTTGGTGGCCTGCTATAAACCCCAAGCGGCGTTCTTTGAGGCTCTGGGCATCCCCGGCCTGATTGCTTTGGCGCAAATTATCGCCGACATTAAGGCCAGGGATATCCCGCTCATCCTAGACGCCAAACGCGGCGATATCGGCAGCACTGCGGACGCTTATGCCCGCAGCTATCTTGGCGATGGGGTCTTTAGCAGCGATGCCCTTACCGTCAACCCTTATCTCGGCAGTGACGGCCTAAAACCCTTTGTGGATATAGCCGTAAAAAAAGACCGCGGTCTTTTTGTGCTGGTCAAGACTTCCAACCCGGGCAGTCAAGACTTTCAGGACGTTGTCACCAATGATGGGCGCAAGCTTTACGAGCTGGTGGCCGACCAGATAAACAACCTGGCCGAGCAAACACGTGGTGAGGCCAAGTACAGCCCAATAGGAGCGGTGGTCGGGGCTACGCACCCACTTGAGTTATCAGCACTGCGCCAACGTCTGCCCCACAGCATTTTTCTGGTCCCTGGCTACGGTGCGCAGGGTGGTACAGCTACGGACGTTGCCGCCACTTTTGATAATGCGGGTTTGGGCGCTATTGTAAACTCCAGCCGCGGGCTGACCTACCAAAGCCAGGGCGACGACTTTGCGCAGCAAGCCCAAGAAGCCACCATAGCAATGCGAGACGCACTAAATCAGGCCATTGCCGGTCGGTAACAAGGGGTTGCGACCCCTTGTTACAAATCACCATATTCTAGCCTATTGCATCTGCACAAAGGCGATTATCTCTGCTGGATTCATGTTGGTTCTGAGTTGGGGGATTATGCGCATTATCGTGGTTATGCCCACGTTTGGCCCCACAAAAAAAGTGGCGTAGCGCTGGTAATCCGCCACTGCCGGATCAAGAAACGCCAAATAATCTAGTTCCTTGCCCTTGGGAACGTATTGTAAATCCTGCGGCGCAGGTGGCTCGGCTCGAGCAATCACCATGCGGGTTTCGCTGGTCGTCAAAAAAAGGCGTTTGGCCGTGCTGCTGGGCGCATACAAATAATTTTCCAGGGGCAGGGCGCAAGTCTCGGCGTAACGCAAGACCGGGTCAAAGTTACGCCGCAAATCAGTTTCAAACTCCGGCGGGCGCAAAACAATCATTCTGGGATAGGCAGTGACATTGCGGATAATCGCCAAAAAGGTGATGTCGTTGCGATCTTTATCGTCAGAGGCAATCATGACTACCGGTTTGGCGCGCATGGCAAAGCGGTCTATCAGCTCGCTCAAGTCAAGTAAAAGCTGCCCATTGATAAGCTCTGTACGATCAACAACTAGCGGCTCGAGCTCATACCAGGCCGCCAGCAGACCAAGCATCTCCTGCCAGACTGTAACGTCAAGTACATCAGGCTGCCAATTATTGGGCAGCAAGCGCCTTTCGGATAAGAACTTGATAGTTGGGTAATCAGGGTCTTGAGGCGACAAAGGCAACTCAGCCGGAGCTTGTCTTAGCGGTGGCAATACAGGCTCGAGCAAATCCACAGCCTGTTTTAAGTAGCGTGCCGCATCTCTACCTGTGGCAAGCTGCGCAAGCCCCGCTTCGTCTTGTCCGTTTTTAAGCTCGAGCAAACACCGTTGCTGTGCAAAACTAAGACTAGTGACTGGCCAGAGTAGAAGAAAAACCATGATTTTGCGCCACATGCCCAAGTTTACCGAAACTACTGTGAGCTTGCAGTGAAACAAAAAGCGACCCTAAGGCCGCTTTTATCTTGGCATTTGCTTAAGTTTAAAAATTCAAGCTATAAAAACTGGCACTAGATGACCCTGCTCGGTTGTCGTTTGCATAGACCCTGATAAGATCACCAGCCAGAACCGCATAAGAGTTACCAGCATTAAGCGTTGTAAGAACCTGACCGCTCGAGCCGTCGATGACATCCGCTACAATGTTCACGGCGGAGCTGTGATCGAAGTTCAAGGTACCGCTAATTTCTACCTCAAAGTAGTCAACATCTCCCAGTGACTCGATGGCGCCACTTTCATTACTCACACTCACACCAAAGAGCACTGCACCTGCTTGACTGTCATTGGCAAACTCGTTAACGTCATCATAGTCTTCAGTAAAGGCGTAAAAGTTGTAAGCAACGCTGCTGACATTTTTGTTCTGCAAGCTTACAAAAACAGTGCTGACATTATTGTCTCTGATAACACATGAGCCCCTACAAGCCACTCTTTCAACAGGGCTCTGCTGAGGTGCTAAATCAACTACATCAAGACTGGCTGCTGTAAAACCAGATGCGAAAAAGCTAGGCGAAGAACTAGAAGCGAATTCTGAAGAGTTGGCGTTATATACCTTCATACTTAAGTTTGCATCGGCTTCTAAGTAAAGTGCTTGCCCTGAGGTAGCAATGTTGACTTCATAAAAGATTCGTTGACCGGCGGCAAGCGTAGCAGAGTCAACAGGAGCATTTGGATTAGTGTTGGCCGAAACTGTTTGATCGGGGTCAACCACAAAAGTAATCGTAACAGCACAGGCGCTTAGTAACAGCGCCAAAATCGCAAAGAGAAAAATGTATCTGGGTTTCATGAATAAGTTCCCCTTTCAATAACTGGTATAGCAAATAGCTTTGCGTCTGCGTCCATCTACACTAAAATTCTAGCGATAAGTTCCTTAACAAGTATAAGCCTAAGCTGCCACCATCTTCATGATTCCCTCATTCAAGAGCCACTACAAAGTTATAAAGATCAGGAGCGCCCGAATGCAGTTCAATTTCAAGATCGGGAAACTGCTCGGCCAATTGCTCGGCAAAAGCCTCGGCTTCCTCTTCGGTTAAGGCCGTGTTGTGAAAAAGCGTAGCGATTTCAAATTCTTCACCGCACTGCTTTAACAATTCAATCAAACAATCTTTAGGGTCTTTAGCAGAAAGTTTCAATTCGCCGTTAATCAGGCCGATATAGTCGCCTTCGGCAACACTGACGTCCTCAATAGTTGCGTCGCGGCTGGCCATGGTCACTTCCAGGGTCAGGGCATTTTCGGCAGCTTCCGTCATCTCCTCCATTAGCTCATCGGGATCAGCCCCGTCATTAAAGAGCACAGCAGAGGCCAGGCCCTGTCCCAGGCTGCGTGTGGGCAGCACCCTGATGTCTTTTTCGGGCAAAATATCCCCAACCCGCTCAGCCGCCATGATGATGTTTTTGTTGTTCGGCATGATGATCACATGCTCCGCCCCAACGCTTTTTACTGTGTCGGCAATGTCTTGTACGCTGGGGTTGTTGGTCTGGCCGCCACCGACCACACGAGCGCCTAAGCTGCGAAATACCTTGGTAATACCGTAGCCCGCACTCACGGCCACCAGTGCCACTTGCGGAGCCTCCTGGTCGGCTAAGTTAACGCCCTCTAAAATTTCCGAGTGTTGTTCGCTCATGTCTTCGATTTTTGAGCGAACCATACGACCATACTGAGCCACGGTCGCCAGCAATTTTTCGGGTTCTTCGGTGTGTATGTGTCCCTTGACAAAGCCTTCGGCACCCACTACTAAAAGCGAGTCGCCAAAGGGTTGCACCATGGCCTGAATCTCGCTGGTAGGCACTGTCACATCAGATAGCAAGAACTCCGTACAGAAACCAAATTCCTCTTCTTCAAACTGTTCCTGGGCACGTTTTTCGATTTTAGGCGGCTGGGGCAGGTCTCTACCTTCAAACGAGGCTATGACCCCTTCAAGTACATGCAAAAAGCCCAGACCCCCGGCATCGACCACGCCCGCTTGTTTTAAGATAGGCAGCATTTCCGGTGTTTCCTGCAAGGCCTGTTTACCGGCTAAGTAAGCGTCTTTGAGCACTTCTAAGGGCAGGCTCGAGCTTGTTTCTTCAGCACCTTCGGCAGCGCGGCGCACCACGGTGAGAATAGTTCCCTCTACAGGCTTCATGACTGCGGCATAGGCCGATTTAGAGGCGCTATGCAAGGCCACGATAACCTCTTTTGCACCAAGCTGGGCATGCTCTTTGGCAGCTTCGGCAAAACCCTTTAAGACTTGGCTTAAAATCACGCCCGAATTACCCCGCGCCCCTAAAAGCGAGCCATAAGACAAGGCGTGGGCAAAAGCCGGCATGGTTTTAGGACGTTCATCGCCCAACTGACGTCTTACCGATTGCATGGTGAGGTGCATGTTGGTGCCAGTATCGCCATCGGGCACCGGATAGACATTAAGGGCGTTTACTTCTTCGATAAAAACACCCAGCCAGTCGGTCGCATAGCTAAAGGCTCGAGCCAAGTCCTTGGCTTTTAAGTGGTGGTGTGCTTTTTTCTGCAAGACTTCAGCCACGACTCACTCCAGCTACATGTACCCGCACGGCGTTCAGTGTCACGCCGGTATAGGTCTCGACGACATAAGCCACCCGCTCACGTATCGAATCGGCGACTACCGGAATATTCACCCCATAAGCCACCACCACGTGGATGTCAATAGTGGCAGGCTCATCAGGGCTATCGCGATGAACGATCACGCCCTCATCGACTTGTCTTATGCCCAAAATGCGCTGCAAACCTTCACGGATATTGGCCGGAGCCATACCAACTACACCAGGCACCTCGTGTGCGGCCATGCCTATTACGGTTGCTAACGCCTCGTTGGTTACGGTGATCCTGTCAATTTCTTGACTGGTCTTCTTCTTTTCCAGTTTTGAGGCCCGCCGCTCGTTCTTGTTTTCTGCCTTGGCCTTTTCAACCATGTTAAAACTCCTTATTTCCAACCTAATTTCTCATTTTACCCCGCTTGTGGCAAAAACCCCAAAAATCCAAGAACAACTACCCTGGGGCGACCGCAAAGTCCGATATTAGTGGCTAAAGCAAGGAGCGAGCGGTAAGCTCTATGAATACAAGAGATAAGAGATCATGGTCATACCCGAAGTAATTGTGGCGGTGAATCCTGCGGATGCCGTGGTAACAACTGATGCTATGGGCAACCAAAAAGACATTGCTTGGATCATTCGTAAGCACCAGGCCGATTACTTACTGACACACAAGGACAATCACCTCAATCTCTATTGATGATGTTAAATGTCTTTTTGAACATATCGTCCAAAAACGCTGACAAGACATTAACTTCAGCTACACCTGTACAGAAGAAATATCTCGTGACCTTTATGAAAAGCGTGAATTCTGGGTCCTATAGGACCTGGCCTTTCTTGACACTTCAGCTTGGCGTGACTTAAGCACCGTTGTTCGTGTCGTACGTAAAAAGGTAAAACAAGCTGTGAAGACAGCTACTACCCTTCAAGAGAACTGGCAACGAGCGTGCTCTGTACACCGCTCATCGTCACTGGGGTATCGAAAACGGCCTACATTGGGTGCTTGATGTAGTATTTCGTGAAGACACGTAAACAAAACACCCAAGCCAATCTTATCACCCTCAGACATATAGTGCTGAACTTGCCCAAGCAGGACAACAGGGCTGACGCATCTTAACTTGGGATAAGCCCCTTGAGGATACGCGCACGAAAGTCGTCATCCCAGGCCGCCCTTTTGCGCTTACCTTTGAGCGAGCCTTTGGAGGCATCTTGTCTGAGCAGGCTCAGAGCAAACTG
>JASBUK010000038.1 GCA_030147925.1 Trueperaceae bacterium
AGGTTAGAGACGTTATCCGCGTAAAGCGTTTAAGTCTTAGCACCGAGCGTTCCTATCTACACTACATTATCGACTATATCTACTTCCACGGTAAGCGTCACCCAGAAACACTGGGGGAGGCTGAAGTGCAGGCGTATCTCAGCCATTTGGCACTGGAGAAGCAGGTTGCGGCCTCGACGCAAAACGTCGCGCTGTCGGCATTATTGTTTTTATACAAGCATGTCGTTGGGCGTGAGTTGGCGACGACAGACGACGACAGACGCCGTGAGAGTAAAACGTCTTAAATCGCGGTGGGCGAGGGGTAAAAAGTCCTCTAGATGCTCAACTTGCATTAAGGCATATCCAAAACGCTGAGCAGTTTTACGTGTAGCATCTATCTCAAGCTATTGACACAGGGTTATATTTAATCCGTGATTTGCCCACGCATTAAGCGTTTACAGTTACCATAGTCCCAGTGGAAAACTTAATACCTCTTTATCACTTTTTGGCCCGGGCTTATCTGCGCCCTCCCGATGACGACTTGCTCGAGCTCTCCCAAGACGTTCTGTCTAAGGATTTTTCAGAAGATGATTTGCAGGATCAGTTTACCTGGTTGTTTGAGTTTAACGTCTATCCTTACGCTTCGGTCTTTATCGACCCTTCGGGGATGTTAAACGCGCCCTGGTCGGGCTTTGTTAGTGGGGTTTTTCGGGCGCTTGGTTTAGAAGTCGGTGCTGGAGCCGGTTTAGCGGCGAATGACCACGTTTCGGCTGAGTTAGAGGCGCTAGCAGTGTTGCTCGAGCGCGAAGCTAAAGCCCGGGAATCACAAGATAATCTGGCGGTGGCTCGAGCCCAACACGGTCAGCGCAGTTTGCTGTATGAGCAGCTTTTACCCTGGTTGCCCAGTTTTACCAACGCCATTAAGCGTATCGACAGTGGCTTTTATGGAGAGCTTGCTGCCTTGACAGAAATGGTCGTGCTAAACCATTCTGGTCATTTGCTGGCCGAAGGTGAGGTTCCGGCCTTTAGCTTTCCGGCAGCAGAAGATGACATTTCAGAATTGCCCAGCATTGCCAAAAAGAAAGACGGAAAAGCTCGAGCCGTTTTGCAAAGGCTCATTACCCCGGCGCGTTCGGGCATGTTTTTGAGCCGCGAAGACATCACCCAATTAGGACGCAGACTCAATTTACCGCTACGTTTTGCCGAGCGGAGCTTTATGTTAAAGCACCTCTTAGCGGCTGCCGCTGATCAGGATTCTCTGAGTAAGTTGTTTGACGACTTAGGTCAGTTGGCCGCTACACAACAAGAAGTCTTCTTAAACTGGCAGCGTGAAGAACCAAGGCTTGCCCCCATCTGGGCAATTTGGCAGGAGAAGCTCGAGCACAGCATTGCCGAACTTAACAAACTGGCAGAAGAAAACAAGCTTCCCTCCAAAAAACCGTTCGAATGAGCAATTCAAATAGTTTGAAGATTTAAAAATTACTCACTACACTATCACTAACTATTGTTCTCTCCAAGCCCGAATCCCTTTATATAAAAAGCTTTACAGGATTGGGTCTTTCAGCGTAATCAAACCTATATTGTCAAAAATCTGGACGAAAACTCAGCGTCAAATCCAGAGAGTGCTAAACTTAAACCGTGAAACAAAACGCCGTGATCGAAACCAATCAAGACCTGGCCTTACACAAGAAAAAGATCATCAACCGGCTCAAACGTCTTGAAGGTCAGGTGCGCGGCCTGCAAAAAATGGTTGACGAGGGACGCTCCTGCCACGAGATTCTCACCCTCCTCTCGGGCATTCGCAGCGCCCTAAACGCCACCGGCGACGTGGTGCTAGAAGCCTTTCTTGACGAGTGTCAGGCCGACTTGATGGAAGGAACCGGCGACATCCACGAAGTAGTCACCGCCGTCAAACTAGCGCGAGGCTGAAAAGGCCAAGAACTTAGTAGTGGGAGGTGGTTTGTAGAAAATCTCCACCTTTACCCCAAGGCTCCCACCTATCGGCGTTATATTATTGGCGGTACTTTTTTTGGACTTGGCTGGGCTCTAACTGGTGCTTGCCCCGGCCCCATTCTGGCACTAATTGGTGGTGGTATGCCCATATTCTTAGTAGTGCTGGGCAGCGCCATTTTGGGTACCTGGACTTATGGCTATCTAAGGTCCAGATTGCCACACTAACTCTAAGCACATTCCAGCAGCGACGCTTTTACAAAAGCGTCGCTGCTTTCTTTGGCTTTACAATTTATACCCCCATGGGGTATAGTTGATCATGAATTTTATCAATCTCGTCAATTAAATTAAGCGAACAGGTTGATAAACAAGCAAAGCATGATAAGGAGACCAGTAATGCCTATTCTTGATGCAGATATCAAACAACAAGTTGCCGATGCTTTAGCAGCGGTTGAAAAAGAGCTCGAGCTCATCGTTTACAAAGCAAGCAGCCTGCTTGTCCCCGGACAAGAAGCGCCGGGCTTACAAGACGAAACCTTAGAACTGCTACGCGAAGTGGCTGAAACCAGTGACAAGCTTACGGTGCTCGAGCGTTCCTTAGCCGGTGACAAAGAAGCCGAGGCTCTGGGCATTAACTTAGCCCCGACCACACTGCTGCGCGAGGCCGGCAGCGAGCGCAACAACATACGCTTTATCGGTTTGCCCAGCGGCTACGAATTTCAGACGCTAATCGAAGCCATTTTAATGCTCGGTACCGGCACAAGCCCACTTAGCGAAACCAGCCAGCAATACTTGGCGTCGCTGGATAGCCCGGTCAAAATTCAGAGCTTTGTCACCCCAACCTGCCCTTATTGCCCACGGGCAGTTTTAATGTCTTTCCAATTGGCCTTTCATAACGAAAACATTGTTGCCGAAGGTATTGAAGCCAACGAATTCCCAACCCTGTCGCAGCAGTATCGCATCTCAGGCGTTCCTGATACCATCATCACCGGTGAAGAGGGCAGTGAGCGTGTACTCGGTGCCCAGCCCGAACGCGTTTTCGTCGAAGCGACCTTAAAAGCTACAGGCCTAGCTATTCCAGCTTAAATAGTTAGTAGTTGGTGGTAAGTAGTAGGTAGTTTGTAGGGAGTGGTTAGTGGGAAAAACATTTCTAGAAAGCCCCTCACCGAGTTCATTTTAGACGTTCGCGGTTAACTGACAAATTCCCGTTGCCTGACTTTGCCACCTCTGGAAAACCCCGGGCTTCTACCTCCTACCAACCACTTTCCACTTACTACTAACCACTACTTACTTGATCTTAACTAGGACCAACTATCGTGCAAAACAAACATAGCCTAACAGCCGAAGAACAAAGCAAAGTAATCAACCGCTTGCGTCGCCTAGAAGGACAGGTAAGAGGCTTGCAGAAGATGATTAGCGATGATCGCTCCTGTCAGGACATACTAACGCTGCTCTCCGGTGTCAGAAGCGCACTTGATTCCACCGCCGACATAATTTTAGAAAACTATTTAGACACCTGTCGGGCAGACTTTATGAGCGGCCAAGGCAGCGTCGAGGAAATCATCAGTGCGGTTAAACTTGCACGAGGCTGAAGATAATCTTTTGCTATCCCCCACCACGCAAGGCCTTTAGGCGAATTGCCGCCACCACCTCGGCCTCCAGCTCTTCATCTTCAGCGTCAATCAACACCTCAATACGTGGAATGCTCACGCTGGCGATACTTATAGGTTCAGCTAAGCGCAAGCTCACCCGCGAACCCCTAAGTTGGTAGTTATCATCGCCCAGGGGTTGGGCGTTAAGCATGGTCATATAGTCGCGCATCAGCCATAGCGATACCCCTCCAAAAACCAGGCTGGTCACACTCAACCCCCGGCGACAGGCGGAAAGATATCCAGAACCTGTCCCCGTTGCAGTTTGGTCTTAAGCCCTTCTAAATAGCGTATGTCGCGTCCTAGGACAAAAAGGGAAACATATTGCTGCAACTCACCTTGCTCGGTGACAAGCTCGGGTTTTAAACGCGGATGCAAACTAAACAGATGATCCAATATCTGCTGTACCGAACTATCATCGGGCAGCTCGAGCTCAAGGCTTTTAGCGCCCACAATGGGCCTGAAGGTGGCATAAAGATTGACCCTGATCATGCTTTAGTCTAAAGCAGTTGTCTAACAGTGTGGGCTGCCCAGATTAAGTAGTGAATTTTAGGGTTGGCTGGCCAGTCTGAAGGACAGGCGCGACAGACGGGTACTGGGGTAGTAAAAGGCCAAAATCTGCTCAAAACTATAGCTGGACAAGGCCAAACTGCGAGCGCCATACTGGCTCATGCCCACGCCATGTCCCCAACCGGCGCCACTAGCCGTTAAATCAGATTGCATGCTAAAACGAGTTGATTTTAGACCCCAACTTCTTAGGAGCGTTCTTAACACCGTACCCTCTAAGACCTTGCGGCCCCGCTCACCAATCACTTCGGCGCGGCGCACCCGACCAGATTCGCTATAGGCCAATACTCGCAACGCTCGCACGGTGCCGATATTTATGTTGTAGGTTCGCAGCGAGGCCGTCATGGCTGCCGGGTCTAGGCGTCTTTGCCACTGGCCGTAAGGCGTGTCGCTGGTGACGTCGGAACGAGCTGATAAATAAGGCAGTGACGCTCCCCAAACCTCGGCGCTGGAAGCCAGATAACCGCCGGAATCGGCATGATAGTAGGTTTTGGCCGGCTTACCCCCATAGGTGACTACCAGACCAGCTGTTTCTGCCACTGCCCGGTCACTGCGTGGTCGCTCGGCGGCAACACCCCTGTACACCTGACAATCAACAGTCGCACAAATATCGTAATCCGCCTCGGGTTTTAGCGAGGTCATGGTATAGCTGCGGGCAGCCACCGCCTGGGCTTTTAGCGCCTCTAGTGGCCAACTGGCCTGCATTTCCGCGGGCACTACACCCCGCAGATAGGCTTCTATATCGGCTACGTTGATAACGCGAATGCTATCATCCTTGGCTAAAAACATCAGCGAACCCCGGTAATCACGCCCCTGCCAACTGACAAAGGTTCCATCCGTGGGCTCGAGCCGCAAACTCCGGCCAATCGCCTCGCCATCGACCCACAAGCGATCATCTTGTGCCTTAAGCGGCCAACTCAGCGCCATGGGCGTATCAAAACGCAAAAGACCATCCACATAACCCCGGTGCGGACCCGACATGCGAATGCTTACAGCCTCATCAGTATCACTCAGCAGTACACGTATCTGCACCTGGGCCAAAGCGGAGCCAAAAAAAACTAAAACGAGCAGAAGGAAAAGACGACGTAATGAAAGCATACCCCTGAATTATGTCAGAGAAGCGCTTAAAGCGAAAAGGATTATGCCACACTTATAGCCAAAGCAAAGGCTAAGATAAATTACAAGCAATTCATGGAGGTGACAATGTTTCAAGAGGGTTTGCTAAAGGACAAAGTCGTATTGGTAACCGGTGGCGGTACGGGTTTAGGGCGCGCTATGAGTACGCGTTTTTTAGAATTGGGCGCAAAAGTGGCTATTGCCAGTCGGCGTCAGGAGGTTTTGGAACAAGCCGCACAAGAAATGATGGCGGCAACAGGCGGTGAAGTCTTTGCCACCCCGACCAATGTGCGCGACCCGGTGCAAGTGAGTCAGATGATGGACGCGGTAGAAGCGCGGTTTGGCCGCATCGACGTGCTGCTAAACAACGCCGCCGGTAATTTCGTCTCGCCCACCGAACGACTCTCACATCGCGCCGTCGATGCCGTACTGGGCATTGTTCTGCACGGCACCTTTTATTGCACGCTCGAGTTGGGCAAGCGCTGGATTGCCAAAAAACAGGGGGGCGCGGTGCTAAATATCGCCACCACCTACGCCACAACCGGCTCGGGTTATGTAGTGCCATCCGCCGTCGCCAAAGCGGGAGTGGTCAGCCTGACCAAATCCTTAGCCGCCGAGTGGGGCAAATACGGTATCCGCCTAAACGCCATTGCTCCGGGGCCCTTCCCCACCGAAGGCGCCTGGAGCCGACTCATGCCCACCCCGGAATTTCAGGCGAAGTTCGAAAAACGCATTCCCTTAGGCCGGGTGGGAGAACATAGCGAACTGGCCAACTTAGCCAGTTACCTCATCTCGGATTTATCCGCCTATGTTACCGGTGACCTCATCCATATTGACGGCGGCGAAACCGTTTGGAACGGTGGCGAGTTTAATATCTTAGACGACATCAGTTCGGAGCAGTGGGATATGTTGGAGGCAATGCGCAAAGTAAAGTGAAGTTTGCAAGCCATCCTTAGTCTTACGTGAGTCAAAGAGCGGCACGACAAAGTGAGGGGTAAGGTGTAAGGCGAAAGGAGTAAGGGGTTTATGCCAATTCTGGGTGAATAAAGACAGTCAGTCTACTGTCAACCAGAATGAACTGGACTGTATTTAGCCTTTGTCAAAAAGCTCAGGCTCCTAAGTATGCTTGGGTCTCAGGCTTTTGCTGACGCCGTCCGTCCTTACTGTTAGCTCGCAAGACATTCCCAGCTCCCTTGTTCATCGTAAGTTATGTTTGCTGCAAGGACTATTTAAGGACAAAAGCCTACAGCTTAATAACGCTTTGCCGCTACTAACAATAACGATGGAATTATTTGTTAAAGTGTGCCTGCCCCTGGCAACCTCAACCTGAGCAGCCCGGTGGCGTCGTCAAAAATAAGCCGCACCTTATAGACACCTTGGCCCTCTTTCATGGTCTCGCTTATAAACACCCGCTGTCCCCGCCGGAATTCCTCGCGAAAGACCCGCCGCTCGGGCGTTCCGGCCCGGCCCGTCTGAAAGCTTGAGGGGCGCTCAAAATAGCCTTCTACGATGAGGTTGCCGCGCCGCAGCTGACCTTCGAGCGAAAAAGTGAATTCCTGTGCAGTGGTGGTGCGTCTTGTTTGTTCGGTGGTGGCGGTCTTTTTATAGACAAAGACCGGTGTTTGCGGGGGTACCCCAAGATACCAACCCTGCCACTCACCAACGGCAAAAAAGACGATGGCAACGATGATCAAAAAAGTCAGCAGTCCACGCATATAAAAAGTATAAGCGCTGCTCAATAGCAGCGCTACAATATTTTTCGCTTAACTTTAGTTAAGCTTTGGCCTGGGCTTCCTCGGCAAAGATATTGCGCAAGACAGTATGCAGGATGCCACCATTACGGTAATAGTCGATTTCTACCGGCGTGTCAATGCGACAGTTAACGGTAATCTGGCGGCTGTTACCGTCTTCGTCGGTCACATCTACTGCGACCTCCTGACCTGGTTTAAGGCTGTCATCAACATGAATAGTGAAGGTTTCCTTGCCGCTCAGGCCCAGCTTTTCGGCGTTTTGACCTTCTTTAAACTGCAGTGGCAAGACACCCATGCCCACCAAATTACTGCGGTGAATACGCTCAAACGACTCGGCGATGACCGCTCGAGCCCCCAGCAAATAAGTGCCCTTAGCCGCCCAATCCCTGCTGCTGCCCATGCCGTAATCCTTACCAGCTAACACAATGGTAGGCGTAGCAGCCTGCTTGTAGTTGAGCGAGGCCTCGTAAATGCTGCTAAGTTCACCGCTGTTAAAGTCGGTGGTCCAGCCACCTTCGGTGCCCGGTGCAAGCTGATTCTTTAAGCGGATATTGGCAAAGGTTCCCCGGGTCATTACACGGTCATTACCGCGGCGGCTACCATAAGAGTTAAAGTCCTGGAGCTTAACACCATTAGCAATCAAAAACTGACCAGCCGGGCTATCAATGGCGATAGCTCCTGCCGGGCTAATGTGGTCGGTAGTGACGCTATCGCCTACTTTGACCAGTACGCGGGCATCTTTAATAGGCTTAATGGCTTCAGGCTCGCTGCTCATACCCACAAAGAAAGGTGGCTCCTGAATATAGGTGCTGTTTTCATCCCAGTCAAATACCACGCCACCCTTGACCGGAATCTTGTTCCAGGTTTCGTTAGACTTTTCAATGCCTTCATACATCTTTTTAAAGGTCTCGGGCTTCATGGCTGCTTCCATGTGGGCAGTGATGTCGGCGTAGCTGGGCCAGATGTCTTTGAGGTAGAGGTCATTACCCGCCTCGTCTTTACCCAGCGGTTCAGTTGTCAAATCAATGTCTACGGTACCCGCTAGAGCATAGGCCACCACCAGGGGCGGTGAAGCAAGATAATTGGCCTTGACATGAGGATTTATGCGCCCTTCGAAGTTACGGTTACCCGAGAGCACACTGGCCGCCACCAGGTCACCCTCTTTAATGGCCGCCACCACCGGTTCGGGCAAGGGGCCACTGTTACCGATACAGGTAGTGCAACCATAACCGACCACATAAAAACCCACCTGCTCAAGATAATGTAGCAGACCGGTCTCACGCAAATATTCGGTGACTACCTTAGAGCCGGGCGCCAAACTGGTCTTGACCCAGGGCTTAGCCTTAAGCCCTTTCTCGGCAGCTTTTTTAGCTACCAGACCGGCGGCTAACATAACCGAGGGATTGCTGGTGTTGGTGCAGCTGGTGATAGCCGCAATGGTCACGTCACCGTGTTTGAGGTCATGTTCGACACCCTTAAACGACAACTTGCCGATATTGTTTAGCTCCGCTTCGGAGAGATTGAAACCGCGCTGCTCAACAGGCGCACGCAAGTCTCGCTGCCAATTTTTCTTCATATCGCTCAGCAAAATGCGATCCTGCGGGCGCTTGGGACCGGCCAGCGAGGGCTGTACAGTAGAGAGATCAAGTTCTAAGCTGTCCAAAAATTCCGGGTCGGCCATGTCATCGCTGCGAAACAGACCCTGCGCCTTGGCGTAACGTTCGACTAATTCCACCTCGTCGTCTAAACGCCCCGTTTGACGCAAGTATCTAAGTGCTTCTGCGTCTATCGGGAAAAAGCCCATGGTCGCACCATACTCGGGAGCCATGTTGGCAATGGTGGCTCTATCCGGCAAGGTCATGCTGGCAAGGCCGGGGCCGTAAAACTCGACAAATTTGCCCACCACGCCTTTTTGCCTGAGCATCTGTGTCACCACCAGAGCCAGATCGGTTGCAGTAGAGCCCTCAGGTAGCTTGCCGGTGATCTTAAAGCCCACTACTTCGGGCGTCAGCATATAGATGGGCTGGCCAAGCATGACCGCCTCGGCTTCGATGCCGCCGACACCCCAACCGACCACGCCCAAACCGTTGATCATGGTGGTGTGGCTATCGGTACCGACTAAAGAGTCGGGATAGATCACTTCTAAATCTCCGTGGGCCTGGTGTTGCACGCCTTTGGCCAGATACTCCAAATTAACCTGGTGGACAATGCCGCTGGCCGGTGGCACCACATTGAAGTTTTCAAAAGCCTGCTGACCCCAGCGCAAAAACTCGTAACGTTCCCGGTTTCGTTCAAACTCAATCTCGGCGTTGTGTAAAAGCGCCAGCGGGCTGTCGTACTCGTCTACCTGAACACTGTGGTCGATAACCAGATCAACCGGAATCTGTGGATTGATACGCTCGGGGTTGCCACCAAGACGCTTCATGGCGCTACGCAAGGCGGCTAAGTCCACTACGCTGGGTACACCGGTAAAGTCTTGCAGGATCACCCGGGCGGGCTTAAAGGGAATTTCCGTTTTGCTGGGATTCTTGGCGCTATAAGCCGCTAAGTTTTTGACATCCTCAGCAGTTACGTCGTAGCCGTTTTCATTGCGCAACAATGATTCTAACAAGACCTTGATCGAAAACGGCAAGCACTCGATATTACCCAAGCCGTCTTCTTGCAACTTGCTTAAGCGGTAGTAGTAGGCCTGACCGGAACCCGTTTCAAAAGTGCTTTTAGACTCAAACGAATTTTTGGGCGATAAATCAGCCATATGACACTCCTCGTATAGTTTTAGAATATTAAGGCATCGCTATTTGCTTGTCTTAAGCCCTTTCATTCTAACGGCTCTGCTTAGTGCGCGGCGTCTTTTGTAAAATCAAGCCGTGTGAATAACGTTCACAGTTAATAGCTTCGGCTTAAGCTAGATGATATGAAAGAGCAAAAATCACCTAGTACTAGTATCTTAATAATCCAAGACCCTAAAGCCGCCAGTATCCTTACCAACCCGGCAAGCCTAAGACAGCTCGAGCCCTTCTTGGCCAGAGACTGTAGCATTAGCCAAGCGGCAAAAGAAACGGGCGTTAAGGCCAATACGGTCTTATCGCGCGTGCGGCGCTTGCTTGATCTGGGTCTACTTAAAGTCTCGCGGGTGCTAGCGCGTAAAGGGCGCAGCATCAAGCTATATCGCTCGAGCTCCGAGATGTTTTTTGTACCCTATGAAGCCACCAGCGCAGACACTTTAGAAACGGCACTGGCCGAACGCGAAGCCTATTGGGAAACGCAGTTGCGCAAAAATGTGGTACGCGCCCGCATGGAGGACATCGGTAGCTGGGGTACTCGCATCTACCGCGACAAACGGGGTAGATTGCAGGTGCAAACGGCAGTGACGCCCGAACGCAACTATAGCGCCTTAGACGCCGACGGCCCGGCGGTATTAAGCGCCTGGCGCGACAGCCTTTATCTTGATTTTGAGGATGCCAAGACCCTGCAACGCGAAATGTTCAGCCTCTTAAAAAGTTATCAGCAAAAACGTGGCTCTCAGCATTATATCGTTCACTTAGGCATAGCGCCACTGCTTAAGCAGGATAATTAAAGCCAAGTTCATGTCAGGTTTGGCGAAAGTCTGTATCATAAGGCATGGCTAAAAAGAAGGTTCTCCGCGTCGCCGTGTTCATGCTGCTCACGCTGCTATTAGCCGCCTGCGCGCCGCAGCTTGGCCGGCCACAAGGCTCTTTGCTGCTGAGTGCCGAAGCCGAACAAATCCGGCAGCTAGCCCAGATTGCCTGGCACCGCATGGAGCTCAACTATCTAGAAACGCAGCGCTACAGTACCAATGTGCTGGTCGATCTTGAGTTACCCAAGGGTGTGCTGTGGACCCTCGAGGACTTTGCCGATGATTATTACCGTTTGCGCTTTAGCTCGAGCGCCGCGCCAGGCGTCGTCTGGCTGGTAACTCCTAGCGGCGTGGAAACCCGGCAGATCATGATCTCGTCACCCTAAATAATTTTTAGTCCCAGTAAGTTCAGACAGGAGGCAGTTGCCATGAAACGACTCTATTCATTCTTAGCCACTCTCTTAGCTGGACTGCTGCTAAACTTTACCCTGGCCCAGCCCTTAGCAGAATTTGCCCCCGCCGATGCCTTCTTAGCTTTGGGTTTTGAGCGCCAATCACCGGTCCTGGCCAGCCTCAAAGATGACCTGTTAGCGCTTGACTGGGCCCAGGCAGGGCAAACCTTAGAAGCAATTCTTAGCGAGGCCGACTTAGACGCTGAATTTGCCGACCTTTCAGAATTGTTTGATCTTTTCGAGGGTAAGGATGCGCTACTAGAAGAATTGCGCGATGGCTGCCCCAACTTAGCCGAAATAATCGAACAAGAGGATTTGAAAATCATCGGGGACGAAGCGCTAGTTACTATTAGCGTCAATGCCTTTAATCCCATCCCCGCCTTTAGCGCCATCACACGCTTTAGCTCCGTAGAAGCCGCCGAGACTGCCGCTAGATTACAAGATGCCCTTATTGACTGTGCCGAGCAAGATGGTGACCTTGTGCAGCTCGAGCAAGACGGCGTGCCTCTTTATGTATTAGGTAATGGCGGTGACCTGCCGGTAGTGATGGGGCGTCTTGACAATCTGTTCTTTTTTGGAACCAATCCCGAACCGCTGCGCGGCATCATCCGGTTAGCCAACAGTAGCACCGAATCAAGTCTGGCTGACACCGATTTTTACAAGCGAGCGAATAATAGTTTAGCTCCTGGCGGCTTTAGCTTAAGTCTAAATTTTGCGGCGCTTGTGCCTGTTCTTGAAAATACCGCCGGAATGTTTTTGAGCGACCCCGAGACCGAAGTTCTCTTTGAGCGCTTACTGGCGCTGCTAAGAACCCTAAATGGCTATGTAGGTAAGATAAGCACCAACAGCGAAGGTTTGCTGCTAGAGTCTGTGTTGACCCTCAACCCTAGCGGTGACCCACAACTGGCTGAATTGCTGCTTTGCCAAAGCTGCACGGTGTCCTATCCGTTTATTGCACCTGCTAGTGCCACCAGCGTCAACAGTCAATATCTGTCTTTAAGAAAACTTTTTGACTACCTGCAAGGCTGGCTTAACGAAGCTGAAGCCGTAAGCGGCGAAAACCTCGACATAAAGGCCCGCCTAAAAGAAGAATTTGACTTTGACTTAGACAAAGCGCTGTTTGACTGGATCGGGGCCGAGTGGCAATATGTCGTGCTCGAGCCTAGCAGCCGTGACCTAGAAACGCTGTTTTATGGCCCGGGTCAGGTTTTATTTGTGCCCGTGCGCAGCCAGGAGCTAGCAAAAGCAGGTTTAGAAGAGTGGGGTCGCTTGCTTAAGCCACTGACCGCTGAGCTTAACAACTTCGCCATGCCCGGTCGCATGGGGATGTTGGAAGCAAATATGGGAAGCATGATCGCTACGCGCAGCTATGACTACCGCGACAACACCATCACGCGTTATCAGTTGGGTTTGAATACGGACATTGGCCTGAGCTTTATCGGCAACTTTTTGGTTATCGGCACGCCTGCAGATGCCCTTGAACCGCTAATTGACACCTTTGCCGGAGAGCGAAATATCTTGAGCAACCCCGATTATCGCCAGCTTTTAGCCAACAGTCCTGACAGCGTGATGTCTTTAAATTATAGCAATGACCGGGCCGCTTTAGCGGGTCTTGCCGATTTGCTCGAGCTGGCCAGCCAACCGGCGGCCTTCGGGCTCAGTGCCTTACTGGCAGAGGCCGAGACAAAAAATGCCCCCGACTATGCTGAGCTTTTGCAACTGACCGAAATTTTACCTCAAGCGCTAAAGGTGATTGCCAAACATCTGAGCTTCAGCGAGGGTTACAGCACCTTGGTAGACGATTCGATATATCAGCGGAGCCTAACGCGCATTGTTTGGTAGTAGGTGGTAGGTGGTTAGTAGTTGGTAGTGAGTGGTTGGTGGAAAAACCTTTTTAGAAGGTCACCTCACCGAGTTAATTTTGGAGGTTTGCGGTCAACTGATAAATTCCTAGTGTCTGATTTTGCCACCGCTGGAAAACCCCGAGTTTCCACCTTCTACTAACCACTTTCTACTTTCCTCTTTTTACTTTTTACTAAACAAAAATGGGCCGGGTTTACCCCGGCCTGACACATTTTTGAAAAGCTCAGTTTAAAACGCTGGGTACGTGCTTTTTCAGCCGCACTTCAAAATTGCTTTTGGGTTGGGCACCAATCATCGTCTCTACAGGTTCACCGTCTTTAAACAGGATGACGGTGGGAATGCTCATAACCCGATAGTTCATGGCCGTGTGCTGGTTGTTGTCAACATTCAACTTGCCTACCTTGACCTGACCCTCATAATCTGACGCCAATTCTTCGATGATGGGGCCCACCATACGGCAGGGGCCGCACCATGGCGCCCAGAAATCCACCAGAACCAGTCCCTCTTGAATTTCATCGCTAAAATTCGCGTCGGTAAATTCAATCATGTTGTTTGTCATTGATCCTCCTCTAGTAAATTTAGTTTAAGTAGCCACTTAGGTATGTCACATAGTGTACACATCTTACGCTGACCATATATGAAATTTCACAACTTGGTCGCCCCGCAGAAATTTTGGTGGCTTTTGGCCAAGCGCCCGGTGGCCGCCTTTGACCGCCGCCCGCACCAGCGCCAAAGGGCTAGCCTTTTTGCCGTGCAATCTCGCCGCTGCCGCTACCTCGGCCTCAACGGACAAGTCCGGGCTCGAGCCCCTTGAGTCCGTGCCAAAACCCACCTCGACACCGTGTTTCATATAAAGCTCCCAGGGAAAACGCCCCGAACCCAAAGACTCATTAGAGCGAGGACAGTGAACCACCGCCAGGGAAGCTCGCTGCACGCCACGCACATCATCTTCGTTTACGTGAACCATGTGTACCAGCGTCGGCTGAGCTTCTAAGACCCCCAGTTTCTTAAGGTATTGCACTGGGCTTAAACCAGAGGGTTGCCAGTTGGGTATAAAGTCTTGCAGAAATTCTCTGAGCGGTCCAGAGCCGTCCTTGTGCAAGGCTATTTCGCTCGCGCTTTCGGCCACATGGATTTGCATGGGTAAGTTTGAGTGCCTTGCTAACGCCGCCAGCTTTTGTAATAGGGGCGCACTGACGGTATGAGGGGTGTGCGGTGAAATGCCAACACGCATGCCCCCGGGCTGCTCGAGCCCCCGAAATTTGCGCAACTTTGCCACCGTCTGCGCAAAAATGCGTTCGGCATCTGCCGGATCAGGGCCAATCACCTCCCAATACGCTACACCCTTGAGATCGGCTTCTTGCAACAACCAGGTCATTACATCTTCCTGGGTCACAATATCCCCAATCACCTTGATGTTTTGCCGCCGCAACTCCGCAAGACCCGCCTTGGCTGCCGCAAAATTACGTTGCTCCCGCCCATTAACAATCACGTGGTGAATAAAGTCTTCATAAGACCCGGAAAAATAAGGTAAATTCGACAGATCAAGGTGCGTGTGAGCATTTACCAGCGGCGGTGAAATGGCAAAACCCACCGACTCTTCTTTTGCCTCAGGAAACTTCAACTTAGCGGCTTCCAGACTGTCAACGGCAATAATCCGGCTGTCATCGGCTTCTCCTTGTACTACCACCGCACCGTCAGCCCTGGCTGTACCCAAACCGTTATAGACGACATCGGCACTAAGTAAGCGTCGCTTTAGCATGGCCTCAGCATAGCCGATCAGGTCTTTATCAGGTCGATATTTGCCCGATGATAGCAATTTATCCTGATTGTCTGAATACTTCTTACCATTGCCAGCGAATCCTCACTTTCCACTCCCTACCAACTACTTGCCTCAATCTTAAAATTGACTTGCAATGCCCCAATATTTGGGGTATACTGTCAACAGACCAAATTTCAAGAGCTTGCAGTGTGTATACCCTGAGATTTTCCCCTCGGTCTCTCTATAGCTATTTGTAGGTTTTTAGCTAAGCTACAGGAAAACATGAGCAACCCAATAAGTTTGCTAGCGTTACAAAATCGACAAAGGTGAACTCAACACAACCTGCTCTTCTAAATAACTGAGGGTAATTCCTCAAAGTTGACTTGGGGTTTATTAGCCAAGATCGCCTCGACATCGGGCGTGTGAACAATGTTGTACAGACTATCGCGCTGGCGCGGTTCAAAGCTCGCATCGACAATTTGCCGGATGATTTCGCGCTCGGGTGCGTTGCGGTTTTTTGCCCCCGCCTGAGAAACCACATTTTCTTCGAGCATGGTCGAGCCAAAGTCATTGGCGCCAAAATACAGTGCTGTTTGTGCGACCTTAAAACCCATAGTCGGCCAGGAGGCCTGGAAGTTATTTATGTTGTCTAAAAAGATGCGGCTCACAGCCAGGTTTTGCAGGTATTCGTGGGTGCCAGCCCCCGGGGCTTTACCTTCGATGCGCACACCCTTGGTTTGTAGCGTCCAGGAAATAAAAGCGCTAAAGGCGTTACCATATTGCGCCAGTGAGGCATCCTGCTGGTCACGAATGCGCTGGAAGTGCTCTACGCGCTGCTCGATAGTCTCACCAAAACCTATGACCATGGTGGCCGTGGTGTAAAGCCCCAGTGATTGTGCCTCGGCCATAATGCGCAGCCAGTCATCGGTGCTGATGCGTGCGGGTGAAACGTACTTGCTTTTGCGCACGGCATCGACCAGCATTTCACCTCCACCACCAGGCAGGCCGTCAAGTCCGGCGGCCTTTAGCTCTTTGAGCACGTCTATAGTTGCCATGCCGCTAAGTTTGCCCATGCCCTTAATTTCTTCGGGGCTAAAGGATTCAATGCGTATCTTGGGGTGATGAGTTTTAATGTGCTGCATCAAGTCCAGATACCACTGAAAGTCAAGATAAGGATTGACCCCGCCCTGCATCAGAATACGGGTGCCACCGACTTGCTCGAGCTCGTAAATTTTCTCGCTGATTTCCTCAAAGGACAGTACATAGGCGTCATCTTGCCGACGAGTCCGATAAAAACCACAAAAACTGCAAGCTACATTGCAGATGTTTGAATAGTTGATATTCCGGTCAATCAGATAGCTGACTACCTTAGGGTCGGTGCGTTGCCGACGCACGGCATCTGCAACGGCGGCCAGTTCAAAAAGCGGTAGGCGATAAAGCTTGAGCGCTTCTGCCGCCGTTATGCGTTCACTGGACATAACTTTCTCTACTAGTTCCATAACAAAAAGTCTAGCACTCGCCCGAAATCGGCATTCTGTTTGTGCTAACAGTTTCTTCTAATTGTTTGACGCTGTAGCAAAAATTGTTTTAGTAGTCGGTGGTTAGTGGTTTGTAGTAGGTAGTGAGTGGTGGGTGGAAAAAGCGTTTTTTTAGAAAGCATTCCTACAAAGTTAGGTGTGAGGTGTTAGGCCAATTTTGTTAGTAGTTGGTGGTTTGTGGTAAATGGGAAAAACATTTCTAGAAAGCCCTCACTTTCCTCTTTTTACTTTTCACTTTATTACTGTCTCCTTAGTTTCTACCTCCTGCTAACTACTTTCCAGCAACTTTTTTTACTTTTCAATATCGTGTCAGTGGTAAAAACCCTTAGCGTAAGGGAACATTAAAGCCAAATTCATTGCCCTGCTCAAGCGGTCTGCCCCAAGCCGTGCCGTCCCAGCGCTGCACGATGCTGCGCACGATATAAAGCCCCAAACCTGTGCCGCGCGTTTTGACCGATGCGCCCCGAGCATGCAACTCAAAGAGTTGCTCATAATGCTCTAACGGCAAAGGCTCACCCTGGTCTTGCACAACCACCTTGGCAAAAGCCTGATTGAGAGGATCAATACCAGCTTCCACCTTAATTGTCTTGTGACTGGGACCGTGAACAGCAGCGTTTTCCAGTAAGTTGATTAGCACCTGTAAGAGCTTGTCCTTATCGGCCCAAACCGTAAGCTGAGGTAAGGCAAGCTCTACTTTGACATCATGCTCGAGCAAGGTCTCTTGCAAAATGCCCAAACTGCGCTCCACCGTTTCCGAGAGGATGATACTGCGCATCTGCGGTGGTTTTACATCAACAGTTAAATCCTCTAACAGGCGCACCAAACGTTCAGTTTCTTCTCCGGCACGCTGCATAAAACGCTGGCGCTGTTCTGCAGGCATCTCATAGCGCAGCGCTTCTAATGTAGCGCGAATAGCGGTAACCGGCGTGCGCAGTTCATGCGAAAGTACCGCCAGCAATTCGCGAGCGCTCTTAGCGGTGCGGCGCAACTCGCTCATGTCCTGCAAAATAATGCCCCCGGCAAAGGCTCGAGCCTGCAAAATTCGGCCCCTGGTCTCTAATTCAATGTCTTCTTGATGTAAAAAGACTTGCTCGATCCGGTGATCACGAACCACAGCAATAAGAGGCAAACCCCTTACCGCTTGCGCTTCAACTTCCAAAAATTTCGCTGCGGCGGCATTAATACTTATGACACGGCTCTCTTCGATCAATAACAAACCCTCATCAAGTTCGTCAAAAAAAGTCAGAGCCAGATTTTCAGTGATCATCTTCAGGAGCAATTAAGCGGTAGCCCCGGCCCCGCACAGTCTCAAAATAGTCGGCATCTATTTGCGCACGCAACTGGGCTATGTGCTGGTCAACAGTGCGTTCCGTGCCCAAAAAATCCTCGCCCCAAACCCTGTCCAGCAGTTCGCTGCGTGAAAACACCCGGCCTGGATGCGCCGCCAAAAAGGCAATGAGTTCAAACTCGCGCCGGGTCAGTGTCAGGGGTTTTTGTCGGAAACTCGCCGCATACTGTTCTTCATCAATTAGCAACTCGCCCACCTGATGCAGTTTTGAACTGTGACTACGGCGCAAAAGTGCTCGTAGCCGAGCCACAAGCTCTGCTGCACTAAAGGGCTTGACCAGGTAGTCATCAGCCCCGGCTTCCAGTCCTTCTACCTTGTCCACTTCGCTGGCTCTGGCTGTAAGCATAAGCACCGGTAAATGGCCATGTGCAAGCTGCATACGCAAGCGCTGTAACCATTCAACCCCCGAGCCATCTGGTAACATCCAGTCCAGCACAATGATATCAATTCCGGCAAGATTTTCCGAGGCTTGTGCTGTAGTTGTCACTTCACTGACTTCAAAACCCGCCTGGCTTAAATGGAAAGCCAGTAATTCACGCACCGCCATATCGTCTTCAACTATTAACACGCGAGAACTCACGTAGCACTCCGCAACGTTTTAGCCACCTGCCACAAGCACACCATCAAGTCTGATTTTAGCCTGAGCTTTGTCATGGCAAAGTCAGAGCCCTATACGAAACTAAGAACGGCTCGAGCCCGTCGCCATCTTGTAGACTTCGGCAATTTCATCACTATTGCTAATGGCCAGTTTCAGATCGCGTAACAAGCCATCTTCAAGACCATAAATCCAGCCATGAACGGTTAAGCTCTGCCCTCTTCGCCAAGCGTTTTGCACAATGGTGCTGTGACAAACGTTATGTGCCTGCTCTATAACGTTAAGTTCGCAGGTTTTATTCACTCGTTCGTTTTCATCCGCTATAGCCTCAATCACGGTTTGGTGTTTTTGGTAGACATCCTTGATGTGACGCAGCCAATTGTCAATTAGACCCAATTCTTCATGCTGCATAGCCGCCTTTACACCGCCGCAACCATAGTGACCACAAACGATAATGTGTTTGACTTTTAGTACCTCAACGGCATACTGGATTACCGAAAGGCAGTTTAGGTCGGTATGCACCACCACATTGGCCACGTTGCGGTGTTCAAAGAGATCGCCAGGGGCTAAATCGATGATTTGATTGGCCGGCACGCGACTATCCGAACAACCAATCCACAGGTATTCAGGTTTTTGTTGCGCGGAAAGTTTCGTAAAAAACTCAGGGTCTTGTGCCCCAACACGCTTTGCCCAAGCGCGGTTTTTGTCAAAAAGATATTTGAGAATTCGCATTTTTTCTCGCTTTCTAATTTCGGGTCTTGGGCTTTAGTCCAAAAAACAGTTTACCGTGAACTCTTTTTTGGAGTTAGGTTTTGTAATAAGGGGCTAAAGGCCGATTGTAAATGTTTTAAAAACTGCGCTACAAGCTTAAGCATATCTCGTATAATAGGGCGAGACAGGCAAAAGCCTGTCAAAAAAATGTTCCTTCGGGGCAGGGTGAAAGTCCCTACCGGCGGTGATAGCAAGGCTACTCAAGCTCGCTTAAGTCCGCGAAGCCGCTTAAAAACAAGCGGCCCGAGCCGGTGAAAAACCGGCACCGACGGTGATAGTCCGGATGGTAGAAGGAGGTGAGCGGCACGGCTAAAACTGCTGTGCCCGCACGATGACGCAGCAAAGGGTTTTTAAACTCTATCAAGTTACTTATTTCACACAGTTGAGACGCGAGCATGAACGGTAGCGCCCAGGAGCCACTGGCCGAACACGAGCGCTATATGGCTCGAGCCTTAGAACTGGCCGAGCGAGGCCGCGGCAGCACCACCCCCAACCCCTTAGCGGGCTGTGTGATTGTCCGTGATAATGAAATTATCGGTGAAGGCTGGCACCAACGTGCCGGTGAAGCCCATGCCGAAATCAATGCCCTAAAAGCAGCTAAGAACGCCAAAGATGCCACCGTCTATGTGACGCTCGAGCCCTGTAGCCATCATGGTCGCACCCCGCCTTGCACCGACGCCCTAATTGCTGCAGGTGTGCGTCGGGTGGTTATTGCCAGTGGCGACCCCAACCCACGTGTAAACGGCCAGGGCATAAAAAAACTCAGCGAAGCGGGTATCAGAGTAATCAGCGGCGTTTTTCAAGAAGAAGCGCAAAGACAAAACGAGGTCTTTCGCACCGTTCACTTAAAACAGCGCCCCTTTGTCTTGTATAAAAGCGCCATGACCCTAGACGGTAAAATCGCCACGCGCAGCGGGCAATCACGCTGGATTACCGGCTGCCAGGCCCGTGAACTGGTACAGCTCTGGCGCAGTGAGATGGACGCCATCGCCGTGGGCATCAACACCGTTTTGTTAGATGACCCTCTGCTTACCTGTCGGCTCGAGCAAGGCAAAAGCCCCGTCAAGGTCATCTTCGATTCTGTGGCCCGCACTCCCCTAAACGCCAGACTTTTTGAGGATGACCCACAGGGCAACGCCGCTAAAGTCATTATTTTTGTCACCGAAAAAGCTGCCACGTCCCGAGTTGAAGCCTTAAGAGAACGCGGCGCAGAGCTGATAGTCTTACCCGAGCAAAGGGGACGCACCAATCTGACTAAAGCACTTGACTACCTGCACCAGCAGGAGATATCCAGCATTTTGCTTGAGGGCGGCGGCAACTTAGCCTGGTCATTTTTTGCAGCACAGGCGGTTGATAAAGTTGCTATTTTTATCGGACCCAAATTGCTGGGCGGCACCGGTGCCAGCCCCTTGGCTGGTTTGGGTGTCGCAGAGATGAAAGACGCCATTTTGCTAACTGAGCTTCACACCGAGTTTATCGCCGGGGATTTGCTTATCAGTGGACGGGTAAACTACCCGCAAAATACCAAGGAAAGTACTAAGAAAGAGGAAGTGAGATAAGTGTTTACAGGGATTGTAGAGGAAGTCGGTACGGTTACTAACGTTCTGGATACAGGCGGCGACTTGCGGGTAAGCATTCGAGGTCAGCAGGTTCTAGATGGTCTGCAGATTGGCGATTCGGTGGCGGTTAGCGGCTGCTGTCTAACCGTGGTAAAAATAGCAGGTCAGGAATTCACCGTCGAACTGTCCAAAGAAACCGTGGCTAAAACTGCGCCGCGCTGGCTTGAGGGCAAAGGGGTAAATTTAGAGCGAGCTATGCTGGCCACTGATCGTTTTGGTGGTCATATCGTCAGCGGTCATGTCGAAGGGGTTGGCGAAGTGCTGGATGTCAGCGCCGAGCCCGGCGCTTATGTGCTCACCATGCGTGCTCCAGGCATGGGGCGCTATCTTATTCCCAAAGGCAGCCTTACCGTCGATGGGATCAGTCTCACGGTAGTTGATGTAGGCGGCCCGGCAGGCTCGAGCCTTGATTTGCCCGCCGACGTTTTTACCCTGTGGATCATCCCACACACCCTAGAAGTCACTACCTTGGGTGAACTGTCTAAAGGGTCGCAGGTAAACTTAGAACCCGACCTGCTCGTCAAATATCTAGAGCGCCTTACCCTAATGCGTCAAGAAGGACAGGGTCATGTCCAGCAAACATCCTGATATTGCCTCTATCCCCGCAATCTTAGATGACTTGCGTGCCGGTAAGCCGGTAATCATTGTTGACGACGAAGACCGGGAAAACGAGGGCGATATCATCATCCCGGCGTCAAATGTCAGCTCTGAGTTGATTGCCTTTATGATTCGCTACACCGGCGGGGTGATCTGCTTGGCCATGTCAAATGAACTGGCCGATCACCTGGACTTACCTCCCATGGTGCGACACAATACCGCGCGACGTAGCACCGCCTATACCGTTTCTATTGAGGCCAAAGAAGGGATTGACACCGGCATCTCCGCTAAGGATCGCGCCACTACCATCCTTACCGCTATTAAAGACGGTACTCAAGCCGATGATCTGGCCCGCCCCGGCCACGTTTTTCCGCTGCGTGCTCGCGATGGCGGCGTCTTGCGCCGCGCCGGTCACACCGAAGCCGCCGTGGACTTAGCGCGTTTGGCCGGTTTTAAACCCGCCGGGGCCATCAGCGAACTAATACATGATGATGGCACCATGATGCGCTTACCCGCTATTATCGAGTTTGCCAAACAACATCAGCTCAAAGTAGGTACCATTGCCGACCTAATCGCCTATCGTCTTGCAAAGGACGGCTTTGTCACCCACATCGACAAGGCCAAACTGCCCACACCCTGGGCAGAATTCACCATCCACGGCTATAAGGACGAGTTAAAAGACAACGAACACTTAGCCTTAACCCTTGGTGACATTTCCGACGGCAAACCGGTGCTGGTACGCATGCACTCAGAATGCTTGACCGGTGACGCTCTGCATTCTTTGCGCTGTGACTGTGGCTTTCAACGCGACGCCGCTCTTAAGGCCATAGCCAAAGAGGGACGCGGCGTGCTGGTTTATCTGCGTCAGGAAGGTCGTGGTATTGGCCTGTTGAACAAGATAAAAGCCTATCACCTGCAAGATGAAGGTGCCGACACAGTCGAAGCCAACGCAAAACTTGGCTTTGCCGCAGATTTACGCGACTATGGCATTGGTGCGCAAATCCTTTATAACCTGGGGGTAAAAAAGCTCCGGCTGCTTACCAACAATCCGCGCAAAGTCGCCGGGCTGCACGGCTACGGCATCGAAATTGTCGAGCGCGTACCGCTGCACGTCGGCGAAAATCCGCATAATGAGAAGTACTTGGCCACCAAGGCCAACAAACTCGGGCATTTGATCGACTGAGTATAAATCTGTGTAAGAATTCTGTCAGATTTACTCTGATAAGGTACTGATAACAACGTGATCTACATCATGCATTAGCGCTATCTCTTACAACGTGATGCGAACAAGCCCTGCAAAGCAGGGCTTGTTCATTGACAGCCACCTGAACGAAAGCAGTGTTTAACATTTATGGAGTGAAGAAGCGCGTTATACTGATAGCACTTGCAAGATTTATAACTACAGACGATACTAGGGAATGAGAGCGTATCCACTAGATTTAAGAGAACGGATTGTAGCAGCAGTCAAGGCAGGGATGTCAAAAGCAGAAGTAGCCCGACAATTTAGCGTTGATAGAAGTACGGTGTATGACTATCTGAAGCTGGATGAACAAGGAGACTTAAATCCTAAGG
>JASBUK010000041.1 GCA_030147925.1 Trueperaceae bacterium
TCGAAGACGTAGGTGTCAGCGTGCGTATTCTCGATGTGTTTCATGCCACTGAGTACCTCGACACGGTGATGCTGGCGCTGGGTTGGGACAGGGACAAACGCGAGGCTGAGCGCTTCAGTTGGTATCGGGGCGACATCAATGCGCGCGTTTGGATTAAGCACTATCTCTCCGACCCGAAGGTTTGGCTCGCTTGGGATGACGAGGCGCTGAACGCCCTTAAGTATCTCGAACAGCGCTTAGACCAGATGGACTACTTCGACTTCAAAGAAAAGGGCTATCCCATCGGTTCGGGTGTTATAGAAGGCGCGGCAAACTCGGTTATCGCTGCTCGTATGCGTCGCAGTGGTATGCGTTGGTCACATTCAGGCATCAACCGTATGGCAGCTCTGAGAGCTGAGTTCGCCTCCGCTAAGCCCATGCTCGACTTTCACGATGTTCGACTTGCTGCCTTCCCCTAAATCTTGGACGCACCCTTTGGGAACGTCATTTTTGCCGTACCGGGGATTTGTGTATAATAACTGCGGTGCTTGTTGATACATGCACGGGCACGCCGCCTTGACGGGTGTCGAATTGTTACGGGTCTAACCTTTTTCAAGCTAAGGGGCTCATGGCGATTGCCGGGGTTGACAACAGCCCACGTGTTTGTGTGTCGGCACAAGCATCGTCTGACGATAATTTTTCGTGACTAGTAGAGAAGGGATACCGATATGTTCGAAAATACAAGAAAGACTAATAAAGGGTTGATGTTTCTAATGATGGCTGTGGTGCTCACCCTTGGTGTTGGCTTTGCACAAGAAGCTGATTGCGGCGGTTTTGATCGGCCTATTGTTTTTGCCGGCCTGGACTGGGATAGCGCTCAACTCCACAACGCCATAGCTCAGTACATCCTAGAAGAGGGTTATGGCTGTCAAACCGATGCCATCCCCGGCTCGACCGTCCCCATGCTGCAAGGCATGATCCGGGGGGATATAGACGTCACTATGGAAATCTGGGCGGAAAATGTCCGTGAGGCCTGGGACGAAGCGCTCGCAAATGAGCAGGTGCTCGATCTCGGCGTCAACTTTCCCGATGCAACTCAAGGCTTTTTTGTACCGCGCTATCTCATCGAGGGCGATGTTGAAAGGGGCATCGAAGCTTTAGCGCCCAACCTTAAAGCCGTTAGCGATCTACCCCAATACGCCGAACTCTTTAAAGATCCCGAAGAACCCGACAAGGGCCGCTTTTATAACTGCATCATCGGCTGGGGCTGCGAAGAGGTCAACAATGCCAAACTGGAAGTTTATGGGCTAAACGAGTACTTCACCAACTTTCGCCCCGGTACCGGTGTCGCCCTGGCCAGCTCCATGGAAGGGGCCTATTTGCGAGGCAGACCCTGGCTGGGTTATTACTGGGGCCCCACCTGGGTGCTCGGCAAACTTGATATGGTCATGCTCGAAGAGCCCGAATGGAGCCAGGCCTGCTGGGATGAATTAACCAGTGCCGGCTCCGAAGCAACGCAGGCTTGCGCTTACCCCACCTTGGTTGTAACTGTTGGCGTCAACAAATCCTTCGCTGATGCAATAGACCCCGCAGTTATCGACTTCTTAACCGCCTATGAAACCAGCAACGCCCTGGTGAGCGAACTGCTGGCCTACATGCAAGATAACGACGTCGGGCCTGAAGCTGCCGCAAAGTACTTCTTAGAAACGCAAGCAGAGCTCTGGAGCGCTTGGGTTTCTGAGGACGTCGCAGCCCGCCTGCAAGCCTCGTTGCAATAAGTTTTCCTTTTGTTTAATTTGTTTGATTGACTAGCATCGCTGGGGTTGTGTGCCTTGTCCACAGCCCCTTTTTTGTATTTTGTATTTGAATTGAGGTATTTACATGCGTGAATTTCCTGAAAGCTGGCAAATTCCGTTAAAAGAATGGACCAATGATTTTGTCGAAATGCTGGTAGTGCGCTATGGCGATATTTTTGACGTCATCGTTAGTGCCTTGTTGTTTATTCTAGTGCAGGTCGAGCGCTTTTTAACCAGTTTGCCCTGGTGGGTGGTCATTATCCTGATCGGCGTAGTGGCCTGGCAGGCTTTTGGCAGACGCCTTGTTCCCAGCCTGATGGTGATGTTGCTTATGCTGCTCATTGGCAGCTTTGATCTCTGGGATGCGGCTATGATCACCCTGGCCATAATGCTTATTGCCACTGTTATTACCGTAGCCATTGGCATTCCGGTGGGCATCCTCATGGCCCGCAACAAAAACGTGCGGGCCGCACTAAAACCTTTGCTGGACACTATGCAAACCATGCCGAGCTTTGTTTATCTGATCCCGGTGGTGATGTTTTTTGGCTTAGGCAACGTCGCCGCTATCTTTGCCACCTTTGTCTACGCGGTTCCGCCGGTGATTCGCTTAACCGATCTGGGTATTCGTTTGGTCGATCATCAGGTCGTTGAAGCCTCGGAAGCCTTTGGCGCCACACCAAGACAAATCCTCTGGGGGGTGCAACTACCCCTGGCTATGCCCAATATTATGGCCGGTGTCAACCAGACCATCATGATGGCTCTGGCTATGGTGGTGATTGCCTCGATGATCGGCGCACGCGGTCTTGGTCAGGAAGTGCTTTATGGTTTGCAACGCGGTGATGTGGGGCGCGGGCTGGAGGCCGGTCTGGCCATCGTGGTGCTCGCCATTGTCATGGATCGTATCACCCAGGGCTATAGCAAGCTCTCCGAGACAAATACCAAAAGCGCCTGAGCGCAGGAGGGCTAAAAAACATGTCAAAAATTGAAGTACAAAATCTTTATAAGGTCTTTGGTCAAAATCCCCAAGACATCTTGCCCCAGGTCAAAGCCGGGGTGTCAAAAGACAAGGTATTGAGTCAAACGGGTCACACCGTGGGCCTTACGAATGTTTCGCTGAACATAGAAGAAGGTGAAACCTTTGTGGTGATGGGCCTTTCGGGGAGTGGCAAATCCACCCTGATTCGCTGTATCAACCGCTTGATTGAGCCTACCGACGGCGAAATTCGCATTGGCGACACTAATATTCTTGAGCTGGGCAAACATGAAGTGCAGACGCTTAGGCGCAGCAAGATGGGCATGGTCTTTCAACGCTTTGCGCTTTTTCCACATCGCAGCGTCATTGAAAACGTGGCCTACGGCCTCAATGTTCAGGGAATGCCCCGCGAGGAGCGCCGCAAACGTGCCAAACACTGGATTAAGGTTGTGGGCCTCCAGGGTTATGAAAACGCCCGTCCCAAGCAGTTAAGCGGAGGTATGCAGCAACGTGTGGGCCTAGCCAGGGCCCTTTGCACCGATCCAGAAATCCTCTTGATGGATGAAGCCTTTAGCGCCCTCGATCCCCTGATCCGCCGGGAAATGCAAGACGAATTGCTGCGGCTGCAAAAGGAATTACATAAGACCATCGTCTTTATCACTCATGATCTTGATGAAGCCTTGCGCTTAGGTGATCGTGTCGCTATCTTAAAAGACGGTCTGGTAGTGCAAATCGGCACGCCCGAAGAGATTCTCAAACATCCTGCTGATGATTATGTAGAGGCCTTTGTCCAGGATGTCAACCGGGTGCGGGTACTCACGGCCAAATCCGTTATGGAAACGGCGCAAGCGGTACGACTCCGCGACAACCCTCGCGAGGTATTGGCGCTTATGGAAAAACGTCAGCGTCAGACCGTCTTTGTGGTTGACAGCAACGGGCATTATCAGGGTACGGTGAACTATCAGGATGCCGCCAATGCCATCAAGGTGGGTGAACGTAACCTCACCAACGTTGTTAAAGAACATGCCCCAACCACCGACGCCGAGACGGTGCTCGAGCACCTGCTGGCACTATCGGCTGACAGCCCCTTGCCTATTGCTGTGTTGGGCGAACGAGATTTGTTACTGGGTATTATCCCGCGTAGCGCCATATTAAGCGCCCTGGCCAGTCAGCAAGACGATGAAGCGGTAGCCACAAGTGCAGTTGACAGCCTTTCTAAGCAAAAGGATAAGTCTGGCAGCATTTGAGAAGCGGACTGCCTATTGACTTAATAAATCAAAACCTATTGATATTTAGGGGAAAGTAAAAAGGAGAAAGAGGAAAGTGGGCCGCAATTTGCCGATAAAACCTAGACTTGAAACACCCCCAGTTTTAACTCCTCCACCCGGTTGTTCTGGGCGCATACTTCCAGCGCCCGAATCAGGCGTTCTCTGGTTTCGAGCGGCAAAATAATTTCGTCTACCCACAGCCGCGCCGCAGCGTAGCGGATGTCCAGCGCCTCGTCATAGTCAGATTTTATCTTCTGATAGAGAGCTGTCAGCTCTTCGTCATTGGGTTTTTTGCCGCTGCGTTTGAGCTGCGCCATCTGAATATCCAGAATGGTTTGAGCGGCCTGCTGTCCGCCCATCACACTGTAGCGTGCGCTGGGCCAGGCAAAGATAAAGCGCGGCGCATAGGCCTTGCCGCTCATGGCATAATGCCCGGCGCCATAAGAACCGCCCATGATCACGCTGATACGCGGCACGACACTGTTGGATACGGCATTCACCATCTTGGCGCCACGCCGGATGATGCCTTCTTGTTCGCTCGAGCGCCCCACCATAAAGCCGTTGACATCATGAAAAAAGAGGATGGGAATACCCGCCTGATTGCAATTGAGAATAAAGCGGGCGGCTTTATCGGCGGCTTCGCCGTAAATAACCCCGCCAACCTCAATCTTGCCTCGTGATTTTATGACGGTCTTTTGATTGGCGACGATACCCACCGGAAAGCCTCCTAGGTGCGCCGTGCCACAAATGATGGTCTTGCCGTATCTGGCTTTGTATTCGTCAAACTCCGAGGCGTCAACCAAACGCCCAATCACCTCACGCATGTCATAGGACTGACTACCGCCTTCAGGAGGCACCAGGCCGTTTAGGTCTTCAGGATTAAAAGCCGGTTCTTGGCTTATCTTGCGGTTTTTTGCCCAGGGAGCCAGCTCCGCCGGAGAATAGGTGGTCGCCAAGCTACGAATGCGTTCAATGGCGTGCAAATCATCGGGCTCGTGATAGTCCACGGTGCCGGAGATTTCTGCGTGCATGGCCGCGCCGCCCAAATCTTCGCTGCTTACCTCCTGGCCGATGGCGGCCTTGACCAGTGCCGGGGCTGCCAAATACAGCCCCGAGCCCTCGGTCATTATCAGCGTGTCGCACATCACCGGCAGATAAGCACCACCCGCTACGCAGTTACCCATGATTGCCGCAATCTGGGGAATATCCATAGCGCTCATGCGTGCGTTTAGGTAAAAGACGCGGCCAAAGTCGTCCTGGTCAGGAAAAATCTCATCCTGCAGGGGCAGATATACCCCGGCGGAATCAACCAGGTAAATGGTTGGCAGGCGGTTTTCCAGGGCGATGGTTTGGGCGCGAATGACTTTTTTGGCGGTAATTGGAAAAAAGGCTCCAGCTTTAACGGTGGCGTCATTGGCGATAATCATCCAGTCGCGGCCAGCCACCCGGCCAATGCCGGTAACCGTGCCGCCAGCAGGCGCACCACCAAGCTCTTCATAAAGCCCGTAGCCCGCAAAATTCATCAACTCGTCAAAGCTACTATCTTTATCCAGCAGTTTGCCGATGCGCTCACGCACTACCAAACGGTTTTTATCGTGCTGGCGCTTGACCGCTCTGTCTCCACCCCCTTTGGCCAGGCTCGAGCGCTCCGCGATAAGTGCTTTGCTCAGTTCCAGCCAGGCTTTTTTGTTGCCGTGATAAGGGTTGTTGCGACGCTGCTCGAGCGTAAGACGGCTGTGCAGTTTGTTCATTCGGGACGGCTGGTCGCCATCACCACCAGCAAGCCACCTCCGGCATTTTCCAAAACATGCGGCTTGCCTGCAGGCACATGCAGCAACTTGCCCTTACCCAGGCGCCGACTTTCTTCACCTACGCGCACTAAAGCCTCACCTTCGAGCACCTGATATATACAATCGGTGCCGTGCTTATCTTCATCATCACGCTGCCCAGCCTCAAAACAAATAAGTTGCACCTGAATATCATCACTGTGAATAAGCTTGTTTTTTTGAATTTCCTCCAGTGAAAATTTTCTTGCCGCGTTTATATTTATCAGTTCCATAATCTCGTTGCCTCCAAAATCAATTTGACGAGCGCTATGTTTGCAACTTTGCGTTGCCCATCATTTTTCCCTAGCATACGATACCGCTTAGGCTGTGGATAGCGCCTGTTCCCTGTGGATAACTTTGCCTCTTGACAAAACGGTGACATTTTTGCTAAGGGGCGGCCAGTTTGGATATTTATAGAAAATCGCGTTCCTGACCCTATTTTTGGTAATTTTTCTGTGCCGATCACGTCCCTAAAGGCCTTCTGAGAGTTATCCACAGGTTTTAGCCTGGCTGTGGATAACTGTGGATAACTCTGCTTGCTTAACGGCACGTACAAAATCTTGTATCTTGCCACTATCCTTGATGCCCGGGCTTGACTCTACCCCCGAGGAAACGTCCACGGCATAAGGTTTGAGCGCAGCTATGCCCGCCGCGACATTAACAGGATTAAGGCCTCCAGCCAGAATAAGGCGGGGGAAATTCTTAAACGATGCCGCTTGGGTCCAATCAAAACTCTCACCGCTGCCAGGCTTAAGACCGTCTAACAAAATAGCCTCCGCCGGAAAGCATTTTAGTACCGCAACCTCGAGATTGGGTCTAAACGATACGGCCTTTATCACATTCACCCGAGGACTTAACTGCCGGGCGTAGGCGGCGTCCTCCTGACCGTGGAGTTGCACGGCGTGGAGTTTTAGCTTAGCAACAGCCTCAAGGACAAAGTCAAGCGGTGCATCAACAAAAACACCCACCCGGGTAAGCAAGGGCCCCACGGCAGCGCTTATGGCCGCCGCTTGCTTTAGCGTGACTAAGCGTTTGGATTGCCCGGCAAAGATCAGGCCGATGGCGTCCGCACCGGCTTGTTCGGCACATAGGGCATCTTCTGGCCTGGTGATCCCGCAGATTTTGACGCGCATGAGCCATTATAGCGGCTTCAATGGCCCAGAATGATCTCCACCTTGACGCCGTAAACATTAGCCAACAGGTCGCTGCGAGCCATGGCCTCTTGCACCTCCACCCGGGCATCACCGCTGGCAACCACCTCAATCTGCACATAGCCCTCACCCAGATGACAACGCAGACTATCCACCCGCTGAGCCTTGCTGCGCTCTAAGTACTCGGCTAGGCGCAGCAGCGCCGCCAGTTTACCGACCCGCTCCATATCGCCGGTTTCAAGTAGACTACCGAGCTGCAAAGCATCCGGCTTGCCTTTGCGGTGATAGCGAATCAGCAGGGCGATAAGCGTCTGTTCCCGGTGGCTGTAGCCGGGTAGAGTCGTGCTCATCGCCAAATAAAAACCGTGTTTGTGGTGGTCAAAATAATTTACCGCCATGCCAATATCATGCACTATTGCGGCGGCGGCCAAAAGATTACGCTCAAAAGCGCCATAGCCATGCAAGGTCTTTAGCTGATCGAAGAGCTCGAGCGCCAGCTTGCGAACATGCTCATTATGTGCCGCAAAGTCGTAATACTGTCTGGCTAAGTTATTAATGCTGAATTCGCGCACATTGTCAACCAGCGGTATGGCTTGTTCGGCCAGCAGATAAGGGTAAAAGAGGCCTTCACGCAAGCCCTGGCCACTGATGGTCAAATTCGTAGCGCCCCAGAGCTCGAGCACTTCTTGCAAAACTACGGCACCGGCGGCGATAATATCGGCGCGATCAATGTTTAAACCAGGAATGTTACGGCGTTCGGCCACCGTCTTGCTAAGTAAATCCTCGACAATTTCCACCAGAGCTTCCTTGCGCAAAACGTAGCCGTGGAGCAAGTCCAGAGGGTAGCCTTCTCGTTTTTGCTGGATATCGGCCAAGTTGCGCACGGTACCACCCATGGCGATTAAAGGCAGATTGTCGGCCAAGTCTATGACCTCGGCGGCTAGAGTCTTGCGTAAATGTTTTTGCAGTGCTTTTAGTTCTTTTTTCTTAACCGGGTCAGAAGTCAAGAAGGCTTCGGTCATGCGCACGGCGCCAACAGGCCAGGACTTGCCACGGCTGAATTGCCGCTTGCTCAGGCGGCTTAGCTGCGCGCTGCCCCCACCGATATCAAGCACCAGAGCATCTTGAAGCGCAAAACTGTTGGCCACCGCCAAGCTGCCATAATAGGCCTCTTCTTCCCCCGACAAAATACGCAGATCAAGCTCGGCTCGCTCTTTGGCCGCAGTCACGAAACTTAAGCCATTCACCGCGTCGCGCACGGCGCTGGTGGCGGTAGCGTGAATTTCTGTGATCTTGGCAGCCGCACAATAGGCACGAAAGGTCTGCAAAGCGTTGATACCCCTTTCAAAGGCCTCGGCGCGAATGATTTTTGTCTTGCCCATGCCTTCGGATAAGCGCAGCACCGCACGCAGTTCATCCAACAAACGGTAGCTATAGCCAGACCGGTAGCTCAAAGCCACCAAGCGCCCGGTGTTGGAACCTATATCGATAATAGCCAAGCGCTTTGTTTCGCTTAAAGCCTGATTGAGAGGCAACATAACCAAGTATGGCATAGCCTTGCCGCTGTTTTTGCGCATGTGTCCTTAAGCAAGGTGGTCATTTGTAGACGATTTCCCACGCACTGTAGCCGGTAAAACTCTCAAGCGCTTATTAAGGGAAAAGTATCAGTAAAAACACAGCCGCCTTAAAAGCATTTTATGTCAGACTTAAAAAATGAATATTTCTGACACAGTGGCAGTCATCACCGGTGGGGCCAGCGGCATTGGCGCAGCCGTCGCCAACACCTTAGCCCAGGCAGGCAGCAAGGTCGTCTTGGGCGACGTCAATGAGGAGCAACTAGAACAAGTTGCCGAGTCGATAAGCATAGCGGGCGGCGAGGTGGCGGCGCAAAAAATCGATGTCCGCCAAGAAGCGGAAGTAGCTAGTTTAATGGACTTAGCCATAGAGCGTTTTGGCCGCATCAATGTAGTCTTGCCCTCAGCGGGTATCTTTCGGGATGCTTTTATGATCAGTCTGAGCAAAGAGGGTAAAGTGGCCAAATTTATGAGCACCGAACAGTTCAAGGCAGTTATTGATATCAATCTGCTGGGTTCGTTTCTCACCATCCGGGAAGCCGCCATGCGCATGGTTGATAACGGCTGGCCCGGGGTAATTTTTACGGTCTCGTCAATAAACAAAGCAGGTGAGTTAGGGCAGCTTAACTACAGCTCGAGCAAAGCCGCCGTTGCCCTTTGGCCCAAGATTTTAGTAGGGGAGTTCCACGCCCGGGGCATTAGCGGTATTCGCGTGGTGGGCATTGCCCCCGGTTATGTAGAGACGCCGATACTAAAAGGCATGCGCCCCGATGTTTTAGAAAACCTGCTTAAAAATGTGCCCCTTAACCGCCTGATTCGCATCGATGAAATCGCTTCGCTGATTGCACAAGTGATCGAAAACGAAGCCATCAACGGCACCACCATAGAAATTGCCGGTGGGGTAATCAGCCGAGGGTTAGTGAAATGACTGCTTATCAAAAGATATTCTTAAGGTGCTCAAGCTTGTGTCGTTCCTTGCTACCGCTGATAAGCACCGCGTCAAAACGCAGCGGCAGGTCATCGCGACTATAAGCTGTTAGCAAGTAATGCAGGGCCGTCCGGCGCAGGCGTTGAATTTTCCAGGGTTGAATGGCCTCGGCGGCACTACCGTAGCGTTCAGAGCGGCGCTGTTTGACCTCGACAAATACCAAGACCGCGCCGTCTTGACAAATCAAGTCCAGCTCGCCGCCGCGAATCGTATAGTTTTGGGCCAGCGTCCGGTAACCAAGTTGCTCAAGATAGCGCTTAGCGGTTTCTTCCGACCAGTGGCGAGGCATCAGAAGCTGCTTTGCTCAATGAAAAAATTCGGCTTGTGCTGACATTCGCCGAGTAAAAAACTACTTTCCCCAAACTTAACCCGCACTGCGCCCGACCCTTCACTCCTTAGATCTACCCTATCTTTATTAATGGCTAAACTAAAACATCAAAACAAGCTAGCTTGCGCTCAGCTCGAGCCGCCTGGCATCGGCCCAGAGACCTTCAAGATCGTAAAATTCCCGGGCTTCAGGACTCATCAAGTGCACAACCACCGCCCCGTAATCCATGAGCAACCAGCGGTCAGAAGGGCCTTCGATACCCTTGGGTCTTATACCCGCTTCTTTTAGGTCTTCTTTGACGGCATCCTGCATGGCTTTTAACTGCAAACCTGATTCGCCGGTGGCAATAATGAAATAGTCTAAAGTCTCCGAGGCTCCGCTCAAATCCATGACCACGATGTCCTTGGCGCGTTTGTCATCGAGCGCATCAACGATTATCTGTATCTCCGGGGCTACGGCTTGTATTGTATTTATCCTGCATCAACTCCTTTATTTAATCTACTTGATTGCTCATAGTACTCAGTTACCACCTAAAGCTACCAACTGGGCCGGGGCCAAGGCGCTGGCGTCCTCACCCAGCACCAGCTCCAGACCGACGTTTATACCTCTAGCCGCCCTGATACGATCGATTTGCTGCTGTCCCACATGGAACAAGCTAGCGTAATAGCCCGCCGCCTGCCAGCTCTTAGCATCGGCCAAAATGCGTGTTGGCGCGGGGTCTTTTGAGGCTTCCCGGGTTAGCAACTGCTCTTCGGGAATGCCTAAGTCAATCAAGCGTTCTTTGACCCACTGCTCGAGCCCTGGCACAGCACTGCGATTGGTAATCAGCAATTGCGTCTGCGGGACATCGGTGATTTCCCTGGCCTGACCCTGATACACTTCCGCTAAAAATTGCTCGACCTCTTTGGCCTCAACTCTCAGATAACCCCGGTCTTCGACCTCTATAGTCGGCAAGGTATAAGCGTCAATAGTCAGCTTGGACAAACGGGGCAAGAGTTTAGAAATGAGCGCCGGACTCACATTGCTTTCAATGTCCGCAAAATAGCTGTCAATCAGTGCGGGAACCGCCCCAACTGCACGAACATTGAGTTCTTTTAAGCGTGTCAGCATGGCGTAAGCTAAGGTTTTTACATTGTCAATGCGGTCATAATCACCACGCACCGTCTGGCGAAAACGCACAAAGCCCGCGGCCTGTTGGCCGTCAAGGCGCTGCGGCCCCGGCTGCAAATCAATGAGCAAATTAGCGGCCTTGTCCTGATAGTACATCCGGTAGGGTACGTTAACCTCGACACCACCAATAGCGTCAACGACATTTTTAAAAATGTCGATGTTGATAATCGCATAGTAATCAATGGGTAAGTTAAGCAGCTCGCTGACCTTATCTTTAAGCCCGCTGGCCCCATCATAAAAGTACATGGCATTGATCCTGCTGCGCTCTTCTTCCAGATAAATATCACGCGGGATGCCGATCATATAGACCTTGTTGCCCACGATGTTGACATAAAAAATGGTGTCGGTATTGGTGCCGTAGCTGTTACTCTGCGCCGCACGGCCCCAACCGATGATATTGCCCTCTTCGTCATATTCGGGCTCACCGGCCAGCTCGGTATAATTTATGTCACGACCGGCAACTAAAAAACTGGCCTGGAATTCACCCTCGCCTAAGTTGAGCAGTTCCCGCGTCGAATCGTCTAACACGGCCCGCTTGATATCCCGGTTAAGCCAGTAACCCAGCAGGCCCAAAAGCGCCACTAAGATGCCCAAAAGCTGCAGAAGTCTGCTATTGCGTAGGCTCACAGATCTCCTGATAAACCGCCAGTGTCGCGGGGTGAACGGCTTTGCCTTTTTTGCGCAGATAACGAACCTTAGAGTCAACCGCGTGCCGGTAGGCCTTTTGCAGATTGTTCATAGCCAGCTTGCGGATATCCTCGTTTACGCCACGGCCAGGTTCGGAGACATCCGCGACATACAAAGCCATGCCGATGCGGTGTTTAAGCGATACCCCAAAAACATGCCCTTCGATAGCCGCCAGCACTCGCTCATCACTGACTCCCCAACGTTCGACCAGGCGACGTCCAGCGCGACCATGCACCGCTAGAGGATGCTGTTTCTCCAGCTCCGTTTGTGGTGGGGCCAGAGCAAACAGCTCTTCTGTCGGCAAATCCCGGGCTGCATCATGCAATACGGCGGCCAGGCTGGCAGCGCGCAACTCCTCTGCCGAAAAGTTATTGGCCAGGGCAATGGTTTCACTCAGAATTGCCACCCGCACAATATGCTCAAAGCGCTCAGGCGTCACCAGGGCCTTAACGCGCTCACAATAGGGTTGAATACTAGCCCGGTTGCACGGACTGTTGACGGTAAAGATCGTGTTTGACAAGATATTTCTCCACGAGCTCGGGAACAAGATAGCAAACGGGACGCTGCGTTGCAAGACGGTGACGGATTTCTGTGCTCGATATCTCGCACATGACTGTGTCTAAGACTCGCACCCTCTGCTCAAAAAAGGACTCGAGCGAATTAAGATTATACCCCGGGCGACTCACGGCCACCATATGCGCCAGTCCCACTAAGTCTTTAGCCCGATACCAAGAGGCAATATCGCGGTAGGCGTCAAGGCCGGTGATAAAAAACAGCTCGGTTTGCGGCTGCGCCTCACGCAACTGCTTAAGCGTATCAAAGGTGTAAGAAGGTCCCGGGCGTGCTATCTCCAAACGGCTCACCTTAAAATCGGGATGGCTGGCAGTGGCTAAAAGCGTCATCTCAAAGCGGTTTTCAGCAGTTGCCAGGGCCGGTTTGTGTGGTGGAGTCTGAGCGGGCACAAACCACAGCTCGTCAAGCTTGAGCTGTTCGAAGGCCTGCTGAGCGGCCAACAAATGTCCATTATGAGGTGGATCGAATCTCCCCCCAAAAAGACCGAGCCTCATAACAAGATTCTAACGCAGCAAGCTGCAAACATGGGTAAGGTTGTTAACGTCACGGCATTGCCCAAAAAAGCGCGAATCATACTGAATCCGATTAATTCCTGAACGTTATGAAAGGCACTCAGTCCGATTCTTCTCGTTCCACTCGCATTAAAAAGCCGAAATTAATTCGGCTTTTAAACGGAATCGGTCATTGCTCGGCAGCTTTGGCCTTGTCCTCGTCAAAATAGTCAAAAACCGCTCCGCCGATTTGCACGTTGTCGCCATCTTGCGCCCCGGCTTTTTTGAGCAACTTATTGACCCCCAAAGAACTAAAATGGTACTGCAGATAAGCCACCGCCTCGCGGTTGCTGGGGTCAAAGCGCGAGACAATCGCCTCTAGCTCTTTACCAAACACATACCAGCCCCGACCACTCTCGTCGCGTCCCACCCGAATATGATCGACAGTGACGGTCTTGGGAGCGGCCTTAAGCGGCTTTAACTGCGGTCTTTGCGGCAGCAAGTCAAACAGGGCGTCGCGCATTTCGCTTAAACCCACGCCCTCCAAAGCAGACACGGCCACTACCGGCAGTCCAGCGGGTGTCAGCTCGGCAATTTCCTCCCGAACTTCGTCCTTTGTTGTCAGGTCAATCTTGTTGAGGGCAATTAAAGCGGGAAGCATAAGCAGGTTCTTGTCATACTCGTGAATCTCGTCTTGCAAAGATGCCAGCACCTCTACTGGAGCTTCGGTAATGTCCAAAACATAGATCAGTAAGCGCGTGCGTGAAATATGGCGCAGAAACTCAAGCCCTAAACCCTTACCCTCGCTGGCCCCTTCGATAATACCGGGGATGTCGGCTAAGGTAGCGCGTTCTAGGCCTCGCTCAACCACACCCAGATTGGGGCTGAGGGTGGTAAAGGGGTAAGAAGCAATTTGCGGCCTGGCATTGGATAAGGCCGCCAGCAGGCTCGACTTACCGGCATTGGGATAACCGACTAAGCCTACATCGGCAATAGTGCGCAGCTCGAGCCTGAGCTTGCGCCTCTCACCCCGAGTACCAAATTCAGCAAAGCGTGGCGCCCGGCGCTTAGCGGTGGCAAAGGAACTGTTACCGCGTCCCCCCATACCCCCTTTGGCGACCAGTGCTCGCTGGCCCACTTCAAGCAAGTCCGCTAAAACCTCACCGCTGTCACGATCATAGGCCACCGTCCCTACTGGCACGTAAATAGTGAGATCCTGACCCTTGGCACCCGCCTTGTTTCTGCCCTCACCCTGCTGTCCGGTACCGGCTTTGTAAAGGCGTTTGCCCACCAAGCGGTCCAGCGAGCTGATGTCGTCGATGGCTTCAAGAAAAACACTGCCGCCGACACCACCATGCCCGCCATCAGGGCCGCCCTTGGGCATGTATTTAAGACGCAGGAAGGACATGGCGCCATCGCCTCCCTTACCCGCTTGCACCACAATGTCTAAAACATCTCGAAATGCCATGATTCTCTCCAGCCTTATACTAGTTTCACTAAATTAATGGCTATGATAGCGCTTTAAAAACACCCTTACACTAAGTTCCTTTTGAGTGTTAGCGGTAAAAACGATAAGCTCCAACTGCCTTAATACTTCCCGCGAGTCGTCCCTGCTGCTTAGCAGCGCCCGCGTTATGACAAAACAAAAGCGCGAGACACAGCCGTGCCCGCGCTGAAGTTTTAAAAAAAACTTATCAGTCCGCAGAAATGGCCGGTGAATCCTGCAGGTCAATGCTGATAAAGCGGCCTTTGCTACCTTTGTCATCAAAACGAACCACACCATCACGCATGGCAAAGAGGGTAAAGTCTTTGCCCTGACCGACATTCTTGCCCGGCTTGAATTTGGTGCCGCGCTGGCGCACCAGAATATTGCCTGCAGCTACCTGCTGCCCTTCAAAACGCTTGACACCTAAGCGCTTCGACTGGCTGTCGCGCCCGTTTTTGGAGCTACCTACACCCTTTTTATGTGCCATCTTTAGTCTACCTTCCTGCCAGGCCTGCTGATCAGGCAATGCCCGCTAAAAAATGCTAGCCTGCGATCTCCTTGATACGAACTTCCGTGTAAGGCTGACGGTGGCCGTTCTTGCGACGGTAGTTGGACTTGGCCTTGAACTTATAGACATGTATTTTGTCGCCCCGGCCATGCGAAACGACTTCAGCCTTAACGCTGGCACCTTCAACGAGTGGCATACCAACTTTTACTTCGTCACCGGCCAGCATCATCACGGGCAGGTCAACCATATCGCCGGGCTCGGCAGCAAGTAACTCAAGCCGAAGCACATCGCCTTTAGCTACGCGGTATTGTTTACCGCCACTTTGAACAATTGCAAACATCCTCATCTACCTCCGAGAACCGCCGGCGTTGACCGCACAGCTCTTAGTTAATCCCTCGAGTCGTTTGGTGCAGTAACAAAGCCTGGACAACCCGTGCCCAGGTGCTGCCTTTTTCCAAGCTCATCAGCATTTGCCGTGCGGCTTCTCTTAGCCGCTTGCGGCTAAGAGAGCAGGCTCGGTTTTTTGGTGGAGCTGAGGGGATTCGAACCCCTGACCTTCTGAATGCCATTCAGACGCGCTCCCAACTGCGCCACAGCCCCTTAATGCACCTTTGGGCAGTAAATAACGTTAACCCAAGGCAACGGCCAGTCTAAGGCCTTGCGACGCTCCGTGTCAAGCAAGACCAAATTGGCCATTACTTGCCGCGTTCCGCTCGAGCCTTGGCGCGATCGGCTTCCTGGCGGCTTAAGTCCGTCTTGAGCCTGGCGGCCTTGCCACGCAGATCACGCAGATGGTAGAGCTTGGCGCGGCGACTACGACCCCGGCGCACAATATTGATGCTCTCAATAAGCGGCGAGTGCAGCGGAAACACGCGCTCGACACCTTCGCCAAAACTGATCTTGCGAACGGTAAAGCTCGAGCGGGCGCTCTTGCCATTCTGGCGGGCGATTACCACGCCTTCAAAGGCCTGGATACGGGTACGATTACCTTCTACAACCTTGTAATTAACCCGAACGGTATCACCCGTATCGAATTCGGGGATATCATCTTTGAGAAAAGGCTGTTCGATAGAGCGCAAAATCGCGCCTTTGTTATACTTCATCTGCGTCTCCTGTTGTAGCAGTTGGCTTAAGCCGAAATTAGGGCCCGACCCGGGCACAGACTTAAAACTATAGCGTACGAAAGCAGCTAATGCAAGCTATTTTTTTCGCTCTTTTGCAGGTATATAGACCCGGCCACAGCATCAGCGGCGCAAACGCCTGCTAAGTTGTTTTAATTCCGGTAAGCCCAGCAAAGCACTTAAAAGCAGGTAAGCCAGCAGTGCTATACCTCCCCCAGTAATCACCTGGAGCAGTGAGCCCAACCAGTCCGGCACAAAAGTTAAAAACCGCAGGCTGAGATAGGCTAAGCCCCCGGCCAGCAGCGCCGCTAACCATACCCTCAGGGCATGATAAAGAAACGAGCTGAGCTCGAGCCCTTCATCACGCCGCATCCACAAAAGCAGGACGGCCAGTTGCAGCCAACCCACCACCACCGTTGCCACCGACATGCCCACAATGCCGTAAAGCGGTGCTAAATAGACATAAAGAAAGCCGTTTAGCGAAATAAAAATTATGCTGATGATAATCGGGGCGCGAATCTTTTTGCGCACATAAAAGGGGCGAATGAGTAGATTGTTTATCCCCCAGGGAAAGACAGCAAACCCCAGTGGCGCCACGGCCTGCACGCTAAAGAAGATGGTCTGCTCCTGACCCGGGGCCGGACGCAAATCCCAGATAGTCCGCACCGCCGGCTCGGCCAAAAAAAAGACCAATAATCCCGCTGGGACGGTCAAAAAGCTGATAAAGCGCAGCCCCGTTAACAGCGTGTGCTTAAACGACTCGGGGACGTCGTTGGCATCGCCGCTTAAACGCGAATAAAAGGCCAGGGCGGGCGAAACGCTAAAAAGACCCAGAGCCAGGCTAAAAATTAGGTTGGCATTTTCATAGGCGGTGATGCTGCCCTCGGGCATGGCGCTAAGCAAGGCGGTGGCGACGATATTTAGAAATTGCCTGGCCCCGGTGGTAAAGGCAAAGGGAGCCATCAGCAACAGCACCGCAGCCAAACTGGGATGCCACCAGCGACCAAAACGCGGTAGCAGGCGGGCTTGCAACAAGGCCGGAAGCTGAATCAGCAGTTGCGCCACACCGCCCAAAACAACCGATAGCGCCAAGAGCTGGGCTTGCCCCGGAAAGAGCAACATCATAATTATCACCACGATATTAAGCGCCACTGGAGCCCAGGCCGGCGCAAAAAAGCGCTCCTCGGCGTTGAGAATGCCCATTGCTAAAGCAGAAAGCGAAATTGCCGCCAAGACCGGAAAGATGATGCGGGTAAGCTGCACGGCCAGCTGATAATTTACCGTCGAGCGCTCTGCTAACAGCAAGTCCACCACCCAGGGGGCAGCTAAAATAGCCCCGGCTACCAACAAGGCATTGACCAGTGCTAAAAGCGCAAACAAGGCCCCGGATAATTTTCGGCCTTCCTCGCGCGGAAGCGATTTGTAAATAGGAATAAAGGAATTGGTCAGCGCACCTTCGGCCAACAGCTCCCGAAACAAATTGGGAACTTTCCAGGCGACATTAAAGGCATCGGTAATGTTGGCGTCAAAAAGTTGCAGCAGCAAAGAGGTGCGCAGCAAACCCGTAACACGGCTCGCTAAGGTACCCACCATTAAAGTAACGGCGTTACGCTGTCCACTGCGGCGTGAAGCGGCGACCTTTTTTCCGGTTTCTGTGCCGTCAACGTTCAACTTTTCATGTCTCCGAAGTTTTTCCGTAGCGCGTTTTTCCCGCCACAGTCAACCTTGGCATCATTTCTCTCGCAAGGTTTTTGCCGGGGCTTTATGCCCCACTACTGTGGCCGCAGCAATAGCCGCGCCAATTATCCCGGCCTCATTCAGCATTTGCGCGGCGACCACCGGAGCCTGGGTCTTTAGATAGGGCAGAAATTTATCGCCCTTTTTACTCACACCACCACCGATAATAAAAAGGTCCGGAGAAAAGAGAAATTCCAGATAGTCAAAATAGCTGTTTAAGCGTCCGGCCCATTTCTTCCAAGCCAGGCCTTTGTCCTTACGCGCCTTATCCGAAGCCCAGGGTTCGACCTCGCGCCCATTAAGCTCCAGATGACCCAGTTCGGTATTGGGTACTAAGCGTCCATCGACAAACATCGCCGTGCCAATGCCCGTACCCAGCGTAAGCATAAAGACTACGCCTTTTTGCCCGCGCCCCGCACCCAAACTCATCTCAGCCACACCGGCAGCGTCGGCGTCGTTGAGCACGTGCACCGAGCAGGCGGTAGCCTTGGCAAAGAGCGCCTCAGCATTGGTGCCGATCCAGGAGTTATCGACATTGGCCGCCGAATAGGCCACACCTTGTTTGATGACCGCCGGGAAAGTGCAACCTATGGCTCCCTGCCAATCAAAGTGGCAGGCTATCTTGGCAACTACCTTGGCCACATCCTTTGGTTTGGCGGGCTGCGGCGTGGGAATGCGGTAGCGCTCTGCTGAGAGTTCGCCTTTCTCTGTATCAACAACCGCCCCCTTGATGCCTGAACCGCCGATATCGATTCCTAGTATCTCCATGTGCTTATTTTATAGCCTAAGCGCCCGGCAAAGGACCCGCCTTGCTTATTTGGCCTTTTCTCTTGGGTTTAAAGCGGGCACAAGCCTGCTGTGCACAAAAAGAATCAGCAAAGAGGCCAGCAAAGCCGAGCCAAAGATGAGTAAAGAGCCACTTAGGCTGTTCATAAGCTCTGGATCGATCAGCAGCACCAGCGCCAGCGCCAGCATAATCATGCCGCCAATAAGTTTGAGCACCCGCCCCTGACGCTCCGCTAATCTACTGGCTTTTAAGGTAGCTAGCACCGTAAAAAACACGATGAGTTCTTCTACAAGATAGACCAGGAGATAAAAACTCAGCAGCAGCACAAAGTTTGCGGTGCTTAAGTTATAGTCGGCCACCAACCTGCTCCACACCATGGGAAAACCCGCCGTGCAAGGAAGCTCGACCAAAGTGATTCCCAGGGCCATGACCGCCGTTGCTCCTGATTTCAAAATCCCTGAGCTCGAGCCCGGGATACTGCTTTGTCAATTCCTCTAAAAAAGGCTTTCCGACAGCGCAATAGGGGCAACCTTCACCCCAGAAGAAATAAATGGTCAGCGAGTTGGCGTTAGCCGCCTGGGACAGCACAGCAAAAAGAAGCCACAGCCCTGCCACCGCCCTCAATAGCCACAAGCAAGCGGTGCGACGAACAAGCATTTCTCCCACTTAAAGCAATCCCGTATGACCCATTATCGACATAGTGGTAAAGATTTACCAGAGAGAATTGTCCTGTCCTGCTTTTAGTCACCAGCCCAAACGGCAAATATTTCAGTTTTGAACTTTAACGCAATAACATTATTGCAGCGAATCTCTAAGAGCGTTTAAGTCTATGGGCTCACCATCTTTGGGCGCTTCGTAAACCTCGCTATGTTTAACCAACACGTTATCGCTCATAAAAGTTTCGCCGTCAAACCTGCCCTCGACTACCACGCCGGTTCTTTCACGAAACAGCTCGGGCGGGGCACCGTAGTGCTGCACCTGATAACTGTCAATGCTATCTGAAACTGTAAAGCTGAGTCTTAGGCTGCGGTCGTCAAAGACCACACTGCCCTCTTCGACGATGCCGCCTAAGCGGATGCGGCGATTTTGATACTGCTGCGGATTTTGAGCGTATTCGCTGGGCAAAATGAAATAGACGAGGCTCGAGCTGAGCGCCTGATAGATTAAAAACCCGGCAATAGCCAAGACGGCCACCCCGGCAATGCTGTAGATCAACCGTTTGATGATGATTCCTCCAATTTTTCAAGACGTTTGACGCGCCAGCGCAAATAAAGCAAATAGCCGGCGTAGGCGACCACTAATTGCCCCCAGGCAAAGAAAACCCAGGCCCAGGGCGTCCAGCCGTTAAACATGAATGACCTCTCCCTGGATAGCAGGTTCGGCTTCTTGCTGCTCGAGCACCTTAGCCTCGAGCCGTCCAATACGGACCCGCTCAATCATGAAGTAAATATAGATAAGCGCCGCCACCACCACGTTATAAAGCAAAACCATCAGCATGGTAGAATCAATGGTTGACGGGGCGCCGTCTAAACGAATCGACAGCGGCGGATGTAAGGTGCGCCACCACTCGGCGGCAAAATAAATTATCGGCACATCCGCTAAGGTGATAATGCTGACCACGGCACTGACCCGCGCCCGGCGATCCGGGTCCTCGATTAGGCCTCGCACGATAAAGTAACCGACTAATAGGAAAAAGAGCAGCGCTGTGGCGGTAAGTTTGGCGTCCCAGGTCCAGAAGATGCCAAAGGTGGGCTTGCTGTAAGTCATGCCCCCAATAAGCGTCAGACCGCTAAAGAAAATCGCCATCTCGGCGCTGGCCACCGCGATGATATCGTCGATTTTGCGGCTGCGCCACAAATATAGACCACCAAAGACAGCCGTTAGCGCCACGGCCACAAAGCCAATCCAGGCCACCGAAACGTGGCCGTACATGATGCGAATGAGGTCTCCCTGGTTCACATCCGGCGGCGAGTACACAAAAGCCAGATAAATGCCAATGGCAAAAAGCAGCAGGATGACAATCCCGAAAACAGTCTGCCAGAGAGGGCGGCGCAGCTGTGTCAGCCCAACTGTTTGCTTCATACACTTGCTCCTTAAAAAATGCTCATTCTGCAATTATACCGAATCCTGTTAATTCCTTAAGCGTTATTAAAAGCCACCGGTCTAATTCTTCTCGTTCCACTCGCATTTAAAAGCCGAAATCAATTCGGCTTTTAAACGGAATCGGTATCACTCCTCCACCACATAAGAAAATATAGCCGTACAGATCACAAAATAGATGAGATCAAAACCTAAGAGTAATTTTAGCCAATCCTGGCTGCTAACAAGGTTACCGAGGCGCACTATTTCCCCGGTGGCCCGTACCGAGGCGAGCAGCACCGGCACCACTACCGGAAACATCAGCACCGGCAACAGCGATTCCCGGGCACGCAAATTGGCGGTCAGCGCGGCATAAAAGGTGGCAATGAGGGCAAAGCCCAAGGTGCCCAGCAGGATAGTTAACAGCAACCAGAGCAGGTTTTGCTCGAGCACTGCGCCAAAGAGCAAGACCATCAGCGGCAGCATGAGTAAGCCCAAGAGCGTCATAAACAGCCAGTTGGCCAAGAGCTTGCCCAAAAATATCGTCGCCCGGGGAATGGGGTAAAGGAGCAACTGTTCAAAGGCACTGTCTTCTAACTCGGTCTGATAGCTTTGCGCCGCCGAGATAACCCCGGCAAAAGCCAGCGCCACCCACAAGCCCCCCGGCGCGGCATTGGCTAAAGCAGCGGGAGTAGGCCCGATGGCAAAGGCCAAAATCACCAGTACGATGCCGGAAAAAAACAAGGTGGCTACGGTGACGGCTTTGCTGCGAATCTCCTGCAATAAGTCTTTGCGAGCAATGGTGAAGACAAAGGTCAGCTCAGCCATGTGCCAACCCCAGCGGCGCGGCCTTAGCAGCAGCAGTGCCCGTATACAAACGCCCCTGTTCAATATGCAGCACGCTATCGGCGACATTCAAACTGCGCTCTAAATCATGCGAGGCCATAATGACGGTCCTGCCACTTTCTTTTGCTTGGGCAAGTAAGCGGTCAATCAAGCCCTTGCCGCTCTCGTCTAAGGCGGCATAGGGCTCGTCGAGCAACCACAGCTCAGCCTCGGCCAACAGCAGCCTGGCCAAGCCAAGGCGTTTTTTCATGCCGCTGGAAAAGGTACGCGCCAGCTTGTCTCGGGCCTCAAAAAGACCCACCGCCGCCAAGCTTTCTACCAATTGCTCCCGGCTTAAAGGTTTTTGGTAAAAGGTCGCCGCCAATTCCAGATTTTCCAGCGCCGTCAGCGTGCCGTAGACACCGCCAAAAACATTTAGATAGGCAAGGCGTTTGCGCACCTGCGCCGCTTCCTTATTCAGATCAAAACCAAAGACGCTTCCTCTACCCCGACTCGGGCGCAATTTGGTGGCCAGCACCTTTAAGAGCGTGGTCTTACCCGCGCCATTATCCCCCCACAATACCACCGTCTTGCCCGCCGAAACCGTCAGATTAATGTCTCGCAATACACAAACAGCGCCATAACGTCGCGCCAGAGAGTGCAGTTCAATAGCCTTAGTCACCGTAATTTCCAGGGCCAGCCCAGTTAGTTTAAGCAAGCTGGCTGCGCTAAAGATACCATCCTTATGAACCCCCCCGGTAAATTGCTTAACCACAGCAGAAGCTAGGGCAAGACAGTGAAAAGTAAAAAGGGGAAAGAGGAAAGTAGAAAGTGGTTAGTAGGAGGTGGAAACTAAGGATTTTTTCCTGTCATACTAAATCCGCTTAATTCCTTAAAGCGTTATGAAACTCGCTTCGATTTTTCTCAGGCTATCGTTCTCGCTACGCTCGGACCCACTCGCATCAAAAGGCCGAAGTTAATTAGGCTTTTAAACGGTATGGGTATTAGAACTGCTCAATTTAATAAACTACCGTTGCCAACAAGAGCTGTGTCATTCATTCAGCGCGACATTAGGGATAATCCCCGGGCTTCGGTTAACATTATGGGGCTTGATTTTCTAAAACTCCACGTGATGGGACGCACGCCATGCTTGATTATTTTCAGGTCGATCCACTTTTTGACAACGAAGCGCAGCAAACCCGGGCCGCCGCCCGCAAATTTTTAGACGGTGAGGTCATGCCGCATATCCGTGACTGGTTCGAGGAGGCTTATTTGCCCACGGGCTTAGCTAAGAGCTTTGGCGATATGGGCTTTTTTGGTGCCAATCTGCCGGTTGAATACGGTTGCGCCGGACTCAATAACATCGCCTATGGACTGCTGATGTACGAGCTCGAGCGCATCGACTCAGGTATCCGCAGTTTTGCCTCGGTGCAGGGCGCACTGGTGATGTACCCCATCTATGCCTACGGCTCGGAGGAGCAAAAAAATCATTATCTCCCTAAGCTTGCCTCCGGCGAGATGATCGGCTGTTTTGGCCTAACCGAGGCCGACGGTGGCAGCGACCCCGGTGCCATGAAGACCCGGGCGCGTAAAGAAGGCTCGCATTACGTTCTTAATGGCAGCAAGATGTGGATCACCAACGGCAATATTGCCGATATCGCCCTCGTTTGGGCCAAATGCGAAGACGAGGTTATTCGCGGCTTTATCGTGCCAACTAATGCGGCGGGTTTTAGCGCCAACAAAATCAAACACAAGATGAGCCTGCGTGCTTCGGTCACCAGCGAGTTGGTGCTTGAAGACGTGCGCGTAGATCAGAATCAGCTTTTGCCCCAGGTAGAAGGGCTCAAAGGACCCCTGGGCTGCTTAACCCAGGCCCGCTACGGCATCGCCTGGGGAGCACTGGGCGCACTCGAGGCGGTTTATTATGAGGCGCTGGAGTTTGCACAAAGCCGCATCACCTTTGGCAAACCGATTGCCAGCCGCCAATTGGTGCAGCACAAGCTGGTCGAGATGGTCTCCGAGCACAGCAAGGGGCTGCTGTTAGCACATCGCCTGGGCATGCTAAAAGACTCGGGGCAAATGCACTACGCCCAGGTATCGCTGGCTAAACGCAACAACGTGCGCGTCGCCTTAGAAGCCGCACGCTCAGCCCGTGAGATATTGGGCGGCAGCGGCATCACCGTGGAATATAGCGCCATCCGACACATGCTAAACCTGGAGACTGTGGACACCTACGAAGGCACCTTTGATATTCACACGCTCATTGTGGGGCGTGATCTGACGGGTCTGGGCGCCCTTGACTAAACCGCCGCTAAACGGCCTGCTTGTCCTAGACCTCTCCCGCATTCTAGCCGGACCCTATTGCACGCAAGTACTGGCCGATCTGGGCGCCACCGTCTGGAAAGTCGAGTCTTTACAAGGCGACGACACCCGCCGCTGGGGGCCGCCTTTTAGCGAGGGCGAAAGCGCCTATTATCTTTCTACCAACCGGGGCAAGCAAAGCTTGGCCGTCAATTTAAAAAACGCCCGGGGTCAGGCGCTTGTCCAGCAGCTGGCTAGCAAAGCCGACGTGCTGGTGGAAAACTTCAAAGTCGGTGACTTAAAGCGTTATGGTCTGGCTTATGAGCAGCTTTCGACTATAAACCCGGGTCTTATTTATCTTTCCATCACTGGTTTTGGACACAATGGCCCCCGAGCACAAGAACCCGGCTACGACGCGGCCATTCAGGCCCTCAGCGGCATCATGAGCATCACCGGAGAACCGGAGGGTCCACCAGTCAAGGTTGGGGTAGCCTGGGTTGATGTATTAACAGGCTTGAGCGCTGGAATGGGAGTCCTGGCAGCTCTTTATGAACGCGAGCGCTCCGGGCGTGGTCAGCACTTGGATGTGGCCTTGTTTGACGTGGCCTTGGCCAGCTTGGTTAATCAGGCACAGAGCTACTTGCAAACTGGCCAAGCCCCCGAGAAACTGGGCAGCGCCCACCCACAGATTGTGCCCTATCAAGCTTTTGCCACCAGCGACGGCTGGTTGATGTTGGCGGTGGGCAACGACGCACAGTTTAAGCGCTGCTGTGAAGTTTTGGGGGCAGAAGAATTGTGGCAAGATGAGCGTTTTCACAGCAATGCCGGACGGGTCACGCGCCGCCAGGAACTCATCGGAAAATTGCAAGCTATCTTTAAAACGCAGCCTAAAGACTGGTGGCTTAAACGACTGAATGCCGCTAAAGTTCCCGCTACCCCGGTCAATAACTTAGCGGAAGCTTTAGCAGACCCGCAGGTTGCGGCGCGAAACATGCTTTGGCTGCTAGCACACTCGCGCCTGCATGAATTATCAATGCCCGGCAGCCCTTTACAGCATTTCAGCCGTACGCCGCTTAACGCAAGCGCCGCTAGGCCACCTCCGCTTAAGGGTGAACACAGCCGTGAGTTATTACAGAGGGTGCTGGGTTTGGACGAGGAGGAAATAGTTAAGCTCGAGCACGAGGGGGTAATAGCAACTAGTGAGTAGTTGGTGGTAGGTGGCTTGTGGTGAGCGGTTAGTAGTTGGTGGTTTGTGGTAAGTGGGAAAAACATTTCTAGAAAGTCCCTCACCGAGTTCTTTTTGGGCGTTAGTGCTTAAGAGCTGACAAATTCCCGTTGCCTGAATGCCACCTCTGGAAAACCCCTAGTTTCTATCTCCTACCAACTACTTTCCACTTACTTTTTACTTTCCCCTTAAAGACGCAAGGTCGCATCGTGGTTCGGTATAAGTTGTCGCCGACCTCCAAGGGTACACACCCAAAATGTATATTTATTAGGTCGGCTTTTTGTTATAGTCTGGCAAACCAACTTAAGGAGGAGGAAACATGCGCTTTTTGCGATTTAGCCTGGTTTTAACACTGGTTTTATGGCTTGGCATCGGCTTTGCCCAGCAGAGTCTATCCATTGCTACCGGCGGCACCGGTGGCGTCTATTACCCCTATGGGGGCGGCTTAGCGGAGATTATCAGTAAATATATTGATGGCTATACAGCCGTCGCCGAGGTGACTGGGGCTTCGGTAGAAAACGTTGGCCTTATCTCCCGCGGTGACTCCGACATCGCCCTGGCTTTAGCCGATACCGTTTATCAGGCCTACAGCGGCACCGGACGCTTTGACGGCAGCGGCACGTTGCGCCAGTTGCCCAACTTAAGAGCCCTGGGCTCGATCTATCCCAACGCCGTGCAGCTTGTCACCTTAGCCGATTCGGGCATTAGCTCGCTCAGCGATCTTAAAGGCAAGCGCGTATCGGTAGGGGCGCCGGGCAGCGGCACCGAGCTTTCCGCACAGGCCCTTTTGGAAGCCAACGGCATCAGCTACGACGACTTTAGCGTGCAACGACTGAATTTCAATGAAACCGCCAATGCGCTGCGCGACGGGCAAATTGACGCGGGCTTCTGGAGTGTCGGACCGCCGACAAGCTCCATTCTCGATTTGGCCACCACCCGCAATATCGTCATTATTTCGCTGAGTGACGAAGAGGTGAGCAAGGGACTGAGCGCCAGCCCGGTCTTTGCCTCCTATACCATGCCGGCAGGCACCTATCCGGGACAGGACGAGCCGGTACAAACCATAGGCACTCCCAATGTGCTGGTGGTCAGCGAGGAGATGGACGAGGAACTCGCCTACAACATTGTTAAAAATCTCTTTGAAAATGTTGGTGAGTTAAGGGCCATCCACCCAGCGGCCAATAACACCACCGTCGAATTTAGTCTGGGTGCCACGCCTATTCCGCTTCATCCGGGGGCGCTCCGCTACTATCAGGAAACCGGTAATGAAATTCCGGCACGCCTTTTAGGACAATAAAGTTTAAGCGAGAGTTTAAGCGGAGGAAGATGGCTTTAAGCCTGTGGAGGGGTTTTTTACCCCTCCTGTTGCTACTGTCAGCAGTTCTAATTGCAGGCCGTGGTTTTAGTTCTGCCGATGGGCCTTTTCTCAAGGTGGCGCTGGACAGTGGCGGGGTCTTGTTAGAGCTCGAGCTAAACCACAGCAGCAACTGGGCCATTAAGTGGAATCATTCGGTAACAGGTATTTTAGTGACGGACTATTACAGTTATAAAGACGGACAAATGCTGCTAACAGACAGCCAAACACCGGCCTTTGACGCCGGTCTTGGTCACATCCCCGGTCGTGGTCGACTAGAATCCGACGGCCAGGGGGGCTATTGGATTTATGACATTAACGAAGCAGTTCCTGATAATTCTTACTGGCTGCGGGTGGGCAGCATGGCGGTCGATCACCGTTTGATTTATGACGGCATCAGTTATTCTTTAAGCGCCTTGGCGGCGGGTAAACGCGTGCGTATTTTCATCACCCCGGAGCAACCATGACTGACCGGCCCCGCCAGCATCCCCTTACCCGCCCCGTGCTGCTGCTTATCTCGGTGGTGGCGGTTTCTCTGTCGCTATTTCAGCTCTATACCGCCGGAATCCAAATTCTCAACACCTATTATCAGCGGGGTATTCACCTAGCCCTGATTTTGGTCATGGCCTTTTTGTTTTTTCCGGTTTTTGGCAGGCGGCGCAAACGCGGCTTTATCGGCTGGCTGATAGACGGCGCGTTTATAGCCGGTAGCGCCTATGCCGGTTTTTATCTGGTCTACTATCTCGACGACATCATCAACCGGGCCGGTTTTTGGACGCGAACTGACATCATCGTCGGCATCATTGCCGTCATTACCCTGTTAGAAGCGAGTCGTCGTGTTATCGGCCTGACCATCACCGTCATCGGCCTTATCTTTATCCTCTACGCCATGGCCGGGCCACGCGGAACCCTGCCCTTTTTAGGGCAATTCTTGCCGGGTATTCTCGAACACCGTGGCTACCGGGTAGATCGCATCGTCGCGCAGCTTTATTTAGGCTTAGAAGGAATTTACGGCGTACCCTTGGGCGTGGCAGCCACCTTTGTCTTTATCTTCATACTCTTTGGGGCGTTTTTAGAGCTTACCGGGGCGGGCAAATTTTTTATCGATCTGGCCTATGCCAGCTCTGGTCGGCAACGCGGCGGCCCGGCCAAGGCGGCGGTGGTGGCCTCGGCTTTTATGGGTTCTATCTCGGGCAGCGCCATTGCCAATGTGGTTACCAGTGGCGCTTTTACCATTCCGCTAATGAAAAAGCTCGGCTACAAACCCGAAGAAGCCGGTGGCATCGAAGCGGCGGCCAGCACCGGGGGTCAGATCATGCCGCCGATTATGGGGGCGGGAGCCTTTCTGATAGCCGAATACACCGGCATGCCCTATATCGAAATAGTCAGATTGAGTGTTTTGCCGGCGATTATGTATTTTGCCACCGTCTATCTCTTTGTAGACATCATCGCCGCCAAACGCGGCATGGCGGGTATGAAGTCCTCCGAGCTGCCTAGGCTGCACGAGGTCTTTGCCAGAGGCTGGCATTTCCTCATTCCGCTGGGCATCTTAATTTATTTTCTGGTGCTCAACATCTCGCCCAACCGAGTGGGCTTCATTGCCATTATCGCCGTGCTCATAGTGTCGGCGCTGCGCGGGCTCATAAGGTTGCTGTTTTTCAGGACTACCGAGTCCAAGAGCCTTCCCACTACCTTAGGCAGAGCAGCCGGTAGCGGTTTTATAGGCACCATAAGAGCGCTCGAGGTGGGGGCCAAGAACGCCATCCCGGTCAGTGTCGCCACCGCCGTAGCGGGAATTGTAGTGGGCATCGTCGGGCTCACGGGCCTGGGTCTAAAATTTTCTTCGCTTATGCTCAGCTTTTCAATGGGCAACATCGTTCTGGCTATACTGTTGGTCATTTTAGCCAGTTTGGTGCTGGGTATGGGGTTGCCCGTCACCGCCAGTTACATTGTACTGATAGTCCTTACCGGCCCCGCTTTGGTCAATGATTTTGGCATTCCGCTGATTATCGCCCACCTCCTGGTGTTCTGGTACTCGCAAGACTCCAACGTCACGCCACCGGTAGCTTTGGCCGCCTTTGCCGCAGCGGGTGTTGCCCGGGCCGATCCCATGAAGACCGGCTTTGCCGCCTGGAAGTTTGCCAAGGGCCTTTATCTCATCCCGCTGTTTATGGTCTTTAATCCGGAGATCATCACCGGTGGTCCGCTACTGGTCGTGACCTGGGGCGTCCTGACCGCCTTTGCGGCCTTAGGCGCTTTTGCGGCGGCTTTAGAGGGTTTTATCTTTACCCGCATGTATCCTCTCTCACGTCTCTTGGCCGCGCTGGGCACCGTTGCTATCTTTTGGCCCAATCTTTGGATAGAAATTGCTGGCTTTGGTCTTATTGTGCTGGTGCTGGCTATTAACTACCGTAATTGCTAGTCCAGTTCATGCAAGTTCGTGCAAATGAGAGCAAGTAAAGAAGCGCGGACTTTGATGAAGAAACCTTCGTTAGTACGCGCCCGCAAGCGCTGAACACCCATGCTTTCAAGCTGAGAGTTCACCG
>JASBUK010000046.1 GCA_030147925.1 Trueperaceae bacterium
ACAGGGCTTACGCATGTAGACCTGTAGAGGGGGAGTCATCACTCTCGGACAAACGCGCAGCCTTATTTTCGAAGGTAGACTCCCATCACCGCTGGGTGGAAAATGGCTTATTCAAGCATCCATTGCCAAACAGCGAAAGGACGAGCCTTTGGGAAATAAAGTCTGGGAGACCCTTCACTCGTGAAAGATTGGTACATGCGTACGCCCTGACGCTCTTTGAGCAATTGTCAAGCAAGTGCAGAGCTCAATTATTTCCCTTAAATTAGTAGTAGTTTGATAGATTATATTCGTGCTATTTTTCACGATACTTATGTTCGTGATTTATTTATCTCATTAAGATAAGGCTATTTCGATAAGGCTATTTCCTTGTCAGCTTCCCTTAGACCGTTCCCAGGATACAATCAACTTATGCCCAAGCCTTCTGCTGATTCCAATCAATCCACTTATCAAAATGCCGGTGTAGACCTTGCCGCTGGCGAAAAAGCAGTGATGCTTATGAAAGACGCCGTTACCGGCACTTATGGCCCCCAGGTGCTTGCCGGCATTGGTTCTTTTGGCGGTCTATACGATATAAGCGAGCTTGGCCACCTGGCTCAACCGGTGCTGGTTGCCTCCACTGACGGTGTGGGCACCAAGACCAAGGTGGCTGCCGCACTAAATGATTTTGCCGGAATTGGTCAGGATATTGTCAACCACTGCATTAACGATATTTTGGTGCAGGGCGCTAAGCCGCTGTTTTTTCTTGACTATGTCGCGGCCAGTAAGCTCGAGCCCGAAATGATCGCTACTATTGTCTCCAGCGCTGCTACTGCTTGCAAGCAAGCGGGCATAGCCCTGCTAGGTGGTGAAACGGCGGAAATGCCCGGAGTTTATGCCGAAGGTGAATTTGACTTGGTGGGTACGATTGTCGGGATAGTAGATCGCGAAAAAATAATTACGGGCCAGCGGATAAAGGCTGGTGACCAGGTTTTAGCCCTAATGTCCGGGGGTTTGCAAACCAATGGTTTTAGTCTGGCCCGCCAGGTCTTTGGGAGCCGCTTGCTCGAGCCCTTTGGCCAGCACACTATCGGTCAGGAATTACTCACACCGCACCGCTCTTATCTTGACACAGTAAAACCCTTGCTGACAAAAGGACTGACTACCGGCATGGCGCACATCACCGGTGGTGGTATTTCCGGAAACTTACCGCGTATTTTGCCCCAAGGATTGGCTGCCAGGATAAAAACCGGGAGCTGGCCGGTTCCAGAGATTTTTAAAAAAATCCAGACTGAGGGCAAAATTAACGATACTGAAATGTACCGCGTTTTCAATATGGGCGCGGGCTTTTTGCTCGTAGTAGCTGCCGAACAGCTTGAGACGGTTTTGCAGCAAGCGCCTGAAACGCTTTACCACGTTGGTGAAATTATCACCGGTGACGGGGTAAGTTTTGTTTAACGAGATTTCTTAAAAAATTTGGGGAGGGTTGACCCCTCCCCTGTCAACGGTTCAGGTTTGAAGATGTCTAAAATTGGCTGGAGAGTAGAAAGTAAAAAGGAGAAAGTAGAAAGTGGTTAGCAGGGGGTAGAAACTTGGGATTTTCCAGCGGTGGCAAAATCAGGCAACGGGAAACCACTAATCAAAAAGAACTCAGTGGGGAAACCTTCTAGAAAGGCCATTCCCACCTAACACTCACCACAAACTACCAACTACCGGCTCCTTTTAAACAAACGTCACAAGCTGCGATAAACAACTTGGGCCAGCGGGGGCATCCGAACAGAAAGTTACGGTTTGACTTTTGAGGCGTTTTGACTCTCTTGCACGTAGCTGTAGAGGGTAGGTTTAGAAATGGCAAACATGGCGCAGATTTCTTTCACCGAGACTTCTCGGTTGTTGTAGAGTTCCACCGCTCGCTGGCGCTTGACGGGACTAAGGGCCTTGCTTCTACCTCCCTTTCTCCCTCTGGCTCGAGCCGCGGCGAGCCCGGCCTGCGTGCGCTCCCGGATGAGGTTACGCTCGAACTCGGCTAAGGCTCCGAACATGTGAAAGACGAGCTTACCCGTGGAGGTGGTGGTGTCGATGGACTCTTGCAGACTTTTGAAGGCAACTCCCTGCTCCTCGAGATAAGCCACCCACTCAATAAGGTCTTTGAGCGAGCGCCCCAACCTGTCTAATCTCCACACCACCAGCGTGTCACCCTCGCGCAGTCTCGCTCTGGCCCTCTCGAGTTCAGGCCGGTGTGCCGCGGTGCCGGTGACCCGGTCGATATAGATTTCCTTGCACTCCGCTCTCTCGAGCGCATCCCGCTGCAAATCCGGATTCTGGTCCTGAGTCGAGACTCTGGCGTACCCGATAAGCACCGCGCCACCTCCTTGAGGTAAAGAAACTCATGCCGAGACGGTTATTCTCTACCCCTGTTTTCTTGACTGCCTATCTTACCCTTCTCGAGCTCGGTTTGGGTCTGTTCTGGGAGGCGTGGTTGAGACGGCAAACAAACGAGGGTTTTCTTTACCCGCTAGAGGAGGCGATGAGGATGGCAAAAGAAGCGTTTTTGGCAAGACCCCGTTATCAGGCGATGCGGGTCCGGGGTGATTTCTCCGACGAGGAGATGGCGAGAGACTGGACGCTTTCCGAGGAGGACAAGGCAGAAGTCAGCCGCTACCGCAAAAAGGCACGGCTCTTCGTCGCCGTCCAGATCTGCGCCGTAAGACTTTGGGGTCGCCTATTGGCCGACACGCACGACCTGTCGCCTCGCATCAGCGGTTACCTGAGTCAGCAACTCGAGCTCGAACCCTCGTTACGCGTAGAAGAGCCCGAGCGAAAGGCCACCCTCAGCGAGCAGCGCAGCTACTTCAATCGGCTCAAAGCGTTCCCGCCCGAAGCCAGCATCAAGGCGCTCCAGCACTATCTGGCGCTCTACGAACGGGTCGTCGCGACAGGCATCGACCGCTTCGAAATCCAACTTTTAGAGCCCGCCTCCCTAGAGTTCTTCTTCAAGCAGGCCAGAACGTACCACGCCAAGGACCTAAAGCGCTTCAACCGGCAAAAGCGTTACGGCCTGATGGTCTGTTTTCTCCTCGAGACCCGTAAGCAGCTACTCGACTACCCCATCAAGATGCACGACCAGTACCTCACCGAGATGACCCGCGAGTGCAAGAACGCCCACCAAAAACAGCTCAACCGGCTACTCAAGCGTAAGAAAAAAAGCCCTCGACGTGGTGTTACAGGCGAACGACGCGCTCGTGGCCTGGCCCGAGGAGCAGGCGCTCTACAAAAGAGACCTCTGGCGCAATGTTGGTGAATCCCGGTTCAAAGCCTCGCTGGAGACCCTGCGAGCATATCAGCGGCTCGAAGAGCGTGGCTACGGAGACCGGCTCCTCAACCGCTACCCCAGTCTGCGGAAGTATTTCGCCCTCTTTATCCACCTGCCCTTCGAAGCCGAGGTGGGGAAGGAGGGGTTGCTCGAGGCGCTGCAGATTCTGCGACTCCTCGACTCCGGTGACCTGAGCAGACTCCCCGACAACGTTACAACCTCCTTCGTCCCCACGGAATTGAGCCGCGCCCTACGTGACGACCGGGGCAGGGTCAACCGGAACACCTGGGAGCTGAGCGTTGCCTTGGCCATGAAAGACAACTTGCGTTCGGACGACCTCTATTTGCCTCAGAGCAAACAGCACGTGTCTTTTTGGAACCTGGTGCTGAGCGAGCGTAAGTGGCGGGAGCTGAGAGCCGAGGCCTTCGCCACCCTCGCGCTGCCACCCGCAGACAGAGCCAAGGAGGGGCTCGCGACTGATTTTCATGTGCGCCACGCCGAAGCTGCGGAACGGTTCAAAGGGGACACGTTCGCCCGCATCGACAGGGGTAAACTGAAGCTCAAGCGGGACGACAAGGTTGCCGTTCCCATCTCTGTAAGCCGGCTGCAAAAGGTGATCGACACCGGTATGCCCAGCATTCGCATCGAGGAGCTGTTGATGGAGGTGGACGGGATTTACTCGGCACTTCAAGCCCCTCGACGGACATAGAGCCAGACCCGAGGCGTTCTACAAATCCCTGATGGCCCCTCTCGTGTCGCAGGCCACCAACCTGGGCGTGGTGTCGATGAGCAACAGCATGAAAGACACCAGCGTGGATAGGCTCCGCTATACGCTGCACAACTTCGTTCGGGAAGAGACCATCACCGCGGCCAGCGCCGAGATTGTCAATCGGCATCATCAACTGCCCCTCAGCAGCGTCTATGGCAGCGGCGAGCTGTCCTTATCCGACGCGCAGCGCTTCAAGATTCGCGCCAGCAGCCTGCTCGCGTCTTACTACCCGCGCTACTACGGCTACTACGAGAAAGCCATCGGCATCTACACCCATGTCTCCGACCAATATTCGGCTTTGGCACCCGGGCTATCTCCTGTAGCCCTAGAGAGGCGCTCTATGTCTTGGACGGACTGCTAGAGAACAACACCATTCTCCAGGTCAAGGCTCACGTCACCGACACCCACGGCTATACCGAGATTATCTTCGCGCTCTGCTACTTGCTTGGTTTCGAGTTCATGCCCAGGAACAGCCGACTCGAGTATCGTCGAAGAGCAGTGGGAGGAGATGGCCCGGGTGGCGGTGTCGCTAAGGGAACGGACCGCACCGGCGCACGTGGTGGTGCAGCGCCTGACGAGCAGCTTCCCGGCCGACAGGCTATCTAAGGCTTTCACCAACCTCGGGCGTATCCTCAAAACGCAGTACGTGCTGCGTTACCTTACCGACAAGCCTCTTCGGCAGACCGTGCAGTTGCAGCTCAACAAGGGCGAGTACCGGCACAAGCTGGCGAGGCGCATCTTCTTCGCGGACCAGGGTGCGTTTTCTACCGGCGACTACGAAGAGATTATGAACAAAGCAAGTTGCTTAAGCCTCGTCTCCAACGCCATCCTTTACTGGAACACCGTCAAGATCGGTGGCATCGTGGAGGGGCTCAGGGCGCGGGGCGAAGTGGTCGAAGATGAGGTTCTAAAGCATGTTTCACTGCTGCCCTACAAGCATGTGGTGCCTAACGGCACCTACTTCATCGAGGACTATCTGGCCCCACCCGAACAGAAAGTTACGGTTTCGTAGCTCAGGAAGTGGGTGAAACCGTAACTTTCTGTGCAAATGCCCCCACTGGTCCAACTTGTAATACACCGCTTAAGTTTTAAGGTTGAGCGCCCGTTAAGCCGCGCACATCAAGCAAAAAGTTGCCTTCAGCAGGCAACATGATCGTCTGAATTGTCGACGCCAGTCTTTGGGCTACTTCTAGCTGAATGATTTCGGGGTTTTCACGCAAAGCCGCCCCGCGCAGACTCAAGGCTGCGGCTTCACCCTCGGCTCGAGCAATTTCTGCGTCACGCTGACCCTGAGCCTCGATAACGGCACGCTGGGCAGCAATTTCGGACTGTCTGCGACGATTTTCTTCTACCTCTACCTGCTGTTCCGCCGCTTGTTTTTCTTCAATGGCCTGGGTAATCGCCTGCGGAATTCTTACATCACGCAAGAGCACGTTGAGGATACTGATATTATCCTGGGCCAAGGACTCCCGCAAATTCTCTTGAATGCCCTGCTGTAATTCCAGGCGTCTGGTGCTGATCAGATCAGCAGCTCTGAAGTTGGCCACACCATCGCGAACCTGCGAACGTATCTCGGGACGGATACGAATCTCTTCGTAAGACGGTCCAATATCCTGGTGCAGCCTTGCCGCCTCATTGGGCGCAACCTGATACAACACCGTGACATCCACAGAAATCTCTAAGCCTTCGTCTGAACGTGAGTTAATCTCATCGCCTGTTGTAGAGGCTAAAGTCAATTCCTGTTGCCGCACATCATACAGGGTCACCTGCTGCACAAAGGGTACGACCAGATTAACACCTTCACCAAGTTCATTATCCTGCACACCGCCAAAGATGTTAAAAACCACTCCCACCGAGCCAGCAGGCACCACCACAAAAGCCGAAGACAGCAAAGCGGAGAGGACACCAATAACAATCAGCAGACCACCCAAACCACGAAGCCTGCCCTGCTGCCCCTGAACTCCCTGCACTAGTAGCGCAATACCGGCAATGGCAATGACAATGCCTATAAGTACTAAAATACCCATAAAAGAACCTCCTGAGTCAGTTTATACCCATTTGCTAAGGATAAGAGCCACACGCTGAAAATCAGTTAGCTCTGCTAATTTAAGGCAAAGCGTACCGGGAGGTAGCACCAGGCACAGTTACGACCTCAAAGCTAAACGAGGGTTTAGTGTCGGTGACAAGAATTCTCACTTTATTCCAACCAGCTTTCAGGCTCAAATTGTAATCAAGGTTGTCACTAAAGGTGTAAGAACAGTTGGCGATTACGTCAACATCATCAGTTGCATAAAACCAGATAATGCCGAAGTCGCCTGTTTGATAATTACTGTTCGCAAAAGCCGCTGAAGACGCCTTTACAAGAATCGTGTTTTGCGGTGAATCAACGTTGACAAAATACAGTGCTGCTACCCTGATGGAAGCAGAACTAGCGGAAACATTCGAACATTCGTAGGGATTAATCGCAGCTACAAAGTCATTTCGTAAAGAGCTATTAAATGAAGAAGTAGAAAATATAGTATGGCACTACAACAAGGTAACTCCACTGCGAGTTTCCGTATCTTTTAAGTAAAGGTAGACTGCCGAGGAGGAAAATTAGAAAAAGGTACCAGGGCATCTGCTTCCTTTCGGATTTAGGCTCCAAGTACAGAACAAAGTATCCCTCCTGGGATCACTAGATTTTCAGGTGAAAATAGATACATCCACCCCATTAAAATTTTATGGGGCAGTTCTTACAAATAGCATTTGCATCAAATATACCCACAGTGATGAAAGGTCTGCTGAACATCAAGCGGGGTAACAGCAAGGACAGCGTCAGAGAAGGCGAGCATGAGCTCAGGAATAAGTGAGGGTCTAAGCTGTTTGAGGAAAGCTTTGA
>JASBUK010000084.1:2500-9652 GCA_030147925.1 Trueperaceae bacterium
AACCCCCGGCATTGATAAGATGTCGGCCATCGGTGTCTTTTAGTTCCCAGGGGGTTAATATCGCCATGGGACCGGCAATTCCTAAAATATCCAGGGCCTTTATAAGATCGCCGTTACCGTGGGCGACTTCCCATTGAATGGTTTTTTGCGGGTTTAGCCCGGCAAGCACGTCTTGCGTCGAAATGGGCAACAATTTACTTTTTGTTTGCTTAAGAGCAAGCTCGTCACGTTTTTTAGGGGTTAGGGTCATAAATTCTATTCTTGGCCTTAGTGGGGCTTAAAGATCAGGGATTGATTTGTTGGCTGGTGCTGTTACCGGCCCGATCTTCCACCGTTACGGTGATAGTGCTGCTTTGTTCAATGTCGAGCGAAAAGGCCTGCTCGCTGACAGAAGCAAAGGCAAGCTCGCTACCGTTAATGATAATCTGCCCCAACTGGTTGTTGTCACGTGCCATCCCCGATACCCTGACGCGGCCTTCGCCCAGGGATTTTAGCGCGTCCAATTCAAGACTGGGCGGGGTGGTATCGATCTGCAATTCAAAGCGCAGGGTTGATTTACGCCCGCTTAAGTCCTCCGCTTCAATGACCGAGGCAAACTGGCCTTCGCTGATTTCGCGGCTGCGGAAGCCAAACTCGATGAGTTTTTTGCCCTTTTCATTTTGATAGAGTGTACTCTGGAGCAAGTTTTGCCCGTCAACACGAATTGCCACAATGCCTTCGTCATCTAAAGCGTAGCCACGGATGGTGAGATTTTCGGCGCTCCTGACCGTGCCACTTTTGGGGTCGCTGATGGTGACTATAGGGGCTAGTGAGTCGCCGCGTGAAAGACAAGCACTCAGCAAGAAGCCAAGCGGTAGCAACCAAAGCAGGGAGAGGCGCTTCATACTTAACAGTCTACCTTGAGCACCCGGCTTATGCCGAATGTTGCTAAACAGTTGTTTGGTTGGGTCGCGCGGTTGCCAAAAGGAATCGATGGGCTTGTAAACGGCATTGGCAAAAATCTACTGGGGATAATTGAGTGCTTGCGATTTGCCAAAGCGCCAGAATGGAAATGGCATCACCTTGAGCCCCACCATAGTTGAGTACCATGAGAATGGCCTTTTTTCCTATTTGTGTGAACTATTTGATAAACTACTGAGAAGCATTTAGGAGTGCAAAGCGCACTCTGTTATAAGGAAGGAGGACGGTCTGGGGATACATCGAGCAGCATAACGGCATTCAAGGAGTGATTGTTCGTTAAGATTTAGCATTTCAAACCCACCCATAATTGGAGGAACATGAAAAAGTTTTTATTGTTATTAGTTGCTGTGAGCCTAATGGGCCTTGCGTTGGCTCAAGCTCCGGCGGATACTTATGTCTGGCAAGCTTTTGGTGAAGTAGTGTCGCTTGACCCGGCTCGAGCTTATGACACTGCCTCCGGCGAAATTCTAGAGAACGTTTACGAGACGCTTTTTACCTATGACGGTGCCAATATCGATAAATTTGTGCCGGCACTGGCCACCTCGTATGAGGTCTCCGAAGACGGCAAGACCTACACCTTTACGTTACGTGAAGGCGTGCAATTCCACAGCGGTAATACCTTTAGCTGCCGCGACGTTGAATACTCCTTTGAACGCGGTATGGTCACGGCTCACCCCGAGGGTGCGGTCAGCTATCTGATTGGTGACCAGTTCTTAGGCACACAGATTGATGGCAGTGACCCCGAGGCCTACAAAGCCGAAGTCAGCTTTGAGATGATTGACAACGCTGTGGAATGTGTTGATGATTACACTGTACAGCTCAACTTAACCAAGGCCGAGCCGGCGCTCTTAGCCATATTGGCTTATACGGCTTTTGGCATAGTGGACAGCCAGTGGGCCATCGAAAACGGCATGTGGGACGGAACCGAAGCCACCTGGGAAGACTGGATTGGCCGTGACCTGACCCAAGAGTACATGAATGATAAGGTCAGTGGTACCGGTGCTTACACGGTTATAAGCCAGGATAGCGAAACCACCGTAGCCAAGCGCTTTGATGGCTACTGGGGTGGTGCCCCCGCCCTGGAAAATGTTGTCTACCGCTATGTGGACGAGCAAGCGGCCAACATTCTGGCCCTGCAACAGGGTGATGCCGACCGCATTGTCTTAGGCGATCAAGCCGGTTTGGTGCAGCTTCGCGGTGCACCCGGAGTAACCGTTTATGAAAATGAGGACTGGAACCCCACTTCGGTAACCACCGTCTTCTTTAATTACGACATTGACACCAGCAATAACGAAGATGTCGGTTCCGGTCAGCTTGACGGCAACGGCATTCCCAGCGATTTCTTTAATGACTTGCATGTGCGTCTTGGCTTTGCCAGCCTTTTCGATCAGCAGGGCTTTATCGAGCAGGTCTACGAAGGTAAGGGCCGTGCCCTGACCGTGGGTATGCCTCCTTCTTTCTTAGGCTATGACGATAGTGTGCCCATCCGCAGCCTTGATTTAGAAGCCGCCGAAGCACACTTCCGGGCAGCCTATGATGGTCAGCTTTGGGATACCGGTTTCGAATTTACCGCGCTATACAATGCTGGTAATACCACTCGCCAAACTGCGTTAGAGATCATCAAGGAAAACGTCGAGTTCTTAAACCCCAAATTCAAGATGAACGTGAGGGCGCTGGCTTGGCCGGACTTCTTAGCCCGCACTGGTGAGCAGAAAGTGCCGATGTTTGCGCTTGGCTGGGGTGCTGATTACGCCGATCCCAAGAACTTTATTGACACCTTCTATTCCAACAGCGGTTTCTACTCAGCTCGCACCAGCATCAACTTCCCGGACATTCAGGCGCTTATTGATGACGCTAACCGGGCAACTGATCCTGCGGAGCGCGCATTCTACTACAGTGAAATCGCCAGAAAGCACTATGAACTTGCGCCACTGATTGCTCTGCCTACGCCCGCGGCTTATATTGCAGCTCGCAGTAACTTGCAGGGTATCTACTACAACCCCATGCTAAGCGGTGAGTTTCTCTGGAAGAACCTCTCGAAAAACTAACTCGCTAAGTTTTGAAGGGACAAGTTAACTTGTCCCTTCATCTTTATATTTGTTTATATTTGCAGGAGGTTATGTAGTGCTACCGTTTATTATCAGGCGCTTATTTTTTCTACCGGTGGTATTTTTTGGCGTCACCATTATTATCGTTTTGCTCATGCAATTGCTCACGCCGTATCAACGGGCCGCAGCCTTCGCCCGCTCGGAACAACAAGCCAGGAATTTAGATGCGATTATCCAGCAGTACGGCTTAGACGACCCCTGGTATATGCAATATGGGCGCTGGCTGGGTCAGGTCGCACAGGGTAACCTGGGCTATTCGCGGGTCACTGCCGAACCAGTTTTGACCACTATCAGAAAGCGCTTTCCACCAACGCTCGAGCTGGCGCTCTTTGCCATCATTCCGGTTATTGGGGCGGGTATTTGGTTTGGTACGGCAGCGGCACTAAATCGGGATAAATTTATCGATCAACTTACCCGGGTCTTATCCATCGTGGGCTGGTCACTGCCCACCTTTGTGTTTGGCATTTGGCTGCTGGTGATCTTTTACGGCGGTTTGGGAGAATTCTTAAAAGATTTTGCCGGGGGTCTGTTTCGGGTCGAACCGGGTCGTCTTTCTACCCCTTATATCATCGAACTGGCCTCGGGTAATTTTAGAAGCTATACCGGGCTTATGACCATAGACGCTTTGCTAAATGGCCGTTTGGATATCTTCTGGAACGCTATTTTGCACCTTATTTTGCCGGTTACTACCTTAGCGGTGGTAGCCAGTGCGCAAATCATGCGGGTTATGCGCTCATCGCTTTTAGACACCTTGTCGCAGGACTACGTGCGCACGGCTAGGGCCAAAGGCTTAGAAGAATCGGTAGTCAATATTAAACATGCCCGCCGCAACGCGCTCATTCCGGTTTTGACCTTGGCAGGTTTTGTACTGACCGGACTTATCAGTGGCGTGGTTATTACCGAAACTATTTTTAACTATCCCGGTCTTGGTCAGTGGGCGGCATCCGCCGCTGTTCAGTTAGATTATGCCGCAGTGCTTGGCTTTGCCGTCTTTTTGTCGATGGTGGTGGTTATTGCCAACCTGCTGGTAGACGTGATGTACGGCATCATTGATCCGAGGATTAGGTACGACTGATGGACGCTACGAAAAACCTTGAATTAGAGAAAAAAGAACGCCCGGAACCAGCATTGCGGCGCTGGTGGACTTCTAAGACCATGAAGCGCTTTCGGCGCAACCCCTTGGCAATCACCGGGGCGTTGATGGTGATAGGCTTTGTTTTTATAGCTATCTTTGCGCCTTTGTTGACCACACCGGGACGCTCCTGCGCGCGTGATTTGGGGCTTTCCAGAGCTACCATGCAAGATGTCCGCAACCCCCTAAAGCCGGTCTTCTGGCGCTCCTTGGTCCTTACCCCGCAGAGCTGTTACACTATTCCTCGCACCACCTTTTCACCGATTCCCCAACCGCCCTCCGACCAGGCTGTTTTAGGTACGACCAGCGGTGGCTACGACATTTATTACGGTCTCATCTGGGGTACGCGCACGGCTTTTTTAATTGGCATTTTTGTAGTCGGCGTGGGGTTGACAGTCGGCGTGATTATGGGTAGTATTTCCGGCTATTTCGGGGGGCGAGTAGATATGGTGCTGATGCGCTTTACCGATGTGGTCATGTCGGTGCCAGGGCTTGTCTTGGCCATGGTTATCATCACGGTTTTGGGGCAGAGTATTTTTAATGTGATGATCGCCATTTCACTGGTGGCTTGGCCTAACTATGCCCGAGTATTGCGTGGGGATATTCTGCGCGTTAAAGAACAGGAGTATGTCGCTGGGGCCAGGGCGCTCGGGGCGCGAGGCGCCAGGGTCATCTTTAAACACGTCATACCCAATGCCATTGGGCCACTGGTGATTATTGCCAGCCTCGATATTGGCTCGGTAGTGCTGACAGCGGCGGCGTTAAGCTTCCTGGGTTTGGGCGCGCCGCTCGGTTATGCCGATTGGGGCCAGATGATCAGCTTTGCCCGCAACTGGATTTTGGGTCCGCCCGGTAATCCCTGGGCTTACTGGTATGTTTCTTTCTGGCCCGGGCTTATCATCGTTCTTTTTGTCTTGGGCTGGAATCTGTTGGGTGATGCCTTTAGAGACGTGCTCGACCCGCGCAGCCAGTAAGCCAATAAGACCGTAGAAAGTAAAAAGGAAAAAGATGAAAGTAAAAAGTAAGTGGGTAAGTGGAAAGTAGTTAGTAGGAGGTAGAAACCAGGAGTTTTCCAGAGGTGGCATTCAGACAATGGGAATTTGTCAGTCAAGCGCTGACGCCCAAAAAGAACTCCGTTGGAAAGACCTTCTAAAAAGGTTTTTTCCACCTACTACTTACCACCTACCACTCACCACAAACCACCAACTACTAACAAAATTGGCCTAACACCTCACACCTTAGTCCTCGTTTTGTAGGGGACTTTCGAAAAACGTTTTTCCTACCGACCACTAACTACAAACCACCCACCACTTACCACCAACTACCGACCACTAACCAACATGCCGGGTCTTAAGCCGAAACGGAAATAATTTCCTTAAGCCGGGGGTCCCCGGGTGGTCGGGCGCCTAATTGCTCGATCACCCAGGCCGAGACTTTGGTGGCGAAATTTGCGGCCTCGGTAGTGGTAGCGCCTTTAAGATTGCGGGCGAGATAGGCGCCGGCAAAGGAATCGCCGGCACCGGTAGCGTCGATGAGGTTATTGGTGGCCGGTGGGATATGTGTCGCCTGACCGGATTCTAAAACCAATGCTCCCTTGGCATCTAACTTGAGCACGATGACGGCTTTGGGATAGATGTCGGCAAGTTTGCGGGCAATGGCCTCTGGTTCTTTTTCGCCCGTTAAGGCCTCGCCTTCTTCATAATTAGGGAAAAATATGTCTATGGCTAAGTCGTGGGTGTATTTGATAAAGCGCTGCGCACCCATTTGGGCAATCATCTGAAAAGAGCCCGGGTCAAAAGACAGCGTTGCCCCGGCGGCTTTAGTGACTTGGGCAGCCTGACGTGCGGCGCTGCGCGGCGGGTCGGAAAAGAAAGACCAGGCGCTTAAGTGCAGATGCCTGGTGTTTTCTAAGGGCCTTTTAGGCAATTCTGAGGGCAGGAGATAAAAGTCAGCACCCTGCCCTGAGACCATCGAGCGTTCGCCTGTCTCGTCAATCCAGACGGCAACAGCGGCGGTTAAGTGGGCGTCGGTATGGATAAAATGCGCTCTGATACCTTCTTCCCGCAGGTTTTCCTCGGCGAGTTCACCAAAACGGTCACGGCCAATTTTGCCGATGAAGGTAGTGTCAAGACCGCAACGACCAGCCCAAACGGCAACATTGGCGGCACTGCCACCGGGCGCTAGCGCAACTTCACCAAAGGTATCGCCCCCGGGCAAGAGTTTGCTATTGGTGCGTATCAACACGTCCCAGGCAAAGTCTCCGAGAACAAGAAGTGGCTTGGACATCAGCTATGCTTATTTGTGACTACAAACCGGAGTTTATCGGCATTGCTGCTCGCTTTGTTCACAGTGCTACTGGTTTAGTCTTGCTTGCTTTCTTCGCTTTTGCTGTTGTCCTCGGTTTCTTCTGTTGCTGTAGCGTCTTCTGGGCTGTCGGCAGCCGGAGCTGCGGCACTTTCTGCATTACTGGTACTTGCTGGCGGGGGTGGAGGAGGAGTGGGGGTATAACTTGGTGTCACCTCGACCTTTTTCTCCTGTCTTTGGGCCAGTTTAATCAGTGCGTAAATGGCGGCGGCTACGATGGCGATGGGTATGATGAACCTGAGCAACAACCAGAAAAAGCCTGCCACGGCCTTAAAGACAATGCCAACAAGACCCAGCAACCAGCCAACGACCCACAAGAGGCCTATCCCGACAAGCAAAGCAATAAGGCCAAAAACCAGGAGTTCGATGATTTCTTGTAGAGAACGTTTCATGATGTTTTTAGTATAGCAAGAAGCTCTTAGCGTAATGGCCCAAATGTGGCTATAAGACAGGGCTGACGCATCAAAACCAAAGACGCTAGTCTTGAGGGATGACAGAAGACCCAGCAACGGAGCAACTACGCTTAGCAGTCCTACACTTTTCAGCTTTACCCGACCCAAGGATAGAACGGAGCAAACAGCATCTACT
>JASBUK010000087.1 GCA_030147925.1 Trueperaceae bacterium
TAACTGGGGTACGATCAGGGAGTGGAGTAACTGGCGCAGCTTTGAGGACATCTTTGCCACAGCATATGAACGGGTAACAGCCTTGGGGCCACAAGATGTGTGGATAGCCGAGGTTGCATCTACTGAGTATGGTGGCGATAAGGCCGAGTGGATCACTGCTATGCTAGCCTCTACAGCATTTCCTAAAATAGAGGCCGTCGTTTGGTTTAACGAGGAGAAGGAAACCGACTGGCGCATGGAAAGCTCTGCTGAGGCGCTTATGGCCTTTAACGAGTGGTTTAACGAGAATAATCACTTTGCTTTTGACTAAATCTTTAACCTAATGTCGCGACCTGAGATATCCTTTTGTACTGAAATCGAATAAAGAAACGCGGTGACCTCATGATCCAGACACGAAGCTTCCTGCCTAGCCTGCTTATTATTCTCAGTCTCCTGATGGTCACAGCGCGTGCCCAGGAAGCCTCTGCCCGCAGCAAAATTCCGTTTGACATTGGGCTCGAGCTCGTCACCTCTAACCTGAAGCTACCCGTCTACGCCACGAATGCCGGGGACGGCTCGAACCGTCTTTTTGTGGTGCAACTTGAGGGTTTGGTGCGTATTGTCAAAGATGGAAAGGTGCTTAATCGACCTTTTCTCGATTTGCGGGACCGCGTCACCGGGCTGGTTGGTGAGCAGGGCATGTACAATATTGTCTTTCATCCAAATTACCAGACAAATGGCCGTTTTTTTATGAGCTACACCCAGATAGGCACAGGACGCATTGTCGTAGCGGAGTACCGGGTATCAGACAGTGACCCTGATTATGCAGACCCCAACGCCTTTGAGAAAATCCTCTTTGCAATAGATACCGAAGAACCTTTTCATCACGGGGCGCAGCTTGCCTTTGGCCCCGATGGCTACCTTTATGTCGGTGTTGGTTCGGGTGAGCGCAGCATGTCTTTTTTGCGACAGGAAACTTTGACCCCACAGAATCTTGCTTCCCTAAGGGGGAAACTCCTGCGTATAGACGTAGACCGTGGCGACCCTTATGCCATTCCTGCGGACAACCCTTTTATGGATTTAGAAGGTGTCAGACCCGAGATTTATGCGCTTGGTTTTCGCAACCCCTGGAAATTCTCCTTTGACCGGCAGACCGGACAACTCTTTTTAGCTGATGTAGGGGAATCCCGCTGGGAAGAAATAAACCTCATCAAAGCCGGTGGCAATTACGGTTGGCCTCTTAAAGAAGCCAATGAATGCTTTACCTTTCCTGATGATGGTGCCCTGGTCAGACCTGATTGTCCAACCATTACAGGGCTCGAGCCCCCCATAGCCTATTATGGCCACTTGTCTTTTGAACCTACAGGAGGTAATGCAGTTACAGGGGGTTACGTTTATCGTGGCCAGGAATTCCCTGAACTGGCAGGACGTTATATTTTTGGTGACTTTACAGTAGGACGCCTATGGTCGCTTTATGAAAGCACACCAGGCAATTGGGTTTTAGAAGACATCATGCAGACACCGCTCAACATCAGCTCTTTTGCCGAGGACGAAGCGGGCGAACTTTATGTCATAGACATAAATGGAGGTCTTTACCACTTGGTGGTAAACAACAGAGACGAGTCACGCAACTTTGCCAAACCAATGATACGGGAATCCTTAGAGGCAAACTGGTTTGACTGGTTTGGCTGGGGCGAAATCGGTTTTGACCCGCTTATTAAAAAAGAGGGTCAAGCGAGCTTAAGAATTACGACACCCAAAAGTGTGGAACCTGCTGGGGCTATCAGTGACACTCGGCAGGCTGATTGGTCGGGTCGCTCGTTTAGTTTTTTTGTGCGCTCCGATAATTGGCAACGAATTACTGAAAGCAGCTTTGCTCTTTATACGAGTAAAGACTACAGTAGCTATTTTCGGGTTGATCTAAGGGCGCATTTGGTGACCCCGCCAGATAACGAATGGCTTGAAATCGTGCTTAGCCCCAGCAGCTTTGCAGAGGTGGGCACACCCAGTTGGCTTAACGTTGAGAATTTGCTTTTTACGGCTGCCTCCGAAGAAAGCTATGAGGCCTCGGTCTGGTTTGATGATTTGGCGATATTTGAGACCGCCGACACCCCGGTTGTTAGTATCAGTTTTGATGACGGACGCCTAAGCCAATATCAGTATGCCAAGCCTATTCTTGATAAATACGGTCTAACGGCCACGGCCTATATCATTCCCGAACGCCTGGGCTCGAGCTCCTTTCTCACCCAAGAGCAAGTAGATGAATTAGCGGCGGCGGGTTGGGATATTTCCGGACATGGAGAAAACAGCCTTACTGAGCTTAGCGGGCAAGAACTTGACGAAGAACTCAGGGCAATTCGTGCATATCTTGACAAATACGCCTATAAAGGCGCAGAAAACTTTGCCTACCCCGGCGGGGCATACAACGATGATGTTATTGGTGCGGTCGCTAAGTATTTCGAGACTGCACGCACTATTGATGATTTTGGGCAGCCTCATGGCTACACCACTCCTTACCGCATTTCGGCCTTATCAGTTTCCAGCCAAACCAGCCTCGAATTGATTTATCAGCGTATCGATAAAGCCATTACTAACAATGACTGGTTGATTTTGAACTTTCACAAGCTCGTGGTCGACAGTCCTCGCTATGACTCGGAATACAAAATTAGTGATTTTGAAGCCGTAATAAATTATCTCGTGGCTAAAAGAGTCACCATTAGACCCGTCTCGGAAGTAATTGCCGCTTACACAAACCACTAGCTCAGCGTCAATTTTCGTTTTGTTTTGAGGCAATAAGCTGCTGAGGCGCAGATCGAAACTAAAGGATTCAGCAATAGGTTTTACTTACCTCTCATCACGGTGCTAGGTACGTGCATTGGTAATGGTTCACGAGTAACTGACAGCATTGCGGCAGTCCCGATTGTACTCAGTAATGAACCACTTGGTAACAAGCTGATGCATGGCGTCAGACTTATAGAATGACAGGGTCTTTCTGACGTAACGGGCTAAGCGCTGTCTAAGCGTGTTATTCCAGCGCTCCATATGATTGGTCTCACCTGCCCCTTTTGCCACACTGCGGTGCGTCTCTTTGGGAAACACCTTGCTATACGCCTCCCACAGATCGCTAAAGCTGTGACAGCGCTGGTAAGCCGCAGGTAACTTGCACCAGAGCTTAGCGCAGGTTCTAGCACTATGGTCACCGATGACAAAGGCGACAATCTGCCTGGTGCGGCGGCACATCGCTGTCCAAAGCCAGCGTTTTCACTGCTTGTTCTGCACAAATGACCAGACCTCATCGAGTTCCAAGACGTCCTCAGCCTGGGCAGTCTCTACTGTGGTCTTGACATCACACGCTTGGGCTTTTTTTTAAGCCACTTGGCAAGGGTAGCGCGACTCACGCCGTAGATGCGCTCGATACCGCGCATACTAGGACGTTCCCGGTAGGCACGCAAAATCTCTTCTTTTCTCGCGTCGCTATAGGCAACTTTAGGACTTAACACCGCTTGTTTACCACAGGTTTTACATTTGAACTGCTGGGAGCCGTAGCGGTTTTTGCCATTCTTAATGATGGCGTCGCTTCCACATCTCGTGCAGGTTTGTACCTTCGTCTCTACGATCATCCCTTAAGCTATCAGTTGTGGGTGCGCCAGTACCGGGCGAGGTTCGTTTGAACTGCTTCGTAAGCGGGTCTTGCTAGCCTAGCTTGCACTTAATTGCCAGGAGAACCAAAAAAATTGAGTAAAGCCCCATATTTCAGAATCGACTAATTAATCCGGTGTTACTTTAGCGTCGAGCTCCATTATATCGTGATCGGGGAGTTCAGTTTCCAAATTCCTTATAGGTTTTGACAAATAGGAAATTGCACTTATTAGTACTCCGAGAGCACCAGATAGGACAAATAGTAATGCCATTCCGGATCCCGGTCCGGTACCAACCAACCAACCAAACATGTCTGATAATCTTCCCCCTGATTCCATTGCAGGTTCAAACACGCTATCTGCTAAAATACCAGAAAGAACTATTGCCAAAGGTGTTGCTGTATAGGAGATCATGCGGCTGCTAGCAAAGACTTTACCTTGAACGTCTGGGTTAACTTTTGCTTGGTTTACTGCTCCAAAAAGGGCGTCTGCTATAGGCAAAAAAAGTGTTGAGAAGAAAGCAGCCACCATCCAAACCATATAGTGTTGCCCGATTCCAAGCCAAATTAGTGGGAGCGAGCCCAAAGCTAGAGCTAAGAAGATACCTCGAACTTTTCTTGTCACTTCTCCCCTTATACTTATAAACATTCCTCCAGCAACACCACCTGCATCAATTGCTGACTGAATACCTCCTAAAATCACCTCATTATTACCAGTTCGTGCAAGTATCATTGGGGCTAACAGGACAATACCAATCATGATGAAAAAATTGAATGTCGTGAATGATATAAGTAAGCCAAGTAAGCCTCTTCTTTGAATCAGGTATCGAAAACCATAACCAGCCTCGGCTATTAAATTGCGTGGTGATTCTGAGGTATTAGCTGGTGGTTGTGGTATATGTACTAAGACTAACGCTATGATTGCAATAGAGAATGTAACTATGTCTATCCATAGTATTAGGCTGAGTTCGGAGAAAGCAAGTAGAGCTCCAGCTAAGGCTGGTGCCAATATTGTCGATAGTGAGCGAACTATGGAGCGTAATCCGTTTGCTCGTACGTAATGCTTTTTAGACATCATGGTAGTTATAGAGGCGGAGAAGGTGGGGCTCTGAATTGAATTAAATACTCCACTCCAAAAAGTGAGGGGGTAGAGGTGCCATACTTCTAGCTGGTTACTGGCGTAAAGGATAAGAATTGCTATGGAACCTAATCCTACGGCTAAGTCTGAGTAAATTAGTATAAGTTTGCGGTTCCAGCGATCTATTAAAGTGTACTAATCACGACTTAACCTGACACTGCCGACCTATCAGGCAGGTACACCAGGTGTCAGGTCATGACTATCTAGCTCCTTTTCTTTAGCGCGATGTCTCGAGCCGTTAAAGGTGTCCATCGGTGTCTTACCGTAACAGA
>JASBUK010000108.1 GCA_030147925.1 Trueperaceae bacterium
GTCTACCTTCGAAAATAAGGCTGCGCGTTTGTCTGAGAGTGATGACTCCCCCTCTACAGGTCTACATGCGTAAGCCCTGGACCCACTAAAATCGGCCTTGAGCAGAGTCCGGCATAAGGCTCGAGCACCTTGAACTTACTCAGGGTTGTTAACAAAATTTGGATTTTGTCTACATCGATGAAAGCTGATAAAGACTTATAGCATTATCGAGGTGCTAGAATTGGGGAGCTTGGAGGTTAATTATGCGTATTGGTCCATTAGGGATTTGGGAATTGTTGATAATTCTGGTTGTGGTCTTGCTCATTTTCGGCCCACGCCGCTTACCGGAGATGGCTAAAGGTATCGGTCAGTCGGTGCGCGAGTTTCGCAAAGGAATTCGTGACATAAAGGGTGACATTGAAACCGAGATCAATAAAGAAGACAAAGACAAAGCGGAATCAGAATCCGAAAGCAAGCCCGCCTGAGCGATACCAAAAACTTAATTACTCTTGACCTTTTATCTCATGCTTTACTCTCGAGAAATCTGTCGGTGTCTAAGTGACACTCATTGAGCATTTTGAAGAGCTGCGCACCCGTCTGTTCATTACCTTGGGGGCCTGGGTGGTGGCTTCCGGCGCGGCTTTTATCTTTCGTTTTCGCATTCTGGAGTGGCTCAAAGCGCCTTTGCCGGAAAGCATACCGCTGAGTTATTTTTCTATACTCGAGCCCTTTGTAGCCAGCATGCAAATCGCCAGTTTTTTTGGCTTCATCTTGGCCAGCCCGATTATCGTGGGGCAGGTCTGGGGTTTTATTGCCCCCGGGCTTTACCCCGAAGAGCGTCGCTGGTCGGTGCCTTTTATCTTTTTTACCGCCATTGCCTTTGCCTCGGGTGCGGCTTTTGCGTATTTTGTAGTTTTACCCTTTACCATACCCATTCTTTTGTCTTTTTTAGGTACTGAAGCGGTCGGCCTGCTATCCATTGGCCGTTATATCGCCAGTTTGCTTTTGCTCATGGGGGTCTTTGGCGCCATGTTTGAAATGCCGGTACTGGCATTCTTATTGGCGCGTCTTGGCTTTATCAGAGCGCCAATGCTAGCTCGCTACCGCCGTTATGCCATCATCATCGGCTTGGCCCTAGCGGCCATCATTACCCCAACAGCTGACCCCTTTAACTTTGCGCTTGTTGCCGTGCCGCTTGTTGTACTCTATGAGGTCAGTATTCTTGTGGTGAGGTTATCACAGCGAAAGGTGAACCATGGAGCAGAAGATCCAGAGCTTACGCGAGCAAATTGACCAACTTAATTTAGAACTTCTCGACCTGCTCTCTAAGCGGGCGCATGTTGCCGAAGAGATCGGGGAAATTCAAACCTCTCTCGGTCTCTCCCACTATGACCCTGTACGCGAACAGGAAATGCTCGAGGCCATCACGATGGCCAACCTTGGGCCGTTTGATAGCGGCACTCTCAAAAGCCTCTTTAAGGCCATCTTTCAGGCCAGCATGCAGCTCGAGCACGAGGCGGATAAGGTCAAATATCTCACCTCACGCAAAACACACCAGGAAGATACCGTCGTCTACGTGGGCGACATTCCTATTGGCAGCAATCATTCGCCGGTGCTTATTGCCGGTCCCTGTGCCATCGAATCTCAAGAACAGGTCGAGGCCACCGCTGCATTTGTGGCCTCCAGAGGCGTTAGCCTCTTTCGTGGGGGGGCCTTTAAGCCCCGTACTGATCCCTATTCTTTTCAGGGTTTGGGCGTAGCCGGCCTAAAGCTGGGCCGTGAGGCCTGCGACAAGCACGACCTTAAATTCGTGGCTGAGATCATGGACGCCCGTGACATTGACGCTTTTGTCGAATACGCCGATGTTTTACAGGTGGGCGCACGCAATATGCAAAACTTTAGCCTCTTAAGGGCCATTGGCACAACCACTAAACCCGTGCTCTTAAAACGAGGTTTAAGCGCCACTATTGAAGAATGGGTCATGGCTGCCGAGTATCTGCTAAGCGCCGGCAACCATAACGTGATTCTTTGTGAGCGCGGCATCCGCACCTATGAAAAATACACCCGCAATACCCTCGATGTCTCGGCTGTGGCTTTAGCCAAGCTTGAGACACATCTGCCGGTTCTGGTCGATGTCACCCATTCGGGTGGACGCCGTGATCTGCTGGTTCCCTTAACCAAGGCCGGGCTGGCCAGTGGCGCTGACGGCATCATGATCGAAGTTCACCCCAACCCGGCGGTTGCCCTATCAGACAACAAACAGCAAATTGACTTTGAGGCGTTTGACCTTTACCTGGAAGAAACAGGCTATCACAAAAAGCTTTCACAAAAACGCCATGAAGTCTATGGGTTCTAAGCATCTTCAAGGTAAGTTTGCAAGATGCAAACTTACCCGAGCAGAGCGAGTACGGATAAATACATTAAGCCCTCTCTCAAACTTACTGTGGTTTGGCTTTAAGACGGCTGAGGATATTAAGACCTTAAGTTTTCACTCCGATGTGGGATAACCTTCTCAATCTCATCGCCAAGGCTAGTAGTCTGCAACCGAGTTATAGCGCCGAGCACTGTATTGCCGTAAAAAAATCGGTGGGGGCTTGTAGCGCCTGTCGCGATGTCTGCCCTCATGAGGCCATCACCATTCACCGCAAGGTGGAGATCGATGATATTGACTGCACCGGCTGTGGACTTTGTATTCAGGTCTGCCCTTCGCAGGCTTTGGAGAGTCGGCCTAACTATCAGCCGGGTGCACCGCTGCGCTGTTCGCAAGTAAAGGGCAACACACAAAGCGTGCAGTGCTTAGCTCGGCTACAGGCCAGTGACCTCTTGCGTTTGGCCGGCAATCGCCGCAAAGTGACGCTGGCTCGTGGCGATTGCGCTGCCTGCCCTATTGGCGCGGCAACCGTCAGCGAGGCGCTTAGTAAGCTTATTGAAGAAGCCAGGCTGTTAGCAGATTTTACTAAGCTCGAGCTTGAGTTTCAGGTTTTGGTGGTCGAAAAACTAGGTAGCAGTGACAACCCTGATCCAGTCAGTCGCCGTGAACTGCTGCGTGGAGGTTGGCGAGGTGTGCAACACGGCTTGGCAGATGCCCTGGCCCCGCTCGATCCGGGTGACGACAATGACGCTGGCTTACCCACTGAAATGCAGCGGCGCTATCGGCTCATTGCACTAAGCAAGCCCGCAGCACAAACACCGGTTCCCTGGGTCTTGCCGCGTGTAGCCGAAGGCTGCATCATGTGTCCGGTCTGTACCAATGTCTGTCCAACCGGAGCGTTTAGCCGCGAGTTCGATCCGGTAGATGAGGGTAATGGGGCAAGGCTTAAGCTCGAGCCCGAACGTTGCATGGCTTGTAACGCCTGTGTGGTTTCCTGTCCGGTAAAAGTCATTTCTTTAGACGAAAACGTAAGTTGGGCTGAGCTAGCCGGAGGCAGCCAGGAAGTCTATCGCAAAGATTCCAGACAGGGCTTAGGAGACTCGATCTCACGTTAGCATTTCAAGCAAAAAGTGAAGTTGCATTGAAAACACTGCACCGGATGCTCAAGAAGACGTAAAATACCCCCATGACAGTGGACGACTGGGTTTACGAAGCCGTGCAAAATCTAAGTCATGGCCATCAGGGGGTAAGCCTGCGGGAAATTCAGCGCTATATTGATGAGCGCCATTTCGAAGAGCTGGCCGTTGATACTCTCGAAATATCCCTGAGTCGCTTGGTGCAAGAGGGAAAACTAGAAGAGAAAAACGGTCGCTGGCTTATGGCCAAGAAAACCAGCAAAGAGGAGGCGCTGAAAAAACTCTTTGGCGAATAATTAAACCCTATTCCGCCCTAATCAGACGAACTTCTACAAAACCTCCTTCATCATCGCCATAACGGCTGTAGCAGGGGAAGGGTAGGTCTTCTGCTAAGGCAAACTCAACGGGGTCATCGGGGCTTTCATCAAGCTCGAGCCTTATCACTACGCATTCACGCCCGGCCACTTCGATTGCCTCGTCCATATACACCCGCCCCATGCCCATTACCCGCATGGGCTCAGAGCGTACGCTGATGTCTTCGTTACCTAACATCATGGGCAAGAACATAAAGGAAGGTCCATACATCATCATCGGACCAAAGGCGAACATGCCAAACATGGAGCCGCCCAAAACTGCCTCGCCCAAGTCGTCAAAACTAACTCCCGTCTGGTTGAAATTATAGCGGGTATCAATATTGTAAAGCCCGTTCTGCTCTGTTACGTCTACATCGATGGTGATAACCTGATCGCTTTCCCCCGCCGAGCTTGTACGCACTTCAAGCGTATAGCTCTGATCACCGGCAGGGAATTCAAAGGGTGTCCACTGAAACGCAAAAGCACTAAAAACCAAAGTGAATGCCGACACAACCCAAAAAGACTTCCACCAACTGACCACCATGATTCTCCTCCTTAACAAAACAGTTAAAAAACACATCTTGCAAAAAGCGAGTTAAAAAAGGCCTGATTTTAGTTTAGCGCAACGCCGCTAAGGCAATCAGGTAAATCATCACCGCGACCAAGGCGCGAATAAAATGATTGCGCCAAAACACTTTGCCAATCACGATCCGAGCGTTGACATAAGAGGCCAGCGAAGCCAGTAGCAGACCCATCGCCAGCAAGACGCGGGTAAAGGGTATAGCGGAGATAAGCGCTGCCGCAGCCACCACCAGGACAACAGCCGCCAACATAAATAGAGCGGCCACATAAGACTTGCGACGAATCACGGCCCAGGCACCAAAGACGTTGGTAAAGGCGTAAATTGCTGTCAAGAGAAAGGTGAGTACCAGCACGATACTTATATTAGGGCATGAAGCACATCAGGCCGCTAGGTTCTGCGCTCAAGAAACATGGACACAAACTCAGCAGGGCTAAGCAGGTCTTGAACATAGACTAGTTCAAGCGGTTTATGCACCAGACGCTGAATACGGCTAAGCAACCAGGCGTCCGCACCCGAGGTCTTATCAGCCAACATAATCAGACGTGAAATACTGCCTTTGCGCCCTAAAAAACGCGCCGCACCAAGCACTTCGCTATCGGTGGCGACCAAGCGTTCATCCACCTGCTTACCTTCTCGCCTGAGCATGTCGGGCTTAAGCTGATGCTGAGAAACAATATGTCTATCATCATTCTTTAGCTTTTGCACCACCTGGTCACTGAGGAGCCAGGGTTGCCCTAACAGACCAGGCATGCCCCCCTGAGCAGGACGAAGCTGCCAGCGAGGCTCGTAGCGAGGCGGTCTGGCACTGGCACGGTTACGCTCCCACACGCGGCGCACCAAACCTGGATCATGTGTAAGCGATTGCAGGGTACTGATTACTAGGGTTTCCAGATTATCCTCTAGCGAAGCTGGTACAGAAATAATCGGTGGTAAGCCGGCAAAACTTTTAGCTAAAGCCTCAGGAAAGCTAGCAATCCAGGGATCCTGACCGCTACCTCTGGCACTGTCTTCACCAGGATTCAAATCAGGTGCAATGATGACATCGCTCTCTTCTAGGGCAAGTGCCTCAGCGACGGCTAAACGGAAAATGACACCGGGAATATCTTGTAATTTCTTGTCCTGGAGAACTGCTTGTACAGCTTGCGGTTCTGCGAAGATAGGTTCTGCAGCCACACCGACCAGCAGTTTTTCCCAAAAAGCACCGTAGCGGGGCCAAAGAAGTTGAGTGATGAAACCCACACGCATAGCGCGTTAGTCTAGCACATGAGTCAGGGGATAAAAGAATGGCAGGCTCAAGAACTGAGGCGAGAGGAGTGAGGGGAAAGTAAGAGGGCAGTAAAAAGTAGAAAGTAAAAAGAGGAAAGTGGTTAGTGGAAGCTGGAAAGGGGAGCGAGGAGCCAGCTTATCCCCTCCTGGCTCCTCGCTCCTGAGTGTTTGAGGGAAATTTTAGGGAAAGAGGCGAGTAGAATGACCTTACTCCTTAGGTGTGCTTTCTAATAATACCACTCCTAACCACCACTTACTACAAACTACTTATATCCCCTTCAAAGACATTGATAGCCGCTAAGTTTGGGGCCAGGTGTTGGGCCTTGATGAGGTCGCTCTGTACTCCAAAAGGCTCTCATCTTCTTAAAAAGAGTATACGGTGTGCGGCAAGAAGAACGTGGCGGTCAATGTTGGCAAAAGGGCTTGGATTGAGGGCCAGGAAGAGTCAAAGCTGGAAAGTTGAGGCTTGCAGTCTTTGCTGCTCGAGCCTTTTAAGCAGCGCTTCGGCTAAGTTAAGGGCTCCCTCCTTGCTAAGGTGCTGGTTGCCGTTGCCACATTTTGGCGAGAGCACACAGCGCGGACAACCGCTTTTACAGGGGCAGTCTTGGAGCAGCTCTTTTGCCGCCTCAAGCCAATCGGCAAAGACCGACGCCCCGGCCCGGGTATAGCCGACGCCGCCGGGATAACCGTCATAGATAAAAATCAAGGGCGTAGCGGTTGCCGGATAGTTAGGGTAAGACACGCCTCCTACATCGGCCCGTTCGCACAGAACAAAAACCGGCAACAGACCAATAAGACTGTGCTCGAGCGCATGCATGGCCGCAGGCAATTCGCTGGGATGAACTACAGAGGCAACTTCACTTACGTCAAACCAGAGCGCCTGTGTTGGATAGGAAAGTTCGGGCAAATCAAGTGGCCGTTCATCTAAGACGGCTTCACTGATGTAACGCTTGCGTACATAAGAGGACACCTGGCTACTGACCCGCACCCGTCCTATGTTCACACCGTAAAGCGTCGCTTCCTGACTCAGAATCTCAATATCCGTTTCTGACCTGGCCTGGGTGTAAAAGTCTTCGATATGCGGCAAAAGCACCGCCACACCGTTGTCTAAATCCAGATTTCTGACCAGATACATCTCGCCCTGGTGCAGATAAACCGCTCCGGGATGCAGTTCACGCAAGGCCGATTCAAAATCGCTTAGGCCAATGCGCTTGCCAAAACCGTCCTTAAGCACGATGCGCTGCCCCCCCAAGCCACGCACGCTGAGCTTACTGTGTGGATAACTGCCACAATAAAGCCAGCGCTTACGCCGTTTTTCAAACAATGCCGACTCCTCTAAAAAAGCAGCCATCTCGCCTAAAATAACTTCGTCTTCCGCTAGCGGCTTCTCATAGGCGGCGCAAGCTAAATGCAAGGGGTGAAGCTCGGTGTTATAGGCGTCTGCTACGGCATTTTCGACTTTGGCATCGGCAATTAGTTCCGGATGGTTAAGATAGTATTCATCCAGTGGATCATTGCCAGGAATCAGCAATGTGAGCGAACGCCTATCACCGCGACCCGCGCGGCCTGCTCGCTGCCACAAAGCCGTCATTGAGCCGGGATAACCCAGTAAAACTACGGCATCTACCCCACCTACATCTACTCCGAGTTCCAGGGCGCTGGTCGCGGCCAGCACGCGAATATCTCCGCGCTTAAAACCCGCTTCGATATCCTGCCGATCCTCGGGGGTATAGCCGGCGCGGTAGCTTTGCATTAACGCCGCTTCGTCATCCGCAAGTTGGCCCACGGCATAACGTTTGACCAGTTCAGCGGATTTGCGGGAATTACAAAAGAAAATGCTTTTAAGACCCACCCGCACAAAACGCACGGCCAGGTCGGCTGCCTCCAAATTAATACTGCGCCGCCGCAAATCATCGCTTTCCGAACTTGGCAAATCCGGTGGCCGCCAGAAAATCAATTCGCGGGCCGCTCTGAACCCGCTGTCTTGGCAAACAGCGACAAAATCTAAACCGCTTAGGTTTTTGGCGTGCTCGGCAGGGTTGCCAATGGTAGCACTGGCGGCAATAATTTGCGGGCTCGAGCCATAATGCTGGGCCAGACGCAATAATCGTTGCAAGATGTTAGCTACATGGCTGCCCATCACTCCACGATAGCTGTGCAATTCGTCCACTACGATAAATTTGAGCCGACCCAGAAACCTTGACCACAGGCCATGATGCGGCAAAATGCCGTAATGAAGCATATCCGGGTTGGTCAGTAAACAAGCCGCCGACTCGCGCAGCAAACGCCGCTTATTGGCAGGAGTATCACCGTCGTAACTGGCAATCAGGCCGTCTAAAGAAAAACCTGCGGCCAAGCCCTGCAGTTTTTCCAATTGATCGTGTGCTAAGGCCTTGGTGGGAAAGAGATAAAGCGCCGTAGCGCCATGGTCCAGCGCGTCTAGCGTAGGTATCTGATAGCTCAGTGACTTGCCAGAGGCTGTTGGCGTTGCTACTACAACATGCTGTCCGGCTTCAAGAGCCGTTAGCGCTTCAACCTGATGATGATAAGGTCTTAGCGCCAGTTTAGTTAAAATCTCGCTGTAGCGACCCTGATACAGCGGTCTTTGACCCTCTTTTTGCTCTGGGAAAAAGGAGAAAAAGCTAATTTGGTCTTTATAGGCCTTGGAATCAGCCAGCCACTGGTGGTAGCTGCTGTAATTTTTCAGGCAATCAGGTAAATCTTTGGCCACGGTCTAAGCCTACCGCACACGACACCCCGACTAAGGATGCATCCCGCTATCTAAAGAGCACTGCAGATTGCCAAAAATCGCTTATCAGCCATGCTAAACTTCAGTTAATGCGACATTTAATGAGTAAAGGGGCAATGGCCTTATGGGCTTTATGAGCTGGTTTCTAATCCTGTTATACGCTCTGGTGCTGCCCTATTTAGGTTTGATGCTCATGGTTCTAAGCGGGCTGCTAATTTCCGATAAGCGCCCCTACAGCAAGGCTAAGCCTTCGGTAAGCGTGATTATTCCGGCACACAACGAAGAAGATAAAATTGCTGCCACACTTAAATCGTTATCCCAGCAGCGCTATAGCGGCCCGCTGGAGTTTGTCATCGTCAATGACCGCTCGAGCGACACTACCGCTGAGATCATCCAGCGTTTTGTAAAACAAGACCACCGTTTCAAATTGGTCGAAGTTAATGAGCCTAGCAAACGCCTCGCACCCAAGGTCAATGCAGTTAACACCGGTATCGACGAATCCAGCGGCGAAATCATCTTAACCAGTGACGCTGATTGCCGCTATCTCAGCAGTTGGGTAGAGGGCATGGCGTCTTATTTTGAAGCCGACGTCGCCATGGTAGTTGGCTATGTCGAGAGCACCCGACCCGGGCAAAGCTCGAGCCTGTTAGAACGCTTTGAATCGATAGACTGGTTGTCGCTGATGTTCAGTTCGCGCTCACTGATGCTCTTTGGCTGGAAGTTTGCCAGCAGTGCCAATAATCAGGCTTACCGGCGCAGCGCTTTTGAGGCCATAGGGGGCTTTGGCGCCGGGGGCCGCGCTCCTAGTGGCGATGAGGATTTGCTGACCCAGCGCATGGGTAAACGGCAAAAAGGGCGTATCGTCTTTGCTCTTGGTCATGACACCCGCGTTTACACCCAGGCTATGCCCAATCTGGCCGCACTTTTGGCACAACGCCGCCGCTGGGTGTCACGCTATCGCCACATGCTTCACTATCATCCGGCCTTCTTATCCGGCATTGTAATCCTTGGTTTTCAAAGCATCTTTCTCTCAATTGCTATTTTATTGTCGTTTTTCATCCCCACGTTGATCCCTTATGTCTTTGGCCTCTGGGCTATTAAGTTAAGTATTGAGCTAGTCGGCATGTACGTGGGTACAAAGCGTTTTGGACGCCGCGATCTCTGGGGTAAAGACGTCTTGCTCTGGGCTGTCGCCCATCCCTTTTTTATTGCGACTATCAGCATTTGGGCGCTGCTGCGCTCGGGCGAGTGGCGTTCCGGAGCGCAAAGCTATCGCCGCCGCCTGATAAAACGACAATGGCGCGAATGGCACCGCAGGGTCAAAAATACAATCAGCGACATGCCCTAAACAAGTCAGCTATCTTTAAAGAGTAACTATCAGTGTTAAACTGACGCGAAAATGAGGATCGAGCCGTGCTCGAGCCCTGGAGGTTAAAACATGAAAGTAATAATTCTTGGTGGTGACGGCTTCTGCGGCTGGCCTACCTCGCTACACTTATCCAACTTAGGTCACGACGTTCTAATCGTAGACAATCTCTCCCGCCGCAATATCGACAACGAGTTAGAGGCCCATTCGCTAACCCCCATAGCACCCATGGGCAGCCGCCTTAAAGCCTGGAAAGAGGTCTCGGGTAAAGACATTCGCTTCTTTAACTTCAACGTCGCCAAAGACTACGACCGGCTGCTTAAGCTCATTGAAACCGAAAGACCCGATGCGGTAGTGCATTTCGCCGAGCAGCGGGCTGCGCCCTATTCTATGAAATCGCCCAAGCACAAGCGCTACACCGTTGACAACAACCTAAACGCCACCCACAATCTGCTTTGTGCGGTAGTGGAGTCCGGTTTAGACATTCACATTGTCCATTTAGGCACCATGGGTGTTTATGGTTACGGTACTGCCGGTATGAAGATTCCTGAGGGTTATCTCGATGTCGAGGTAGTCACCGACACCGGCGAGCGCTTAATGCAGCAAATCCTCTACCCCACCAATCCCGGCAGTGTCTATCACATGACCAAGACCCAAGACCAGCTATTCTTTGCCTATTACAACAAGAACGACGGGGTACGGGTAACTGATTTGCACCAGGGCATTGTCTGGGGCACCAACACCAGTGAGACCATGGCAGACGAGCGGCTAATCAACCGTTTTGACTATGACGGCGACTATGGCACGGTCTTAAACCGTTTTCTGATGCAAGCTGCGGTAGGTTATCCGCTAACGGTACACGGCACCGGCGGGCAAACCCGGGCTTTTATCCACATTCAGGACACGGTGCGTTGCATTCAGCTAGCTTTGGAAAATCCACCGCAGCCAGGCGAACGAGTCAAGATTCTCAACCAGATGACCGAGACGCATCGAGTGCGCGACTTAGCCAAGATGATTGCCGAGCTTACTGGTGCCGAGATTGCCCGGGTCAGCAACCCACGCAAGGAAGCTCCGGAAAACGATCTTCATGTCAGAAACGACCTATTCTTAGACTTAGGTCTCAACCCCACCACCTTAAGTGAAGGGCTTCTTGCCGAGGTTAGCGACATCGCCAGAAAATATGCCCATCGGGCTGATCTAGACAAGGTTCCTTGCACCAGCACCTGGACCAGTGAGCAAAAGGCCGGGGTGCCACAGAAGGTAAGATAGTAAACTGCAAGATAGAACCGGAAAACAGCTTGTTACCGTAAAATCCCAGCTTTACTTTTACTATGCACATCGCCTACTTTACCGAAACCTTTTTGCCCAAAATTGACGGAGTAGTTACCCGGGTGGTTCGCACGCTCGAGCAACTGAGCGAGCTTGGGCATGAGGCTATCGTCTTCGCCCCGCAAAAACCACCCGAATCCTACGCGGGCCACCGCATTATCAACGTTCCGGCCATTCCCTTTAGGCCCTGGTACCCAGAGCTGTTCCTGGGCTTACCCCGACCCAGGCTTGGCCGCGAAATTGATCGCTTTAAACCAGACATCGTCCATGTTGTCAATCCGGTTGTTCTGGGTCTTTGGGGTACGGCTATTGCTAAGCAGCGCAATCTTCCGCTTCTGGCCAGCTTTCATACCGATTTGCCGCAATACGTCGCGCATCTTAAGCTCGGTTTTTTAAAACCCCTTTCACAAACCGTGATTCGTGACGTTCACAACCAGGCCCACATCAACCTATGTACCAGTCAGCCTATGGTCAATTCAGCCCAGGGGCTGGGTATTAAACGTGTAAGATTATGGCCAAAAGCCGTCGACACCGAACGTTACCACCCTGCTAACAGATCAGCGGCCATGCGCGAACGTCTCTCGGACGGCCATCCTGAAATGCCGCTGATGGTCTACATAGGGCGACTCTCGCATGAAAAGCGGCTCGACTGGCTTTATGCTCCAATCACGCAAATCTCTGGAGTGCGCTTAGCACTGGTAGGCTCCGGGCCTGCCGAAGGCTATCTCAAAGAACGTTTTAAGGGCACAGCCACTGTCTTTACAGGATATATGAGTGGCAAGGAACTGGCTGAAGCTTATGCCAGCGCCGATGTTTTTGTTTTCCCCTCGGACACCGAGACACTGGGTTTTGTGGCCATGGAAGCGATGGCTTCGGGTATTCCGGTGGTGGGGGCTCGAGCCGGTGGTATTCCCGATGTTATCAAGCATGGACAAAACGGCTTTATGTTTACCCCCGGGAATTTAGGGGACTTAAGCGAAAAAGCGCAAACTCTACTCTTTAACGCAGAACTCAGAAAGCGTCTGGGCCGACAGGCTCGCAAAGACATGGAAAAGTGGAGTTGGCGCGCCAGCACCGAAAAGCTGATCGACTATTACCAACTGGCCCGCACCATTCACCGGCGTTACGACCCGCCGAGTGTTTATTAGGAGTTTGGGCAAGCAGCCCCTTTGTGAGAACGCTCTATTATCCAGGGCGCCAGTTTCACCAAGAACATATCCATACCGCCCTTATTGCGGTCCCCTATTTCATTATCCGTCTTGCCAGTTCCCTGGCACTGGACACATTTTTTCTTAACGTCACTCAGACAAGCAAGTCGGGCCTTGCTAAGACACTGCAATTGTTCTATAAGCCCCAATTAACATCCCCCTATATGGAAAATTGGAGTACCATAAAACCACTATGGTCGTAAGAACGCTGCAAAGCCAAGACATTCCCGGGCTGCTAAAGCTCCTTAAGTTACAGGATGAACATCCCGAGTACCGGACAATGTCACCAGAAAGTCGCACGGAAACCGAGCTCGAGCTCGAACTCGGTGATGAATCCCCCTATAGCGCAGTCTTTCCCTCGGTCCTTGACCACGAAGGTCAAATTGTCGCCTATGCCAGCCTGTGTAACTACCATGGCGAAGCCTTTTTAGAAGGCCCGCTTATCGACCCGGAGACAAAGGCTGTCGTCACCCCACTGCTGGCAAACATTGTCAGCGAAGCGCGCAAGCAGGGTTATGCCTTTGTCGAGGCCTTTGTCGATGAGGAAAACCGCCGCGCTCAGCAAGTGCTTGAGCAAGCCGGTTTTGACGCCTTTCGCACCACTTATATTTACGAGCTTGAGAACCCCCACAACCCTCCAAAGCTAAAACCCTCTCCCTTTAAAGTTGAGCAGGTAGATAACGTTGAGCTTAGCGTCTATCGCGATCTTTACCGCAACACCAGTGACAACTGGGCCACCCGCTTGGCCTGGAGTGACGAAGAACTCAGCGAACGCTTTGAAGACCCGGATGTGCTGCTTTTTCTTGCCTATAAAGATGCTAAACCAGTGGGTCACTTAGAACTTGAGTTCTTGGGCGAAGAAGGCTTTGCCGAAATAGCCTATTTCGGCGTCTTACCAGAATATCGGGGGCAGGGCCTGGGCTGTGAACTTATCAGCCAGGGTGTTAAAGAGGCCTTTAAGGATGACCGCGTTCACATGATTCTGGCCAGGGCCCATGACGACGAACGCGCCGCCTGTCACACGCTCGAGCAAATCGGTTTTCGTTTGTCACACGGCGTAGTAGCTTTTACACTCGAGCTGGACTAATTAGCCAACAACAAGGTTCTAAACAACCGTCAATTGTCGAGTTACACTATGGAGGTGCTTAGATCATGGCTAAAACCGTTCTGGTCGTAGATGATGACCCCGCTAACTTACAACACATAAAAACTATCCTGCAAAGCAGTTACAGCGTGTGGACATTTCGCCAGCCACAAGCGGCGCTTGCCACCGTAGCCGAGGGCATCAAGCCACAACTGCTGCTTTGTAACATTCGCTTGCCCGGTATTGCCGGAATGGAGTTTCGTGAGCAAGTTAGGACCAAACTGGGCCTTGAGCACTTGCCCACCATCTTTTTTATTTCCTTTAGGGAACGCAAGCTCTTTGAAAAGGTCATGAATTCAGCGAATAAGTACCTCATCAAACCCTTTGGCGATCTGGAGCTAAAGGACGTAGTAAACAGCTTTTTGCACACTCCCTCGCGTATCTAAGCAGACAGGCACTCACGGTTTTGCAACGTCAACGTAAGGGTTAGTTATATTTCAGGCAATATCACCGGAGTATCGTCTTGCTTAAAAACCTGCACCTTTGTCTGATAAACATCCCGAACTAATGCCTCGGTGATTATTTCAGCGGGTAGGCCGCCTGCCACCACTCGTCCCTGCTGCATCAGCAGCAAGTGGTCACAGGCTCTAACCGCCAGATTCAGATCATGCAAAATCACCAACACCGCCAGGCCACGCCGCGCTTCTTGCCGGACAAAGCTGAGAACCTCTAACTGATACTTCAGGTCAAGATGGTTGGTAGTCTCGTCAAGCAAGAGATATTCAGGCTCCTGGGCTAAGGCCCTGGCCAGCAATACCCGCTGACGTTCCCCGCCCGATAGCGTGTCCACGGGTCGGCTACGAAATACCCAGGTGTCGGTGCGTCGCATGGCCTGTTCGGTAATATCGTGATCGGTCTTTGTCTCGGCGGTCAAAAAACCCAAATGCGGAGTGCGGCCCATCATGACAATCTCCTGAACGCTAAAAGCAGCGGGCAAATCACCGCCTTGCGGTACTACCGCCAGCTGACGAGCCAGCTTAAGCCGGGAGATACGGTGCAGCGGCTTATCGTCTAGATAGAGTTCACCAGATAAAGGCGCAAGCACTCGGCTAAGGAGTTTGATAATGGTGGACTTACCCGCGCCATTTGGCCCGACTATGCCTGAAATCCTGCCGGGTGTAAGTTCGAGGTTAAAATCCCGGACAACTACCTTTTTACCGTAAGCAAAGTTTAAATTTTTAGCAATAAAGCTCATGATCTGACTTGCGGCTGACGGCGCAAGAGATAGAGAAAAAACGGGCCGCCAACTAGTGCTGTAATAATGCCAATGGGTAATTCTGCTGGGGAAATGATCGAACGGGCGAACAAGTCGGCTAAGACCATAAAAACAGCTCCGATAACGGCAGACATGGGGCTTAAGATGCGATGATCCGGGCCTATGGCCAAACGAACTGCATGTGGAACCATCAAGCCCACAAAACCAATAATGCCTGAGACGCTTACAGCAGCAGCCGTCGCTAAGGTTGCCACGCTAATAAGCCCGAGCTTAAAACTTTCCACCGGCAGACCCAGTTGCAGGGCCTGTTCCTCACCGAGTTGGATAAGGTTAAGGGCACGGCTCGAGAGCATAATAAGTACCCCGGCAATCAGTACAAAGGGCAGCACCGAGGCGATTTTTGCCCAGCTTGCCAAGGCGAAACTCCCTAGCAGCCAGGCCAGCACTCCGGCGGCCTGTTCCCGCGCGGCCAGCAATATAAAGGAGGTGGCGGCGGTAAAGCTCGAGCCTACCACCACACCCGCTAATATCAGTGAGACCATTGGTACTTTATGCCCCTGTCGTGCCAGTATCATGACTAAAGTAACGGTCAGCAGAGCAAAAACAAAGGTGACCAGAGGCAAACCCACTATCGTCAGCAGGGGTATGGCCGCAGCAAAAGCCATTACCAAGCTAGCCCCAAAGCCAGCTCCACTTGCTACCCCTAAAAGATAAGGATCAGCCAAAGGGTTGCGAAACAGACCCTGAAAAGCCACCCCGGCTAGAGCTAGCGAGGCTCCCACCAGGGCAGCTAGTAATATCCTTGGTAAGCGAATTTCCCAGATAATCGTGTCACTCACTCCGCTAAGCTCGCCGCTTAAACCGTGCCAGACAGCTCGCAGCACTTCAGGGGGGGTAATGCTCACCGAACCAATGCCGCTGGCTATCACCATGACAGCTACAAGCAAAAACACCGACAAGAGCAGAGGTGTCCAGCGCCACCGGGTCAGGCGTTTTCTTGGCAAGGTAGCAGTAGTTTGCATAGTTCAGAAAAGCTGAGGGTGCAAAGACTTTAGCAAGAGTCGTACGGCTTCAGCCATGCGCGGCCCCGGACGATTGAGAACATCAACCTGTTCTTGACTAAGTTCAATAATTTTGCCTGTCTGAACAGCCCTGATATTAGCCCAACCCGGCCTGGCCTTAACCGATGCCGCTGTTTCGCCGTAGGGCGCGTCCGCTAAGAAGATAAGTTCCGGATTGGCCGCCACAATAAATTCCGGGTCAAGTTGTGGGAAGTCTCCCATGTTTTCAGTAACAATATTTTCACCACCTGCTTTGGCTATCAGCACTCCGATAAAAGAGTTAGGACCAACGCTGTAAGGGGTGGCGTCCAGTTCGTAGAAGACCTTGGGGGGGGGTAACTCCTGGGCCAAGGCCGCCAGCGTCTCAATCTCGCCACGAATGCGTCCCGTTAAAACAGCAGCTTCGGTTTGGCGGTGCAATAGTCGGCCAAATAAATCAAACTGTGCGAAGACATCTTCATAGCTCTGTGGACTGCCCGCATAAACGGTTAGACCTAAGTTTGCTAAAGTTTCGGCTAAATTGCCGTACTCAGAAACCAGGACTAAATCGGGCTCGAGCGCCACAATTACCTCGATATTAGCGTCACCAAAATTCCCGCCTACGTTAGGCAAAGCCAAAACTTCTTCCGGGTAGTTGCTAAAGCTGTCCACAGCCACCAGCTTTTCGCAAGCATTTAGCGCACACAGCGTCTCGGTGTGACTAGGAACCATAGAAACTATGCGCTGCGGTTCGCTAGTAAGAGTAATCTCGCGACCCAGTTCGTCGGTGACGGTCAGGGGATAGTTGGCCGCCAGAGTCAAGCTAATTAGCAAGGCTAGGAGCAAGATCACTAAACTACGAATTGGTTTGGGGATAAAAAACAGCTTCACAAGGGCCTCCTCCGGGCCGCTTGCGAGAACGGAGAATAAAAAATCCATCTTAAGATGGCCGGAAACTCGTAGTTTTTGCCTTTACTCCGAGTGCCGCCCTCATCCTCGCAAGGGGTGCTGCATGCGTTAGATCTGGTACTCGGACTTTGACCGTTGCGGGACAGCGCTGGAATTTCACCAGACTTCCCCAGATAAAACGCCAAAAATTCGCCAGCAACCTGGCGTGTGTTTAGCTTAAGTGCAATAAGGCTCACTGTCAAACAGAAATCGAGGGCTAACCCACAGTAGTGTTAGGCTAAGCCCGTGTCCAGCATACTCACTGTTGCGCAACTGGCAATACCCCAACAATCGAGTCTGCCCAAGTTTGTCCCACCGCCACGCTTTGGACTGACCAGCTTTGAGAACTATCAACCACAACACCTCAGCCAGTCAGAAGCCCGCAATACCGTCCGGGAGTTTGCTCTCAGCAGCAGAAAACGCCCACCGGTTTTTAGCTGGCCCTGGCAAAGAACTCGAGCAAATGTTAGCAGTAGAGGTCTTTATCTCGACGGTGGCTTTGGCGTCGGCAAAACGCATCTACTGGCAGCCGCCTATCACGCTTGTGACCAAGATCAAAAAGTCTATTTGAGCTTTCAGGAACTGGTTCATGTCATCGGGGTTTTGGGCATGAGCAAAGCCAAGGAAGAACTGGCCGGTTTTGAATTGCTGTGCATAGATGAGTTTGAGCTTGATGACCCCGGCAACACTCTGATAGTTAAGACCTTTTTAAACCATGTCTTTGCACAAGGCGGCACCGTCATCACCACTTCCAACACCCTGCCCGAAGCTCAGGGACAGGGGCGCTTTAATGCCGAGGATTTTAAGCGCGAAATCCAGAGTCTGGCCGCGAACTTTACTACGCTCAGCATCAAAGGTCCCGATTATCGTCACCGGGATCATCTGGCAAAGTTTTTCGGTGAGCTCGAGCTTAAGCAACTCGAAAAAACGGAAGTCGCTAGTGGCCGAAAATTAAGGTTGACGTGGGCGGAATTGCTAAAACTATTAAACTCCTACCATCCAATTCGCTATGGCGACATCCTAAGACAGCTTGACAAAGTTTATCTTTACGACGTGCAGACTATTCTCGATCAGGGCAATGCCCTGCGCTTTGTGCATTTTATCGACAAGCTTTATGACCTTAAAGTGGGTTTGAGAGCTTCGGGGGATATTACGCTTGAGGACATCTTTGACCCCAGTTATCGACAATCAGCATATACAAAAAAGCATTACCGCTGTCTGTCACGCCTTTCGGAGCTGTTTGAGGAAAACTTGCCCACAGGTTTTTACAGCGTGGTTAGTAGGAGGTAAAAAGTGGGGATATTCCAGTGCTGGCAAACCTCCACAATTGGAGTTTGTTGTTTTTAACGCTCAAGATCAGCATAAGAGTGCCTTTAAGAGCCTTTTTAGCAAGCATAGCTTTCAGAATCGGCCTCACGCCTAACACTTCACCCCTTGCTTTGTTGAGATGCTTTCCAGAAATGCTTTTCCCACCAATCACCAACTTGCAATGCAAACAATCCAGTGGCCAAGCAGAGTTTGTCAAGCTTAGAGGCTATGAATGTCACGGAAAGGGTATCGCCTCACCCCTCTCGCCTCACTTCGTAAGACTGCTTTTTGGAATGTTATTTAAGTCATTTCCTCGCTAGGGCTTAGCTGCGTATCGAGGCTGGGCAAGCTCACGACAAAGCGACTTCCTCGCCCCAGGCTGGAAGCCACCGTCACGGTGCCGCCGTGCTGTCTAACAATTTCCCGAACCACACTAAGCCCCACGCCCACGCCGCCCTTAGTCTTGCGCGTGTAAAAGCGTTCAAAGACGTGCGGCAGGTCTTCGGCGGTAATCCCCGGCCCTTTATCACTAACCTCAAGCAGAAGTTGCTCGCCTTGGCGTTGTAAATGCAGGGTCACTCCGGCAGTAGACCCACCAGCTTGAACCGCATTGCGCACCAGATTTCTGGCAACCTGCGCCATCCTTTGCGGATTACCCGCCATCTCAGCTGTTCCGCTTAGAACAAGATTAACGCCAGGGTATTCCCGAGCGATGCGCTTTACCACCTCGGCAAGATCAAAAATTTCCAGCTCGAGCGGTCGCTCGAGCTCCCCGCGTGACAGGGTCAGCAAATCCTGTGAAGTATAAAGTAGTTCTCTGGCGGCTTCTTTGGCCGCTTGTAGGCGGCTGTCATAATTTTGTTGGGCAGCCAGCGAATCGAGATGCCCGGCTACTAAAGTAAGCGGCCCCGCCAGCTCATGAGCAATTTCGGCCAGTGCCGAGCGCTCGGCTTCCTGCCGCTTGCGAATGTCAGCGAGGGCGTTACTCAGCGCCTGTGCTACCTCAGCTACTTCATCTTCAGGTCCTTGATAGGCTATGGCCTGCGGCTTTGCCGGGTCGAGCCGCTTCGCCTGTGCCGCCAGTGAACCCAGAGGCTTAAGGGCACGTTGCAAAAAGAGTAAGCCTAGCAGCAAGGTCAAAAACGCCATGGCAAGACCTGTGAGCAGCAAAATGCGCTGCAAGCTTCGCCGCGCAAGCAATGTTTTGCTGACGTCTAAGCCTATGCGGATCGTGCCGGGTACGGCCCCGCTCGCCAAAGTCCAGGGAACGGCGGCAATAAACAGCGTCTTGCCTTCAAAACTATCCAGGGTGGGTTGTTCATACAACGGCAGAACCGCTTGGGCATTCGGCGGCAAAACAGGCTGTCCCGCCGAAGAAACTACTTGCACCACAAAGTCCGTACTGCTTTCAGAAATAAAGCGTGCCCCTATCTGTTGATTCTGGAACAAAGTCTGCACCCGGCTAAGGTCAAGCAGCAATAAATCTTCCAGTTGACGCCATTGCTGACGCATAAAAAGAAGATCGGCCAAGACGCCGAAAAGACCCAAGCCCAGCAGCACTATAATTGCCGTTAATAAACTTAGCCGCAGGCGCAGTGTCATCGCAACACGTAGCCCATACCGCGCACGGTGCCAATGACACCCACCAATTTGGCATCGGTGAGTTTCTTGCGCAAATTGGAGATAAAGACCTCAATGGTGTTTGAGCTGGGCAAGGCCTCGCCGCTATAAAGCCTGTTTTCCAAATCCTCTTTAGAGAAGATGCGGCCCGGATTGCCGAGCAAAAGCTCGAGCAGTTTAAACTCCCGGGCTGTAAGCGACAGCGCTTTGCCATTTACCGTGCAGCGGCTAGCTTTAAGGTCAAGCTCGAGCCCTCCATGGCGGAGAATCTCCTGGGGGACTGTTTCACGCAAACGCACATGCACGCGGGCTAAAAACTCCTGAATACTAAAAGGCTTAGTCAGATAATCGCTGGCCCCGGCATAAAGCCCGGTAACGCGGCTGGCCACATCACCACGTGCGGTCAACATCATGATGCTGCTATCGCTGCGACCACGCAAGCGCTCGGCTACTTCTAAGCCATCCATATCGGGTAGATTAAGATCGAGGACAATGAGCTGAAACTTAGCACTATCAGCCTCTAGCAGAGCCTCGGTGCCGCTGTGAACCACCATAACTCGATAACCCTCATGGCTCAGTTCCTGCTCAAGCAATTTAGCCAGACGCTGATCATCTTCCACCACCAGAATATGCGCACCTGCTAGGCTCATTACAAATTTACCTCAGCCCCAAAATGCCTAAAAAGCCTCGGCTCAGTCATCCTCGCTATCATCTTCCCCACCACCGCTCGAGCCCTCATCATCGCCAGAATCGCCACCGTCTTCGTCGTCATCAGCACCACTATCGTCTTCGTTACCACCGCCGTCCCCATCGCCTTTGTCGTCACTGTTATCGCCGCTGTCCTCACCCGGCCCATGATTGTCGTCTTCAGCTTCGTCTTGGGAGTCATCTTCACCAGCAAAAGACAGGTCTAAGCTGATATTGGCTTTTAAGAGCAGGTCCTGAAAATCCACTAATTCACCAGACGGCAAAGAAATTTGCAGGCGACCAGCGGCGGTGATTTCGCCGCTAAAGGACTCAATTTCACCACTGGCCTGAATAAAAAGCATCACAAAGCGCCTGACCTCTTCGCTTATGAGCAGCTTAAGCTGCCCTTGCTCCACCACGCCATAGCCTAAAAAGACATCGCTGCGGGAATTGGTCAGAAGCAGTTCGGTTCCTTCATTGATAGTTTGTGCCGCCGCTAGATTAGCAGACCCCAAGATTAAAATGAGCGCAAAAAGCCAGGTCTTCATAATTCACTTTTCTTTCTATGACTTTGCTGCCAATATGTCACCTTTGCCGGGTCTCCTAAACTATCTCCAGACAGCTTTGCCGGTGGCCACATGATGTGGCCACCGGAAGCCATTTATGCTCTAGCTTAGTTTAGCTGTTATCTTCCGAATCGTCGTCATCTTCGTTATCATCGTCATTCTGGTCATCGCTGCTATCATTATGGTTCTGCTCGTCAGCATCATCACTATCATCATTCATGTCCTGGTCATGATCGCCTTCGTCGTTATCCTCAGCGTCATCACGATCACTGTCGTTATCTTCTGTATCATTTTCGTCTTGATAGTCATTGTCAGACACGTCGTCATCCGTCTTGATATCTACGCTAAGTCCCGAACCACTCAGCGCCTCTTCTAAAGTCGTTATGTCGTTCCCTACGATTAATCTTACGCCATCATCACTGCCGATCATCAGCTCATAATTCGTGATATTGCCTGCACTATCGGTCACCGCCAACTGGGCAAAGCCTTCGAAACCGCTTAAGAGCTCGAGCTCAAACTCCGAGCTGTCTACATAACCTGTGCCCACTACGTTACCGTTTTCATCAGTAACGGTAAGCTGACTACCAGTCGGAACTTCCAGGGCGAACGCCATACTCAGAGCAAACAATGTCACAGCAAACCAGACAACCTTTTTCATCTTCTACCTCCAGCTAGCAGTATGCCCGGAGCAACTTAAGCGAAGCTTAAGACAGCTTAAGTAGGCTTAAGCAGACAACTTAATAGCTCTCAGCAGTAGGATAGGAGCATGATCTACCCTGCATTTGAGGCTGGAGAGCTAACCGGCAACATTCTGCTCAAAGACCGTAACCTTATGGAGTTATGGAAGTGGGCGGCAGACGAAGGACAGATACAAGCGATAAAAGTCCGGGGAAAAAACTACGCCGTGGTCAAAGACCCGGACCTGGCCGCCAAGATCAGCGCTGCCTCTTTAGCTATAAAGCAATACCGTTACGATGACGAGAAGGAGCAATTGCTATGAAGTTCCCTTTGGGCCACACAGAGTTTTATGCTCAGCTCGAGCTAACTAATCCCGTTATCCTGCTACACGCCTTTCCACTACACTCGGGCATGTGGTCGGCACAATTGCCGGTAATCCGTAAAGCCGGTTTCACCCCCATTGCTATTGACGCCCCTGGTTTTGGCCGCTCCGAATTAAGCGGCCAGGTGAGCGATATGGACTTGCTGGCGGATAACGCCTTTACGCTGTGGCAAAGGCTCGAGCTGCCCCCGGCTGTGGTAATGGGTCTGTCTATGGGCGGCTATGCCGCGCTACGTTTAAGCGAGCGCCACCCGGAAATGCTGCGTGCCCTGGTACTGGCCGATACCCGCACCGAAGCAGATACACCCGAAGCACTAAGTAACCGTTATCAAACTGCCAAAAGCGTGCTGACACAGGGCAGTTCACTGCTCTTAGAGACGCTTGTCCCCAAATTGCTGGCAAACTCCAATGCCGAACTGAAAAAACAAGTTGCCGACATGATTAGTGAGGCTTCGCCCGAGGCGATTGCCGCTGCCTTACGCGGCATGGCCATACGTCCTGATAGCAGCCGACAGTTGCCCGCCATCAACGTGCCTACTTTGGTTGTGGTGGGCGCAGAAGATCAGCTCACCCCGCCCAGTAACGCCAAAGCGCTTGTCCAGGCCATAAAACAGGCCAAACTCGGGCTTATTCCAAATGCTGGCCATCTAAGCAATATGGAAAATCCCCAGGCCTTTAATAAAGAACTCAGTAATTTTTTAGATTCCTTGTAAGGAGAAATGATGGATAATTCGCGTGACGCCTTTGAGCTCTTGCAACTCTTTCACGGCATGCTGGCCAGAGCCACCGAAGGCGTCTGGCATCGTGAGGCCGAGGAAGCAGAGCTTACACTCGAGCAGGCCGGTATCCTTTTAGACGAGCTAAAACCCCAGGTGGATGACGAGCTATATCAGCGCTTGCTCAATCAGTGGATCAATGCCGCTCAGCTTATTGAACACCGTGAAGATTACGGCCCTGACCAGGAAAGACCCCGCTAACTACTTTTCACTTGCCTGTTGACATACTATTGGGGGCACCTTGAACTAAACGGTTCCGTCTTAACAAACTCGTTAACAACGCCAGCGCCACCAGCAATACCGCAAAAATAGCACTTAGCGCGACAAGCCGTAGCTGAGCGTTGGCGACATAGATACCAAAAAAGGCCCATATGGCCACAAGCCCAAAAACGGCATCGCGGCGGCGCAGGATCATGAGTAGTGTGATTAGAGTCGCGGCGCCAATAGCAATAGCCGTCCACAACGCATCACTAAGCCCCCAACCGCTCCAATTCAAGTTGTAAAGCGCCGCGCTGGTATTTGCCACCGTCGCTACGGTAATCCAGGCCAGGTAAAGACTAAAGGGTAGTCTGACCAACCAGCTTTCCAGCGGACTTACAGCTGTGCGCCCCGTACCCAAACGTTCATAAATGACTATCAGGGTGAGCAGAATTCCCAGCATCAGGAAGATAGAGAAGTTGGTAAAGAGGTATTGCCAGGCAAAAATCCACAGGCTGTTAAAGACACAGTTAAGAATAAAAGGCCCCCGAATTTGCCTAAGCCGCTCATTGTCTTGCTGAGCAGGTAACACCTGGTAAACGGTAAAAGCAATAAGTCCTAGATAAATCACACTCCAAATGCTGAAGACATAGTTCGCCGGCGTAAAAAGAACCGGATACAGCGCCGAAACCTCCCCGGTGTCAAGGCCGCCCAAGGGCACAAGTGTAGCCAGGGCATTTATGACCAGCGTGGCCAACAGCGCTACAATCACCAGCCATGACATGCCCTTAATGCGTGGGCCTGTTTGTGTTTGGGCCAAACCTGTTTGCGACATAATCTCCTCCTGAGCAAGACAAACTACTCAGTTAAGCTTAGTGCTCGAGCGGGATAAAAAAAGTAAGGCCAAACGAAATTTAAGTGCTGCTGCCCTCAAGCGGCACGGCCAGGCCCTGGCTTGAGAGCGTGGTAACGTCGCCGACTTGCACCGGACAATTCGGCCCGGTCTGCACGATAAAACGCTGGCCTAACTGCTCGGGGTCGGTAAGCAGTTGACAGGTATAGGTGAGGTCATGGCCTTTAAATTCACGACTGATTATGCTCACCGGCACTCCTTGCGGACCCGCAAACAAGAGTTCTTCAGGACGCAGCGAAAGCAAAACGCTGCCTTCTATCTGCTGCGTCATTGGCAGCCTGCCAAGCACGGTTTCCGCTACTTCACCCCGGCCAATGCCGCGAATCAAGTTGGTGCTACCCAGAAAATTAGCTACAAACGCCGTCCTTGGACGCAGATAAACCGCCTCGGGTGGGCCTGTTTGCTCGAGCTTACCGCTGCGCATCACAACCAAACGATCAGCGAAGGTCATGGCCTCCTCCTGATCGTGGGTGACTAAAATCGTGGTGGTATTGGTGCGCTCTAAAATGCGCCGCACCTCGGCGCGGGTTGCCCCCCGCAAAGCCGCATCCAAATTGCTAAACGGCTCGTCAAGCAAAATCACATCCGGCTGGGGCGCCAAAGCCCTGGCTAGTGCTACACGCTGCTGCTGTCCGCCGGAAAGCTGGTGAGGATAGCGACGGCTAAAAATCTTTAAGCCGACTAAGTCAAGTACCTCTTTAGCACGTTCTAAACGCAGTTTTTTGGGCATATTGGTCAGGCCAAAAGCAACATTTTGCAAGACATTTAAGTGTGGAAACAAGGCATAGTCCTGAAAGACAAAGCCTATCTTGCGTTTCTCCGGTTGCCGCCAGGTTTTTGGCCCGGCCACTTCCCGACCGCTAATAACAATCTGCCCCTGATCTGGCACTTCAAAACCAGCAATCAAGCGCAGCAAGGTGGTTTTGCCGCAACCGCTCGGGCCTAAAAGGGCCAGTATTTCACCACGTTTAACGCTGAGGCTAAAGTCGTCCACTGCCGGGTGCTTGGGGTCTTGATAGCTTTTGGTAAGAGATTTGAGCGACACTACTGCCTCTGCACTGACAATCATGTCGGAAGCAGCTTGGCGGTGGGGCTGAGTCAGAGGAGCTTCCATAAGTCTAAAAACGAGCTACCAAAGAGCCCTGATACCCGTCATCTTAACAGAAATCTTGACTAGCTTAGTAGGGTATAAGGCAAGCACATATCAAAACACTGAGAGACGCAAGATATCGGCTGCTATAGCGGCTGCTCCGCCACTTGGCCCCATGCGCTCTTTACCAGCTAAAGCCGCCTCGGCATAGCGCGCCTTGTCCGTCCACAGTTGTCGCAGAGCGGTAGCGATAGCTAAAGGTTCCGCCCTAGCAATCGTGACCGCTTCGGCCAAGAGCTGTTTTTGATTCTGCAAAAATGCCGTCGTATAAAGAGGTGGTACTGCAAAGGCTACCACCGGCAAGCCGAGCGCCGCCGCCTGCTCGTTGGCAGTTCCCGCTGTGCCCAGCGCCAAATCGGAGCTGTGCAACACCTCAGCAAAACGTCTTTCAAAAAGATAAACCGTCTGATCTTGCCGTCTAAAAATGGCTTTTAGTCCCGCTATGGCTGCCTCCGGCGGCTGCTGTTGCCAGCCAGGGAAGTTACTGGTAACCAGTTCACCACCGGCCCAGGCCACCAAGCCCGTGGCTTCGGGCCAGTGGCTGAGCGCTGCCAGCATTAGAGTAAGCGAGTCCACGGCATACCTACGCGTGCCCGGCAGCAGGGCAATTTTGGGCTGCTTGGGCAATGCTTGGGCAATATCGCCATCTTTAGCTGTCAGGGCATCTAACATGGGATTACCCAGAGCTTTAGCACCCACAATGCCCAGCTCTTGCAAATAAGCCACCGTAGGAGCGTCCCGCACGTAAGTCTGCCTGACACTGCGGTTAATAAAACGCCGCTCGAGCCCGCTGAAACGTTCCATAAAATAGCGGTTCCAGGGTCGTTTGTTTAGCTCCTGCTGGTGATAAACCGAAACCAGCGGCTGCATGTAATAACGCTCTTTGGTGTTTATAAACTGTGACAAAAGCAGCGCGTAAACATCACCAACGACAAGCAAAATGTCTGTGTCCAGGCGGCGCAAGTCACGTAGTTGTTTTAGGGTCATGGGCAAAAATCCAGCGCGAAGATCACTTAGGAAGTATGGCAGGCTATGCAGCAAAAAGCCCCCGCTGGGCATAAGCTGCCTTGGCCCCAAAATAGGAATGTCCAGACGTTCGTAGGCAGTTCCGCGATCAACGGTGGGATAGGCCTGCATTTGCAAATCCGGGCGTTGTCTTAATAGTTCTTCGGCGATAAGAACCCCAATGGCATCTTCGCCGTGACCGTTGGAAAGCAAGATGATACGGGGTGCCGACACCTGCTCAGTTTAAGCAATTTTCAGGATGGTGTACCACAAATCGTGTAAAGAAGTGAGTAGTTTGTGGTGAGTGGTAGGTGGTAGGTAGTTTGTGGTCGGTAGGAAAAGCATTGCTAAAAAGTCCCTCGCCGAGTTCATTTTGGATGTTTGCGGGCAACTGACAAATTCCAGTTGTCTGATTTTGTCCTTGCCAGAAAATCCCTGGTTTCTACCTCCTACCTACTACTTTCCACTTACTTTTTACTTTTCACTCTTTTACGAATCATGCAGCTTGGGTGCTTCGCCCCAGCCCAACTTATGGCGCAAGATGTCATAATAGCTGCGCTTACCCGAGGAGACCAGCATAAAATCCGTTGGCGCCGCACAAACCGTAAAACTATCCCCGGCCTGCAAATCCAGACGCTCCTGGCCATCGACTACCAGTGCCAGTTCGGCGACCGGGCCGTGCACCTTAAAGCTGACATTAGAAGAGCCCTCAATCACAATGGGGCGGTTGGTCAGCATGTGCGGCGCAATCGGGGTAATAACAAAATTGCGCAATCCCTGACTGAGAATCGGCCCTCCTAAAGAGAGCGAATAAGCGGTCGAGCCCACCGGAGTCGAAATGACAAAGCCATCGGCGCGATACTGCGTGGCATGCTGCCCATCTACCGCCATATCGATGCTGATAAGCCGAGTCATCACGCCTTGCGAGAGCATCACGTCGTTTAGAGCGTAATAAACGCTGCTGCCATCATGGTGCAACCTTAGCTGCAACATCATCTTGGGGCTCAAGCGCCAGTCATTCACGGCTTTACCCGCCAGATAATCCCACACGTCTTCCGGGCTGTGTTCGGCCAAAAAGCCCAGTTTGCCCAAATTCACACCAAGTGTTGGAACATGTGTCCCTACCAACCGGCGGGCCGTTGCAAGCAACGTGCCGTCACCGCCCACAGAAATTACCAAATCGGCATTTTTAGCCTGCTGGGCCAGCGGTAACTTTCCCGGCAGGTCAAGAATGACATTGACCCCCAGGTCACCTAGTTTTGTGGCAATGGCTCGAGCCAGTGGGTGTGCCGTGGGCTTGTACTGCGTGCTGGTAACTACCACAGAGCCTAGCGCCGCCGCTGGTGTCGTAAAGACCTGGTTCATACCTTAGTTAACAGCCGTGCGAATCTGTTTGAGCACTTTAGCAACGACTTGCTCCGCTGTGAGTTCAGTGGTGTCAATCTTTAGCGCATCACTAGCTGGAGCAAGCTGTTTGGCGTCGAGCTGGTCACGACGCTTTAGGGCCTCAGTAATTTGCCTAAGACCCGCCGCCCGCTCACCTACACGCCGCTTAGCCCGCACCTCGGCAGAAGCCGTTAGATAAAACTTGTGCCTTGCCTCCGGGAAAACCACCGTACCCATGTCACGCCCTTCGATCACAAACGAGCCTTTGATCTCACGTAACCGCTTATAAACCCAGTCGCGGACCGCGTCGTGGCGAGACACCACAGAAACATTGGCGTCGACATCATCGGTGTGGAGCTGTGCGGATACATCCTGACCATCAACCAGGATACGGTTGCTGCCTGTGGTTCTGGCGATGAGTTCGACCCGGTGTTTTCCTAGCAGGGCTAAAACAGCAGCTTCATCTTCCGGCAGCAAGCGGTGTTTAAGCACCAGCAAGGTTGCCGCGCGATAAAGCAAACCGCTTGAGACAAAGGGTAAATTAAGCGCCTCGGCTACTTGCTGCGCTACACTTGATTTGCCCGAGGCAGCCGGGCCGTCTAAGGTCACGACAAAGCATTTATCGTTATCATTCATAAGCCTATCTTCCTCGATAAGCTCACTGGCGGTCTCGCGTTCCATGGCAAAGGTCATGGACATAATCATAACGCGGCCAGACGCTCAAAAAATTCCGGGAAGGTCTTTGCCACGCAGGCTGGGTCTTTAATAATCACGTTGGGCAGACGCAGGCCCGCCAGTGCGAAGGCCATAGCCATGCGGTGGTCGCCATAGGTATCCACCAGCACAGGAGCCGTCGGTGGCTGTTTTAGGGGATGAATAAGTAGATAGTCATGGCCTTCTTCTACTTTAGCACCAAACTTCCGCAGTTCTGTAGCCACTGCCGTTAGACGGTCAGTTTCTTTAATCCGCATATTCCAGACATTCTCAATGCGTACCGGCGAAGCGGCAAAAAGAGCGACCACCGCCAAGGTCTGAGCCTGATCAGGCATGTCGTTTAAGTCAAAACTGCCCCCGCGCAGCACAGCATCAGCCGGGGCGGAAAGTTCGCAACTCTTAGCCGTCCAACGCACCGAACAGCCCATTTGCACTAAAACATCAGCCAGACGCTTATCGCCCTGGAAAGAAGCCGAGCCGACATTCTCAACCAGGATAGTTCCGCCGCTAATAGCCGCCGCCGCCCAGAAATAGCCCGCCGCCATTGCGTCCCCTTCAATTTGATAATCACGGGCTTGATAACTGGCTGGTTCTACGCTAAAGCTGTGATAGCCATCCCGCTCTACTAAAACCCCAAAATCCTGCATGAGTGTTAAGGTCATATCGATAAATGGTTTTGATTGCAGTTCGCCTTTAACTGCAATAGTTACCGGTGTCTGGGCATAAGGAGCCGCTAAGAGCAGCGCCGAGAGATACTGCGAAGAGCGATCTCCGGCAATCTCTGTGCTGCCGCCTTTTATTCCCTGCGCTTCGACTAAAACCGGGGGGCAGCCTGTTTCTTGCAGCGTGCCGGTCTTAACGCCTAAAGGAGCCAAAGCACTCAGCAAGTCCCGAATGGGCCTTTGGCGCATGCGGGCATTGCCATCTAAACGATAGCGACCCTGCCCCAGCGCCACCATGGCCGTCAAAAAGCGAATTGAGGTGCCAGATAGATGCAAATCCAGCGCCGCCTCAGTCACGGGAATGCGTCCACCTTGACCCAAAACGGTAAACGTCGTGCCTGTGACGCTAACGGGTATACCAAGCCGCTTTAGGGCGCCAACCATCACCTCTGAATCCTCGGCTATCAAAGCGCCTCTTAGCACAGACTCACCCTTGGCTAAAGCAGCTATTACAAGCGCACGGTTGGTCAGGCTTTTTGAGCCCGGCACCCTGAGTTTGGCAGTAATTTTTTGTTTGGGAATTAGCTCGAGCTGTTCAGGATAGTGGCGCATACACAGCTAAAATACCACCAAAGCCTCGTGCTATAGTTGGCCTACCAAACGAGGTGAGCAATGAATTACGAGGCCAGCCTAAGACGTGAGTGCAGTGGTGATGATAGCGCGGCGGTGGCCACTGACTTAACCTTAGAAAGACCGCTAAAATCCACAGAGCTAGAGGCCTTGGCCCAAACGATCGGCGCGGAATACCGCATTTTTGGCGTCAAAATCTTTATCCATGGTGACTGCGGGCGTATTGTTGGCGCCGTGGGAGAAAATACGCTTTCTTGCAACGTCAATGATTTAAACCAGATAACCGACTATCTAAAATCGCTTGAGGTTTAAGTGGCTCTACCAGAAAAACTACAGGCCATTGTCGATTCCTTTAAGCTGGCGCCCAAATCACTTCGTTTACAACTGCTGCTGGAATACGCCAATAAATTGCCGCCTCTACCCGCAGAACTGCAAGGGCAACTAGAGAAAATGGAGCGCGTCCCTGAATGCCAGACACCCTTTTTTCTGGCTAGCGAGTACTTGGATGACGAGCATGTCATATTTCACTTTGAAGCGCCCCCAGAGGCTCCCACCACCCGTGGTTTTGCCGGCATTCTCGCCGCCGGACTAAGCGGGCTTAGCAGCACGGAAATCTTTGATGTCCCTGATGATTTTTATACCGACATGGGTTTAAGCGAATTAATCTCGCCGCTCAGGCTCCGGGGCATGTCGGCCATCATGCACCGTTTAAAGCGTCAAGTGCTCGAGCACAAAGGGTCTGTTTGAGAACAGGTAAAAAGGGCTACACAAACTCCCCTTGTTTTTGCTAAACTAGCCTTTGCTGTTTCGCTGCGCATATAGTACATAGCGCACGACCAAGCCCGTGCGCAATTTTTAAGGAGAAAAAACCATGCAAGCTAAGATTCATCCTAAAGCCGAACCCGCAAAAATCTATTGTGGCTGCGGCAATGTTATTGATACCCTGAGCACCAAAAAAGAAATCCATGTCGATGTCTGCAGCGCCTGCCATCCCTTCTATACCGGTCAACAGCGCTTTATCGATACCGAAGGCCGCGTAGAGAAGTTCCAGAAGCGCTTTGGTGACAGCTACCGCAACAACAAAAAATAACCCTGCTTTTCAGCAAAAATCCCGCAAGCTTAGTGCCTGCGAGATTTTTTTACTATTTGCTGGAACGGGACACTTTCCACTTACTCACTACTCTGGCACCGAAGCGTAGACATGCGTCCCCCGCCCGGGCGTAGAAAGCAATTCAAATTGCCCACCACGGCTTTCTAAACGCTCGCGCATTTGTTTAAGACCCAGCCCACCGGCACTGGTAACACGGTCCGAAACCGTAACCGGGTCAAAGCCCCGCCCGTCATCTTTAATTTTTACAAAGGCATGTCCCTGGGGGGTTTTGCCAACCGTAACATACACCTGACGCGCCTTGGCGTGTTTGGCCACGTTGTTCATGGCTTCCTGAAAAATTCTAAACAGCACCGCTTCGGATTTTAACGTTAGCTGGGGCGCATCCTGAATGTCCAGCTCAATGTTGATGTCATTTTGTTGACCGTAATCGCTGCTGTAGCGGCGAATAGTCTCAATAAAACCGTGACGCTCCAAATCGATGGGCCGCAAAGCGAAGATGCTGCGTCTAACTTCTTTTATGGTCTCGCGGATAGTCTTTTTGGCCCTGTCCAGTTCCACCCTGGCCTTTTGAGGCTGACTGTCTAACAGGCGCATTACCAGGTCAAGTTTAAGGGCAGTAAAAGCCAGCGACTGCGCCACTCCGTCATGAATCTCTCGGGCAATCCGCTCCCGTTCTCCGGCAATGGCTAACTCTTCGGACTGCAGATAGGCTCGAGCATTCCTGAGTGCCAAACTGACTTGCCCAGCCAATAAGCTGAGAAAAGGCAGGCTGGCTTCATCGAAATGATCGGGCTGTTCATGGGCTAAAATAACTGTCCCTAAGCGCTCTTTCTCTGCTAGTAAGGGTAAGCTGATGGCACTTTGGGCTCTAGATAGAATTGGCCCGCTATCAGCACGTTCTTGTGCTGATAATTGCTGGGCAATGCAAGGCTCGGTTCGCTTGGCGGCCTTACCCAAAAAGCCCTCTCCGGCATGCAAAGACAGGCTGGCAGGCTTGTCTATACCGTGCCAGGCTTTTAGCTGGAGCAAACGTTCCCCATCCGCTAAATAAACGCCGCCCATGCTGGCATCGGCGCGAACGATAGCCTGATTTAGCAGTGCCTCAAGCAAGCGTTCCAGGTTGCCTTCTGCGCGGATGCTGCGATCCACATTAAAAAGCGTTAGCAGATCGCGGGTTCGGCTGTGTGTGGCCTCAGCAGCAGCTAAAAACTCCGAACTTAGAATACTGAAACTCTCGCGCTGCTCGGGGTTTAGCTGCATTTCATAGTAGGCATGCACGCTGCCCTCAAAGCGTCCTCCCCACACGAGTGGTGCTGATAAAACCCAGTAATTCTTTCCCTGTAAAACTAGCTGTTCGGCAGGTGTTTGGCCTGCTGCCATTTGCCGATCACGGTTATTAGCATCCTCCGCCATTACTTCATTAAGACCGTGACTGCGCGTTACACCAACACCATTAATAGCTAACAGCACCGCCGTTCCCTTAGCACCAGTCACTTCGGCAATACCCTGACTGGCCGCCGAGAGCACTCCCTCTAAGTCGGTGGCGGCGGCAAATTGCTCGGTAACCTTCTGAATAGCGCCCAAAAGAGCGTGGCTGTCCTTTAGTTCGGTATAGAGCCGCCGCAACTCATCTTGGGCATCTTCTCGCCCTCGCACCTCCGAAGCAATCCAATTTAGGGTCAAAAAGGTAACGGCAGGGCCTAAGATGCTGTAAAACAAAAGCTGCGTCCAGAATTGCCAACGTGCATCACCCAGCGGCACAATAAGGAGTTGGTGCAGCAAGACTACGCCCACAATAGCCACCGGCAGCCAAAAACGCGCCAGCTTGACCTGCTGGTGCAAACTACCCGGTTTGGTCAGTTGCTCGAGCTCGCGTGGCAAAGGTCTCACTTCCCCTTAGGTCGTTTGGCGGCCTTGGGTCTGAATTCGCTCATCATGAATGGATAGGCCAGTAAATATACGCCAAAAATAAGCACCAGTTGTACCCAGAAATTATCTATAAGCGGCAAATTAAACAGGCTTGCCAGCGTAAACAATACACCCACTAAAAAGGCAAAAACTATCGATTTCAGAAATAGCCGCAGCAGCTTTCCCGGCGTTATCTTACGCGCCTGAGCCACAGTACGCTGCCACTCTTTGCGTTCTTTGTTCTTTTTCGACATATCTTTATAGTCCGTTTCATTCTGGTTGACAGT
>JASBUK010000110.1 GCA_030147925.1 Trueperaceae bacterium
TTGCGATTGGTATTGAGTTGCGTTCTCTTACTCACTGGTCAATTATACAGCATCAAGCTGTATAAGGGTGCGAACGCACAACAAAATTCATCCCCATACCTATAACGTAGGGGGCTTCTTTTGTCAAGGCAAAGCTAAAGATAACTTTGTTAAAACCAAAAACGGTTGACAGAGTAAGTGGTCTGCTTGATTATAGTGACAGGTGATTCACGTTTCAATTCGCATATTGAAGTATGGGAAGCGAGGATAGTAATGAGCAAGACTATCAAGACGCTGGTTGGAATCAATAAGTAGAAAATCAAGACGTCATGTTTGCTGGTTAATGTCCTCAGTCGAGGGACAGGATCGAATGCTGTTCTGTTTTTGCACGGCAACGTATCCTCCGCAGCTTTCTGGCAAGGGTTGCTCCTTACCCTTGGGGGTGTCCCGAATTTCGTGGCTGAGACTTTTATCAGCAATACTGCTGAAAAAGGAGGCACGAAATGGCAGAGGATGTGATAGCCACCGCTGACGCACTAGGGCTAGACCGTTTCCATCTGATTGGCCACAGCATGGGTGGTGGCATTGCTATGAAGGTGATGATCAAACAACCCGAACGAATCAGGACCCTCACCCTTGTAGATACTATGTCGCCGTACGGCTATTCCGGAAGTAATACTTCAGGGTCTCTATCTTCGCCCCGTCAAAGGTGGTGAGGTAGGACTTGAGTCCCAGGCCCAAACCAACCGCGCTGTCTACGGCGGGCTGGGCTTCGCCTTCGGTTTCGCAAAGGATGCTGACAACACACTTATCCGTTTTGGTGGCGGTCACGGTGACGTTTAGAATACGTCCCGTGACCTCCTGGGATTTGTGGAGCTTAAGCCAGCCGAGCCTAGGTAGCTTCAGATAGTTCTCTACGAGCTGAGTGTTGTTTTTCGTTAGATCAGATTCGTGCGGTAAGACTGCTTAGCACCGTGGCGCTTCGTGAATTTAGGAAAGCCCATCCAGGCACGTTTAGCCTTGAGGCTCTCAAAGAAGTTCTAGTAGGCTCGGTTAAGGTTCTTGAGCGCGTTTTGGAGCACAAACTTGTCCACCTCTTTGAGCCACGTCAGTTCGGCGCCACAGGCTTGTAGCCGAGGGTCCGCTTGGTTGCTGTCATAGACCTCTTTACGCCGCGCGAAGAAGTGAGTGTAGACGAATTGAGCACAGCCCACCGTGCTTAACCTCTACAACACAACATAACGTATGCTTAGCGATTGGTTTACCAATGCGCGGCTAACTACAGGACTAAAGTCACGTGTGTGTGCCCCGGCAGCCGCAATTTAGGGATGAGTTTTTGAGGAGTTGACGTCCTACCCTAAACCGTTACTTGTGAGGCTCCTACTAAGCCACAATATACTTGACAGGTGTTGTCAACTATGAGATGATTGCTATTGTTGATAATTTTTATCAATTATTTAAGAGGGTGGCCAATGAGCATTTGGAAAGATTCCCTTAAGAACCGCATTCCCAAAGACTGGGCCGAAGAAATTGACCTGTTTGAAGGACAAATCAAACTGCGAAAACAAGGTGGGGTGGATGAAAAAGTCTTTGCTGAGACGCGCTTGCGACGCGGTGCCTATGGGCAGCGCTATGACAATGGGCAGCGCTATGATGGCATCAAGTCGCAGAAACTTAAGTTTCCCACTGATTTGACCAAAGGCCCTGACACCAAGTGGGATGCGCTAGGAATGCAGCGTATCAAGTTGCCATTTGGTAGTATGACCCCCAAGCAACTTGAAGTCATGGCCGAACTCGCCGAAGAGTACGCTGACGGTATCCTCCATATCACCACACGGCAGGATGTTCAACTTCACTTCATTCACATTGAAGACACACCCGATCTGATGCGTCGTTTGGGTGCGGTCGGCATTACCACACGGGAAGCCTGTGGTAACTCCATTCGTAACGTCACAGCTTGCCCGTTGGCAGGAGTGTGTCACACGGAAGTGTTTGATGTCACGCCTTATGCTCATGCGCTGTTTGAATTTTTGCTCGGTCATGATGACGTGCAAGGTTTTGGGCGCAAAGTCAAACCGGCCTTTTCAGGCTGTGAACATGAGGCTTGCGGTTTGGTCAAGATGCACGATATTGGCTATCTGGCTCAAGTGCGCGAAATTGATGGGGGGCTAAAACGCGGTTTTAGGGTTTACGTCGGTGGCGGTCTCGGTACCATTCCGCATCAAGCCAAAGTGCTAACCGATTTCGTCGGTGAAGATGAGTTTTTAGCGCTCACCCAAGCAGTATGTAGGATCTATGCCCGTTTGGGCGAGAAGAGGAATCGCAACCGCGCACGCTTGAAGTTTTTGGTGGCTGACGTCGGCATTGAAGAGTTCACCCGCTTGGTCAACGAAGAGTGGCAAGCTTTGCCTTATGATCCTCGCTGGAAAGCATATTTAGATAGCGTTGACCGTTTTGATGAAAGCCCTTGTCATGAGACAGATACTTTCGAGGGCGTTGAAGTTGAGGGTTTCGCGGAGTGGCACGAGAGCAACGTTTACCTGCAACGCCAAGAAGGCTATGCAGCTGTGACGCTTAACTTACCTTTGGGTGATATTAGCGTGAATCAGTCTTTTACGCTTGCGGACATTGTTCGTCGATTTACGCCTGACACCATGCGAACCACCGTCGAGCAAAACATTGTCTTACGGTGGGTGTCAGTTGGTGATTTGCCGACGCTTTATCAAGCCCTTGATGACATTGGTTTGGCTACGCCCGGTGCAGCTAGCATCGTGGACATAACCTCATGCCCAGGCACCGACACCTGCAAGCTTGGTGTTTCCGCCTCGAGAGGTTTAGCTGGCGAGCTTCGCACCCAACTTGCGGCACGTAATGGCAACCTTGACCAAGCAATTAAAGATTTACGTGTCAAAGTGAGTGGCTGCTTTAACTCCTGCGGACACCACCATGTGGCTGATATTGGCTTTTTTGGCAACAGTCGCCGCCGTGAAGGACGCGCTGTGCCGCACTTCCAAGTGGTCTTGGGGGGACAGTGGAAGGAAAATGCAGGTAGCTATGGGCTTGCCGTGGGCGCGGTGCCCTCAAAGAACGCACCAAAAGTCCTAGATGCCCTCACTGAGCGCTACGCTAGAGAGCGTCGAAACGATGAAAATTTTCAAGCGTGGATTGCACGACTGGGCAAGATTGAAATTAAAAAAACGCTCGAACCTTACACTCACGTCCCGCTCTTTGAGCAAGACCCCAGCTTTTTCATCGATTGGGGCGACGTGCGTAACTTCACTATGAGTGATTTGGGTATTGGCGAGTGTGCAGGCGAGGTTGTCTCGCTGTTCTCACTCAACATTTCTCAAGCCGAAGGCCTTGCGTTTGATGCCTTGGTTGCGCTAGATGAAGGCAATGTCAAAGATGCCGACGAAAAGGCTTACCGCGCTATGTTACAAGCCGCGAAGTCTTTAGTCTTGAGCAAAAGTCTTGACGTGGGCAATGATCCTGATGCGATCGTTTCTGAATTCCGTAAGCATTTTTTTGATACCGAACTGTTTTTTGACAAGTTCGCCAAGGGCAAATTTGCCCACTATCTTTTTGACCGCCATAAAACCACTGTAAAACCCACCATCGACTCTTGTCGTCACCTTGTGCATGAGGCAAATCTCTTTATTGAAGCAGCACATACCTGCGATGCGCGCATGGCAGCAGAAGAGGAAGCGGTCTAAATGCTAAAACGTATCAAAGTGAAATTTCCTTTTGCCGAAGATCGAGCAGCACAAACCACAAAAGTAGCTACCACATTCCACCGGTGGATTCAAAATCAAACCTTCGAAGGGCATCTACTGATTGATGTCGCTAATTACATGCATGTGCCCAACAGTTACAACATCATCCTGGTAGCTCATGAAGCCGATATTGTGCTGGACAGTACCGATAACCACCACGGCCTCGCCTATGTGCGTAAAAACACTTGGACAAGTGACGGTGTTGAGGGACAAATTGAAGAAGTTATGGACTATGCAAAAACCTTCAAAACGGCCTTCCAAAATGACCTTTGTATGACATTCGGCGACTACCTCGAACTGAGCTTCTTGGATCGTGGACTTGCCCCCAATACACCTGAAAACCAGCGAGCCTATGCCGATGTACTTAGGCCGATTTTGGCCAAGTCAGGGACACTTGAACTGCTCCATCAAGATCCTAGATATGCTTTGGGGTTTAGGGCAACGAGTCACTCAAGGGCCGTCGACAGGATGAATGATGAGTAAAACCTTAGATAACCCAAAAAATCAGCATTCGGAAATTTGTAAACCTCAGGATCAGAGCTTTAGGGCGAGTGCGACTGAGTATAGAGGTGAAGTTCAGCCATTGGAAGACGGTGCGATAGGTCAGACTTTAAATCACCGCTGGCTCGAGACATCAGTGAACAACATCATTCAAGAAGCTTTAGAACTATGGCCTGATTTACTCATTACGAGTGGTTTTAACCTCAATGGTGTCGTGCTTATTGATCAAGCCGTAAAAGCAGGATATCGAGGAAAAGTTGTTTTTGTGGATACGGGCTATCATTTTGCAGAGACGCTGGCCTTACGAGACGAATTGCAGCTCATTTACAGCGAACTAGATTTTGTGACGCTCAACGCAAATCTCCCTGATAATCGAGAATACGCCACGAATCCAGACGATTGCTGCTTCAAACGAAAAATCAAGCCCTTAAAAGACTATCTAGCGAAGCAGCAACCCTCCGCACTTTTGAGTGGCAGAAATCGGGACGGTGCCGAAACGCGTCATGATCTACAGCCTTTTGAAGCTGGAAACCCCATCAAAGTCAATCCACTTTTTAATAACTCAAGGGAAGAACTTGAAGCTTATGCAAAGAAGCATGGCTTAAAATTGAATAATCTTTACGAAAGAGGCTACCTAAGTATTGGATGCGCCCCTTGCACTCGAGCGGTATTACCCGGAGAGCATGTGCGAGCAGGTCGTTGGCCAGAGAGAGAAAAAACCGAGTGTGGTCTTTGGTGGGGGAAACTTGCGCTTTAGGTCTTTTATCGTGATTGATAAGTGTGGGAATGCAATTTTGAACCTTGCCGCAATAAACATGCACTATTAAAGATAGATAAACATGAATAGCTTGCCCCTCAACCATAAACGTATTGCCATTGCGGGTGGCAAGTGTTTTGTAGAGCTTGAAAATATCATCAACAACTTGGGTGGAGAGGCTTTGTTCAGACCTGTGATGAGTAGTTCAACTAATGACTGCAAAGACACTGATGATGCAGTAAAGCATCCTGCTAAACAAGGCGCAAGTGGTTCTGAAATCCCTTTCGATTTCTACGATCTCCCTGGGCACAAAAATGTACGGACTTTGCTTTACGAAACCCTGAGTGCTGAGATCGACGTAATTGCCTTTACCAGCAACACGCAGGTCAAGGTCTTCTTTCAGGGCACTGAAGCCTTAGGTGCAACATCCTACTTACAAAACGCGCTGCAAGAAAAAGTCATTGCATTTTCTGTGGATAGTATGACTACTAAAGTGCTGAAAGAACATGGGGTCACACGCATCGTTGCTCCCCCGTATGAACGCATGGAGGCTATGGTCATGGAACTAGCCAATTATTGCCAACAAGTAAGGCTTAAAACCTCATTTCCAGTGATGCTAACCAATTTACAGAGAGTCGTTGTGATTGGCGGAGGCAAGGTCGCTGAGCGGAAGGTGAGGGCTTTACTCGAAGCCAACGTCAAACCTGTGATCATCAGCCCGGACATTGGCAGAGGGCTCGAAACTCTCGTGCAAGAAGCTGAACTCGAGTATCAGGCTAAACCCTATGAAGCGGTTGATCTAATGGATGCCGACTTGATAATAGCAGCCACAAGCGATGCTGACATCAACGCACAAATCGCTGCAAATGCCAAAATAAAACACATCCTTTGTAACGTTGCTGATGCCCCCGAACTCGGCAACATCACAACGCTCGGCACGATTCGACGGGGGGACTTGACTATTGCGTTGTCCACCAATGGTCTAAGCCCAAGTTTGAACAGCTTTCTGGCTGAAAAGTTCGAGCAGCAGTTCCCTGATGCTTATGCGGTGTTGCTTGCTGCGCTAGGCGAACATCGAGGCGCTTTGGCTAAGCTAGAAATCGTAGAAACACAGGGCGTTTTGACACAGCTTACTAAACAAGAAACTCTCGAGCAATTGAGCCAGTTTCCTGACACAGCAAGCAAGCTGTGCCGTGACCTCATCTACTTAACATCAACCTTTGGTTAAGCATTAACACTGGCGTTTATCCTATCGGCAAGGAGTTTTGTATGCATCCCAGCACTTTAAATGGCTTTGTTTCCCTCGTTGGTGCGGGCCCTGGTGACCCTGATTTGCTCACGGTTAAAGCCTTTCGCCGCATTCGTGAGGCAGATGTTATCGCATATGACAGGTTAGTGAATCAAGTTATCTTAAACGAAGCTAAACCTGATGCCGAACTGGTTTATGTTGGGAAACATGGGGTTGATTGCAAAACCACATGGAAACAAGAAGATATCAACGCCCTTCTTATTCGAAAGGGATGCCTTGGTAATCACGTCGTGCGCTTAAAAGGTGGTGACCCGCTCATATTTGGTCGCGGTGGTGAAGAAGCGCTTGCCTTACGCGAAGCAGGTGTACCATTTGAAATCGTTCCCGGTATTAGCAGTGCGATTGCTGTACCGGCATACGCGGGCATTCCTGTGACGCATCGAAATATAGCCACATCCTTCGCGGTGGTTACAGGCTTCGAAGACCCGCTGAAGCCAAAATCATCCGTTCACTGGGACAAGCTCGCAACTGCTGTGGATACGGTTGTCATCCTCATGGGCATCAATAATTGCGAAACGATCGTGAGTGAACTCATTGTGAATGGACGTGACCCAGCCACATCTGCTGCAGCGATTCGTTTCGGCACAACACAAGAGCAAGAAACCATCACCGCAAGCTTAGTGGATTTGCCTAAAGCTATCCGCAAAGCCAACCTCAAAGCCCCCACTGTCATTATCATTGGGGAAGTTGTGCGATTACGTGAACAACTAAACTGGCTTGCGCATGATTTACAGCTCGAGTCCCAACTAGCATCACAAATGCAGTTAGAGGCTCATCATCTTTAATAATGTCTAAAGCCATCCTGTTAATTGGACACGGCGTACTCAATAAAGCCTCGGGCGCAAGTATGTTTCAACATGCTGCTTTGCTTAAAAAGCAGGGTGTTGCGCGTTTTGCCACGGCCGGCTTCTTAAATCTTTGTGAACCGACCTTCCGACAAGCGTTAGGGCATTGTCTCAGCAAAGGTGCAACAAACATCATGGTGCAACCTTATTTCTTATTTGATGGTTATTGTGTGAGCACAAAGCTCCGTCAGCTTGTTGACGAAGCACAGCAACACTACCCAAAGATCAGCTTATCCATGACGCGTCCCTTTGGTAATCATGAAGTCTTGGCAGATTTAGTGGTTAAGCGAATTCGAGAACAAAATTTTGAAACCATACAAAATGGAAGCACTGCAATTGTACTCATGGCGCACGGCTCACCTCTGATTGAAACGAATCAACCTATTTATCAGATTGCTAAACGGGTTGAGGACAAGCTCGAGCTTCCTGTCTGTGTCGCTTATTTGGAGTGTAATAAACCCAGCATCTCGGAGGCTATTGACAAATGCATTGGCCAGGGTACAGATAGGCTCTTTGCTGTTCCTTACTTTTTACAGTCTGGTCGCCATGTATGCAGTGACTTACCGCAAATAATAGCCAATTGCAAACAACGCCATCCAAATAAGACTATCTTGTTAACCAAGCACCTGGATTACGATGTAAGCTTGATTTCGGTGATTGTGGATTGCCTGATCTAAGGAATGATCAAATATTGAGTGGCTAGTGCGGGTGAAACTCAGGTCGTGCGCATATACAACATAATACAAATAGCCGAGGTGTGTGTAAACAGAAGGTTGAGGTCATAGGCCAAATCTTGTTTCCGACGCCTATCTTTAGCAGAACTACGCCTGTCGCCAGAGGGCCATCACAGACGAATAGACGATACATCAAGTCCAGGTGATGGTAGCACCAGTACGGTCGAGTTTCAGTGTGATGCTATCCTGAAGCAAACGTCGCTCGACAACTAACCTGTTTTTACCTTCCGCGTAGCATTTAAATTCGCCCAGGCGCAAAGCTGGATGATCGCGTTGCATCTTGCTCAGCTCTCTCACATAGGTATAAAGGGTATTAGCCTGGAGACCCACCACGTCGGGAAACGATCGTCGACAATCCGGATCACCTTCGCCAGGCAATCCTAACTCGTCACCGTAGTAGAGTGCCTTAACACCGGGATAAGCGGCCTGCAAAGCCATGGCCATCTTAACGTGTTGGTGGTCACCGCCGAGCTCGTGTTGAATTCGACTCACATCGTGGCTACCCAGTAGGTTGTACTGAACCTCAGCCACTTGGCGGGGCAGCCGATAGTAAAGTCGGTTGAGGTAGCTCGCACAGCGGGTGGCGTCCAGTTCATCCCTTAAAAAAGCTAACACAGCTCGCCTAAACGGGTAATGCATCGTGGCGTCAAAGCTGTCACCTTGTGTGTAGGCTCGAGCATCACCCCAGACCTCCGCCACGAGGTAGGCTTCAGGGTTAACGGACTTAATAGCCTGACGAAAATGTCGCCAAAATGACACCGGGATCTCACCTGCGACGTCGATCCGCCACCCGTCGATACCCGTATGCTCGAGCCAGTATGTGCCAACCTCGATAAAGTAAGCCCGCACGTCTGGATGCTCCATTTTGAGTTGCGGCAGATGTCCGTGCCCCCACCAGGTCGCATAGTCCTCGTCTCCACGACTCTGGAAGGGCCAGCGCCTGACGGTGAACCACGACCAGTAAGGTGACGCTTTCCCTTTTTCTTTGACATCTATAAAAAAGGGGTGAGCTTCGGAGATATGATTAAACACCCCATCAAGGATCACGCGCATGCCCCGCTCATGAGCTTGCTCGACCAGCTTACAGAGGTCTTCCGTGGATCCTAAACGCTCATCAATGCTGTAAAAGTCTGTGGTGTCGTAGCGATGGTTTGAGGGGCTTTTGAAGACAGGATTTAGCCAGATGGCGTTAATACCAAGGTCAAAGAGGTAGTCGAGCCGGTCAGTAATTCCACTGAGATTCCCACCCTTAAAACCGGTGGATGTAGGTTCATCACCCCAAGGCTCGTCAGCAGGTAGGGCGTCTGAACCCCGTGCAAAGCGGTCAGGGAAAATCTGATAAAACACTATGCCTCGCGCCCACGTGGGTACATTCACGTTTGGGGCTTCCTCGAGACAAAACCATACCGCTGAAGGTAGGCTTGCCTGGAGACCAGTTGCACCGAGCAGTGCCTGCCCCGTGGTTGTACTCAGGCGAAAGTAGTAATGAAGTGGAAATGCAGGGGGTGTCAGATGCGTCTCCCAAAAGGTTAAGTGCTCATCTTGATGGACGCAGTTTAGAGGGACTTGTACGAGTTCGGAATTGTGCCTATAGACTACCTCGCCCGTGTTGATGACTCCCGCTTCGGCGCTGATACGAAGGCAGAGGCGACCGTCATCTTCGATGAACGCTTCTTCTAAGCAGGTGGAGTTGTGCCTAATGTCAAAAGGAAAGGTTTCCCCTTGCGGCGCTTGCAGTTGGCGATTATGTTCAAACCAGGTCATGACACTCCATTGGTAAATCTGGTTGGCTCAGGCGCTGCGCCGTTTAATCAGTTGTGGTGCCAAGGCGCACTTCTGAACGTTGTGAAGTCTTTTGGCCAGAGCTTTTAAAAGGATCTCGGCAGCAAGTTGTCCCATCCCTTCGATAGGTTGCCTAATGGTCGTAAGCTCGGCATCCTCAGCTAAAGGCTGATCGTCAAAGCCAAGGACATTAATATCGTGGCCGATTTGCCAACCAGCCGCCTCAAACTCTTTCATGGCACCTAAAGCTAGCTCGTCGCAAGCCGCAATGATCGTTAATGGTGCCCTAGGTTGTCTTGCAAGGAGAGCACGGGCAGCTAGACGTCCGTGCTCTACGGAGATCGGTACCCTGCAGGTGTCGGCGAGTTTTATACCTTGATGCTGCAGCGTGCGCTGAAGACCCAAACGTCGCTCGCTGAACACAGGACTCTCAAACATGCCGGGGCTGTCTTCAACGTCGATGTACGCGATGGGAGCTTTGATTCCCATCGCGTAGTTGGCGGCAACCGAACCCGCCTTGAGGTTGTCGAAATAGACGCTGTGATAGTCGGGATGGTATGCGTCGACCAGTACGATCGGCTTACCAAAAGGAGGACGTCCCTCAGGATAAATGCGGTCTGGATCGAGCGAGGCAATGAGCAAACCGTCGGCATAGTAGGGAAGCGCACTCGGGTCTTGATAGCGCTTGAGTTTGATGTCACCTACGATGGGAAAAAGGGCTGTATCGAGGTCGGCCTCGTCTAAAGTCTGCTGGATGCTGATCAACAACCGGCGGTAAAACTCCGGCCCAATCATCGGCAACAGCACCGACACTGCGTTTGTCTGGCCGGTGCGGAACCCTCGCGCGGCTAAATTCGGCGTGTATTCGAGTTCTTCAACGGCGCGTTTGACCCGTTCACGCGTGTCGTCCGCAACATTCGCATGACCGTTTAGAACACGCGACACGGTACTTGTTCCGACGCCGGCGCGTTTAGCGACCTCCTTGACACTCGGTTTTTTCACAGAAACGAAACCTCCAGTAGATGACGCTTGAACGCAGGCAGAGTGGCCGATTTCATTCTTTTACCGCCCCGGCAGTGTGGCCAGACACAAACGCCTGCTGAAACCCATAAAAAATGACTAAGATAGGGAGTGAACCAAGGATACTCGCAGCGGCGAAGATCCCCCAGCGTGTGTTGAACTGTCCCGTCGTAAAGCTGTATAGGCCGATGCCTACCGTCCAGGAATCGACTCCGGTGAGAAACAGATTCGCCAGAATAAACTCCGAGTATGCACCTACAAACTGTATCAAGAAGATAAACACAAAAATCGGGGTCGAGAGCGGCAACACGATTCGCATAAAGGCCTGCCAGCGTGACGCCCCGTCGATCATTGCCGCCTCCTCCAGGCTCGTTCCTAAAGACTCGAGATATCCTTTATAAACCCAAGTCCCGAAACTGATAACCGCCCCCGAGTAGGCCAGCACAAGGCCGGTTAAGGTGTTCAGAAGATCCAGGCGGCTCATGAGATAATATATAGCGATTAGCGTCAAAAATCCGGGAAACATTTGAATGAAAATAAAGCTCATGAGCATGCTAAAGCGCCCCGGAAGGTGTTTGAAGCGAGCGAAGGCATATCCCGCTGTCGCGGTGAGCATGACCGACAGGATGCCGGTAAAGCTTGCTACTAGAAGCGTGTTGCGAACCCACAGCAGAAATTTGTTTTCGGTCGCGCGGCCGGTGAACTGTTCGGGTACAATCGAAAGTGTCAAAGCAAAAGCCAGCAGGACGAGTACGAAGGTTAGCATGTTCTGTCTTGTGGCAAGCCGATATGTGTTTGAATTCCAGGTGCGATACATAACGATAACGGTGCTGGCCGCCACCACAATTAGGGCGAGTGCGATAAGACCCCACTGAAACTTGTAGACAACGAGGCCGTTAAAGAGCCGAAGGTAGTTCTCTAAACTCACTTGCGAAAAGTCAGGGATGACTTTGGCCCTAACGAGGAGAAGGGGGCTCTCGACCGCCTTAAAACTGAATAGCGTATTGCGTGGATCGAACGACGCGGAGACGACTTGCAAGATGGGGTAGTACACGAGCGCCAGGACCATCCACATGACGAGATGGGTGACACCTTGACTGAATAGTTGCCAAGGGCTTCGTTGGCGCCCCTGAATTCTATTGTTGAGCGCCGTGTACAAAAGGCTTCCTAGCAGGAGAAGGACAATGATGCCGAGGAGGCCAGCGAGGGCGTAGAGCCAGCCATAAGGGATGAACACGCTTCCGAAAGCTGGGGTTGGGCGGACGCGACTAGCAAGATCACGCACCAAGATGTACAAATAGGTCAAAAGACCTAAGCTAATCGATGAAACTAAGAGGCGTCTCAGTATCATTGCGCCTCCTGAAATACTCCGGTGACGCGGAAATTTACGAGGCTGATGACGACGGTAGTGAAGAAAATGATCAACGAGATCGCGGCTCCGAGACCATAGGCGGATTGACCCTCGGAGCTAAAAGCAGTCTTGTAAGCCCAGGAGATTAAAATATCAGTAGCCTGCGAGGTGGCTGTGCGTCCGGATTGCGCTGGCCCCCCATTCGTCAACAGGAAAATAACGTTGAAGTTGTTAAAGTTAAACGCAAAAGAAGTAAGGAGAACCGGCAAAAGCGGTGTTCGTAAGAGGGGAAGGGTGATATTACTGAACGCAGCCAGAGGTGTTGCCCCGTCCACTTTGGCGGCTTCGTAAAGCTCGTCGGGGATTGTGGCCAAAATACCGAGCGTTGCCACCATGATAAATGGGAAGCCCAACCACAAGTTGACCATGAGAATAGCCACTTTGGCCCACAAAGGATCGAGCAGCCATGGGATCGGGTAGATACCCAGTATGCCGAGTAAGCGGTTGATGGCGCCAAACTGGTAGTTGAGTAAGGCTTGCCACATCTGGATCGAGATAACGCCGGGAAGGGCCCAAGAGATAATCAGGGCCGTACGATAAAAGCCCCGCAGCTTTAAGGCGCGGTTGTTAAGGAGCACGGCGAGAATCAGACCGAAGAGTGTGACTAGTACGACGCTCAATAATGCGAACGTCAAGTTCCAGACGAACACGGGCCAGAGCGCACGTGAAGCTTGAGAGAAGATGAAGGCAAAGTTCCTGAACCCGACAAAGTTGAAGTCGTTGATGATGCTGACAACAGAAGGTTCGAAGGGCACGTCTCCGGCGACAGTTACCAGGTCACCTTTTACGTCGGTGATTCTTAACTTCGCCCTCCCTCCCTCTCCTTGTAGCTCTATGCGGCGACCGATGCAAGACGGTGCGCACCGTAAAGCTTGACCTACCTCCTTGGATAATCGAAGCGTCGCACCGTTAACTGCAATGACCTCAGTTTGGGTTGCGCGATTGGCCTGACCGCTGCGATTACCTGCGTAGTCTGTAAAGGCGAGGGTGACCGTGAGAAACAGCGGGTAAATTGTAAAAACCAACAAGAATAACAGGGCAGGCAGAAAATAAAACCAGTAACT
>JASBUK010000122.1 GCA_030147925.1 Trueperaceae bacterium
TTTGGCTTTATATTCAAGGACTAGCACACCTTATTCTCGCATTCTTTACGCTGATTGCGCTGGTATAACTTCGCTATCACTCAGCGCCTTTTTCATCCCACGGATGAATCGCGTGGGCGCTCAAAGCCGTGATTCTGTAAAACTGCTCAGGGGGCCCTAGCCGGGCCGCGTCGAACGACGGGTGACTAGGGTTGAGTAGGTAGTTATATTCACCTGGCATCACCGCGCTCGGCACCCTTAAGAGCAGTGAGGCTTCGGGTACCACCCAGTCGTTGCCGATGAGCTGGGTGGCCTTCAGGGGTGGCGTATGCCAGTCGGGTGGTACTGGCCTGCGATCCCAGTCCTCAGGCAGCTCCTCCTCGGGCAGGTAGAGGCTATCCCTTTCTTCGGCCTCGAAGCTGTAGACCCAAAGGCCGTCAAGCCCTCGCACGGAAAAGGTGTGAACGAGACGCTCTAAAGCCGCTAGTGATATGGAGGACGACGTGTACACGAGAGCCACGCCGGGGCCGTTCCAACGCCCGCCCCACTTGGCCGCGCCCAGACCGCTGAAGGCGTCCTGAGGGCTATGGTTCGGTTCACTGCTGAGGCGAAAGAGCTTCAGAGATAGACTCCGTCGCTGATCTGTTCAAGGTAGCGCCGCACCGCTTCTAAGCCAGGAGCGGTTCTTGCCAACTCTAGTGGTATCGCGCCTAGGTTCGGATTCGGGGTGGTGAGCCAGCGCCTGGCGTCTTCCGGGTCGCCTATCGCCTTCTCAGCCAAGGTGACGAGGGTCTCGAACTGGTAGATCCGGCCCGATTCGGATGGGCTGAACGCCCCCTCTCGCCGCCGCTGGAGGGTGCTGCTGCTGATGCTCAACACTTCGGCGAGCGAAGCTTGGGATATCCCCAGGCGCACAGCGAGGTCGGCGAAGGCGGCAAACGCGTAACCCTGCTCGACCCGAGTGATGACGTCGTCCAACGGGTGTGCCTGTGGTGCAGTTTTGGGGTGGTAGGTGGGACGGAAAGCGTCCATGCCCATATGATAGCACACCAATAATCAAATGACGTTAAACCTATAGGGGGGCACCGGAAATGTTTTTCTGACTCGATTCTTGTACATTTAGCATGACCGCCAGATGACCCTGGCACACTGGGGGCTCATCCCGCACTGGGTAAGCAAGCTGCTAGAATTACCCCATGACCCTCCACCTCGAGCTCCCTGACGAGGTTCTCGCCCTGTAGAGTCACAGCGTGAAGTCTTGGAGAGCGTGCTGCTACACCTCATTCAAGAGGGGCGCATGTGTCACCACCCCTGCATGCTGAACTAACGACACAGCAAGCCGCTGACTTACCCAAAGGTGCAAAGAACCGAAGGGTGGGGTTCACCTATTTCCTTGCTCTAGGATATGCCCTAGCCCAGTGCCAGATGCTCCCTGATTTTGCCGTCAAGTTCTGCCATGAGGTCATCCGAAACATAGCCAATCACGCGCTTGATTCTGCCTACTGAGACGTGGCGGATGAGTTCTACCTGCGCTTTGCTGTCCCGATCCAAACCCGTTCTGTTGTTGGGCAGAAAAAGTTGCATGGGATAGATATGCTCAAGGTTACTGGTTAAGGGAATAACCGTCACCACCGGGGCAACGGCATTCGCCTGGTTATTCGTCACGATGATGGCAGGTCGGGTGTAGTTGACTTCACCCTTGCGGGCAGGGGAAAAGTCAGTAAAAGAAATGTCCCCACGACGCAGCAAAGGACGCTCTACCATGAGGTTTCATCACTCGGCTCGAGTCCATCACTAATGCCAGTTTCCACTAGAGGATCAGGGTTCTTCTGATAGTCATCAGCCATCGCCTTGTAACCCTCGAGCAGCTCTTTGTCTCTAAGAGCTTTCATGGCGTGGGCGATGACCTCGCTGCGGCTCGAGAGTTTGTGAGCCTTTTGATATTCCTCTGCATAGCGCAAAAGTTCAGGGCTGAGGCTGACGCTAATTTTTTGATTAGTTTTTTGAATCACAAGTTAATGGTAGCATAGTTATTACTACTATTGTTGCTACCATATTTGTTTTGTAAACCTAATATTCGAGACCTGACAAGAATAGCGATAACAAATCCTACAGCTGGAGTGCCTGGACTAACAATCCAAGTGCCTCATCGTAGCGGAGTTTCTGATCAGGGGAGCGACTCTAAATCGCCGGACACGTAAAACGTTAACTTGGTTTCTTCAATATCAAACACGGTGGCTGTAGCTTAAACTGTCTGGAAGAATATTTGCTGACCATTCAACTACAACGGCAAGTTGTTTCCTGGTTTTCTGTTTGCTCACGGTGACAGCCTTGTTGGTGATTCTGCGCAGGGCCACAATCAGGCTTCTGAGACTTGGTTGGCGGCTACTGTCGGCATAAGCTCGGGCTGTCATGCTTTTTCCGCCTCGGGGGTTATGTCACACCAACAACCAAAATAGTTGATAAAATCTATCAATAATATCATCGGAGGTAATCTTTTATGACCTCAAGATCTGAGAAAAAGATAGCTGTTTACTATGAACATCCTGAGTGGTTTGAACCGATGTTCGCTGAGTTCGATCGGCGCGGTATTGCCTATGAGCGTTTGCTTGTTCACAAACATGTGTTTGATCCAGCTGAACGCTGTGTGCCCTACAAATTGATACTAAACCGCATGAGTCCATCTGCTTTTACCCGGGGACATGGCTACACCATTCCCTATACGCTTCAGTATTTAGCTCACCTAGAGAACATTGATGCAAATGTCATTAATGGTTACGCTGCCTACAGGTACGAGTTCTCTAAAACCAGACAACTGGGTTTACTTGCCAAACTAGGTGTTAAGCATCCCAAAAGCCGTGCGATCAACCATCCTTCCATGGCACCCTTAGCGGCGCAGGATCTAAAATTTCCGGTGATTGTTAAACCTAACATTGGTGGAAGTGGAGCGGGAATAAAGAGGTTCGATTCGCTCGATGAACTTAAAGGGGCTGCCGAGACAGGGCAATTAGAGCTTGGTTTAGATAATACGGGACTTGTCCAAGAATACCTCTTACCGAGAGATGCAAGTATTGTCCGGGTTGAAATTCTCAACGGCAAGTTCCTGTATGCTATTAAGCTACGGTTGGAATCACCTACCAGTTTTAACCTGTGCCCAGCTGACTACTGTCGTCCTGAAAGCTCACAGCAAAGGCCGATCTTTGATCGAGAGGCTCCGGTGACGTGGTATCGACCATCTCTTGAGGTGATCGAGACTGCTAGGCGTATTACCCAAGCAGCTCACATTGAAGTGGGTGGGGTTGAGTATCTAGTGAACGATTCCGATGGCGAGCTTTATTATTACGATATCAATGCTTTATCCAATTTTGTGGCAGATGCACCAAATGTCATAGGGTTTGATCCCTTTCCAAAATTGGTTGACTTTGTAGTTGAGCGAGCTGCTTTACGAAACGAGCTCACAGCAATATAAGCCTTTGCGCTTCAATGCTGGGGAGGGACGTTTTCCAGTGGAAAAATCTTTGGAAAACCGAAATAAGAATATTGTGGGCTATTGCGGGAGTTGCGAGCTTCAATACGATTATCAACTCATAGGAAATTCTTGTTGTCGTTGAAAATGTGGTAAACCCCATTACAGGTTACGAACGGCTGAGAGGTCGCTCATGCCTCAAATCTGGTTGCTTCTTGTTGAAAAACTAGAAAAGGTTTAGAGAGTCTGGGTGAAGATCCGGCTCTTGACATTGAAGATACGAAGTGCTATTAATTCATTTAGTAAATGAATTAATAGCATAGGAATGACGCAAATCATGCCCAGAAGCCTAATTACAGGGACAGCACGCGAAAACATCCGCTCGTTAAACCAGAGCGCGGTGCTTAATGCCATTCATCACCATGGCCAAATCTCAAGAATTGCCTTGGCGGCAGAACTCAAACTCAGTCCTGCAGCGGTTACCGATATCACCAGCACCCTCATCGAAAAGGGACTCGTTTTCGAAGCGAGGCAGGGAACCTCGAACACGGTGGGGCGTAAACCCATCCTTCTGGAAGTTAACTACGACTATGCTTTCGTTCTTGGTGTAAAGGTTAGCAACGTCGCCGTTACAATGGTGCTAACTAACCTTAAAGCTGAGGTGCTGGGTCACTGCAACGAACCACTTGAAAACCACGATGTGGTTTCGGTGCTCACCGCCATTGAGCAGACGGCTGAATGCCTCCAGACAGAATGCGGTGTCTCGAACGATAAGTTGATGGGCCTGGGCGTCAACCTGCCGGGCATAATCGAGCACGAGACAGGTAGGGTACGTCACTCTCCTTTGCTAGGCTGGTACGACGTTCCATTTGCACACGTCTTGCAAGAACGGCTTAGTTTGCCGGTGCTGGTTGAAAACGATGTCAATGCACTAGCAGCAGCTGAAGCCTGGTTTGGAAGCGGCAAGCAGCACAACGCCTTTCTCGTCCTCACTTTAGGTCGCGGGGTTGGTCTCGGCATCGTTCATGATGGCAACGTCTATCGCGGCCCGCGCGGCGGTGCTGGAGAGTTTGGTCACATCACCATCACACCCCCTGCTGCCACCGCTTCACAAAGAGCTGGGGCACTCGAAACCTTCCTCTCAGACAGTGCCCTACTGGAACGCGCACGTGCGCGCATCAGGGATTTTCCTGCGAACGCCGATCTGGAAGATCTCGCGCGTCTGGCGGAGGAAGGACAGGTAGATGCGATCGCCTTGTTTAAGGAAGCAGGGCGGACGCTCGGTCTGGCTATGAGCTATCTCGTCAACATTTTTGCGCCCACGCTCATCGTCCTTAGTGGCGAAGGAGTACGCAATGCACCCTATTTGTTGCCAAGCGCTAAGAGCACACTTCAAGCCCACAGCTTTGGTGATCTGGCCGAATCCTTAGAGATCGTGGTTGACAGTTGGGGAGACGACGCTTGGGCGCGCGGTGCTGCCGGTTTGGCGGCAAGTCGCTGCCTCACTCAGTTTGCCGAGTCATTAGGAGGTGATCGCTGAGTTTGTATGCCATCTTTTTTCTCTAGACTAAACCCTTACCGAAGCTCTAATCTGAAAGGAGCTCACAATGAATAAACGTTTGACCGTGTGGATCGTTGTCCTTGGCATGTTGATCATGGGTTTGGCTTTCGCCCAGACGACCGTCACTTACTTCACTTTCACAACCGATAATGACCACATCGACGAGCTTGAAGCACTCATCGCCGCTTTCGAAGGAGAAAATCCCGACATCGTTATTGATTATTCGACCGCCCCCTTTGACTCGTACTTCACGCGGCTGCAGACCGAGTTCGCGGCTGGTGATGCACCAGACGTATTCGAACTCAATTACGAAAACTTTGTGACCTTCGCTGCACGGGATACTCTCTTGCCAATTTCTGATTTACTCACACTCGACCCAACTAGCACTTTTTATCCGGCAGCACTTAACGCATTCAGTTACGACGGTGTGCAATACGGCCTGCCCATAACCTTCTCGACCGTCGTGCTTTTCTACAACAAAGACCTTTTTGATGCAGCCGGGGTCGCTTATCCTACCGATAATTGGACCTGGGATGATGTGGTCAACGCCGGCAAACAGCTTACCGACACAAGTAAGCGCGTTTGGGGCATTTACCAACCCGTCCAGTTCTGGGAGTTCTATAAAACTGCGGTGCAGGCCGGTGGCGGTCTTGCAGTAAGTCCCACCTTGCAGATTGACACACCAGAGAATCGCGAGGCGCTCAGCTACCTCGTCGACAAGGTCCAGACACAGGGTATTATGCCGACCGATGCGCAAATGAGTGGCGTCAGCGACACGGACATGTTCCTGAGTGGGCAGCTCGGCATGATCGTAACCGGCATCTGGATGTTCGATCGCTTCATCTCGGACGCGCCCTTTAACTGGGACATCGCCGTAGAACCGGGCGGTAAACAAAAGGCCACGCACTTCTTTTCAAACGCAGCTGTCATCGCCAAGACCAGCGATAATGCCGAGGCGGCTGCAAAGTGGGTTCAGTTCCTTGCAGCAAACCCGCTCACCGTCAAAACGCGTATTGAAAGCTCCTGGGAATTGCCCGCCCTGTCTCTTGACCAGTCGGAGCTGCTCGAGCCTTACTTAGCGATAGAACAGCCGGCCAATCGCGAAGCGGTCTTCGCCTCGCTCGAATACGCCGTAACTCCTCCGGTGGTCGAAAATCAACCACAACTCCAAGACATCATTAACCAGGAACTTGAGGCCGCAAGATTGGGTACGAAGAGTGTCGAACGGGCGTTAACGGATGCGCAGCGCCGCGTGGATGCCCTGGTCAACCAGTAGTCCCGAACTGAAAAACTAACCCTGTGAGAGGCAACTACAAATGATTCTGCACCAGCCGTACGGTATCGATGACCCCTACAAGCAGTTACCCACCGAACGCTTCCCACGGGATCCCACCCCCGGGGACGCAGTACAAATCGGTTTCAAAGCGCCACCCGAAACCTCTCACGCCTGGGTTGTCCTCACAGCTGACAGTGAGCAGAGACAGGTCCAGGCACAGGCGATTACTGAAGGTTATTGGTTAGCGCAGCTAGGGCATTTGCCGAGTGGTCGTTACCACTACCGGATCGAAGTGCAGATCAAGGCTGACAAAGAGATCAGCGAAGACTTTGAGTTTGAGGTTGGACGCTGGGTCCATGTCACAGGCCTTAACCGCCTGGATGTTTGGAGCCACGGGGTGGAGCTGACACTCGATACTACTGAAGGTACGGTGCAGCATTTGCTGAGCTTCCCTCTGTCCGGGGTGTGTCGCAGCGAGCTTTTCATAGGTGAGGCGGGGCGAACTGCCAATATGACGGGACTGCCTTGTGAGGTACGTCATGGTGAGACTCAGATTCACATCGCTTCAGCAGGCATCTCTCTCACAATTGACAGGACAACACTTAAGATGACTGCGACCTTACCCGGACTGGAGCGCACTTATTTTCGTGGGACTTTGAAGGGGCATTGGTTGAAGGATACGGCAGGGCGCGTCAGCCACCTGACCACCTCTTTCGACATAAGGTCAGACGAATGGCTTTACGGTCTGGGTGAGCGGTTCACCGATGCCAACCGGCTGGGTCGCAAATGGGATGTGCGCGTCTACGAGGAATACAAGGAGCAGGCTGAGCGCACCTATATCCCGGTACCATTGCTGCTCTCAAACCGCTGCTATGGCGTGTGGCTACAGGCCGACGAACCGAGTTCTTTCGACCTGACTGGTGAGCGCTGTGAGATCACCCTCGACAAACTCCCAGCGGAGCAGAGTTCACTGCCGCTCTATCTTTTCGTAGGGGATAAACCCTACGACATTACGGCAAGCTTTACACGCCTGACAGGCGACATCTGCATTCCCCCGAAGTGGGCTTTTGGCCCCTGGATGTCAGCCAACACCTGGAATAGTCAGGCGCGGGCCAAGGCGGCGGTCACGCGCACGCTCGCAGAAAGCGTCCCGGCCACAGTGCTGGTTATTGAGGCATGGAGCGATGAGTCGACCTTTTACGTGTTTAATGACGCTGAGTATGATCTCAAACCTGACGGTGAGGCACATAAACTCAACGACTTTCGCTTTAAGGGACGATGGCCTGATCCTAAGGCTTTAATCGATTACTGTCACGAGCACGCTATTCGCGTGCTCCTTTGGCAGATTCCTGTTCTGAAGAAGCCAGATAACACGAACGCTCAACACGAGATCGATCAAGCCTACGCGCTGGAAAAGGGTTACGTTATTCGCAACGCCGACGGCTCCCCTTATCGCAACAAGGGTTGGTGGTTCACAGACGCGCTCGTCCTCGACTTCACTAATCCCGAAGCGGGCGAGTGGTGGTTTAACAAGCGCCACTACCTATTCGAGGATCTCGGTATTGATGGCCTGAAGACTGACGGGGGAGAGCACCTGTGGGGACGAGACCTCCTTGCCTTCGATGGCCGCCGTGGCCAGGAACTCTTCAATGCCTACCCGAACCTGTACGTAGGCGCCTACCACGACTTCGTGCAGCAGGCTACGGAAGGTAACGGTCTTACTTTCTCTCGGGCAGGTTTTACCGGAGCGCAGCGTTATCCGTCTCACTGGGCAGGCGACGAAAACAGTACCTGGAGCGCATACAAAAACTCGATTCGCGCGGGCCTTTCGGCGTCTGTCAGTGGCATCTCCGTGTGGGGTTGGGACATCGCCGGCTTCAGTGGTGAGATTCCCACTGTCGAGCTCTACCTGCGCTCTGCGGCGATGGCGTGTTTCTGCCCGATCATGCAGTACCACTCGGAACTGCATGGTGCAAGCGAGAATCGCGACCGCTCACCCTGGAACATCGCCGAGCGCCATGACGATACTCGTGCCCTTAGCCTTTATCGAGACTTTGCTCAACTACGGATGAAGCTTCTTGATTACTTTTATGACGAAGCCCAGGCGCTCAGCGCGGAAGGGTTGCCACTCATGCGCTACCCGGCGTTAGAGTACCCGGAAGCGCATGATTTTCTTGCCGGAGACCCGTTCGCTTACCTCTTTGGACGCGACCTGCTTGTCGCACCCGTGGTAGAAAAAGGCGCGGCTACACGCCAGGTGCATTTGCCTCCGAACACCTGGGTGGACCTCTGGTCTGGGACTCGCTTTGACGGAAACCGTATTGTTAGTGTACCGGCACCGCTCGAGCGTATTCCCGTATTCGTGAAGGCCGAGAGCCCGAGGCTGGAGTCGCTGCTGGCAATGATAACCAAAACGCCCTCAGAGCATAGGGAGTAAGTCATGTACGAACGCGGCTGGAAGCGTGCGGCTACACTGGCGATATTTCTAGGACCGAGCTTGGCTGGCGTTGCCATCTTTCTTGTAGGCCCTATCGTGGCGTCGTTTGGTCTGTCATTCACACGCTGGGACCTGCTAACACCGCTGCAGTTCGTTGGTTTGGGGAATTTCCGTAAGCTTCTGGCTGACCCCGACTTTTGGGCTGCCTTGCGGCACACGGTCACCTTTTTAATTGGTTATGTGCCGCTTGTGATGATATTAGGCCTACTGGTTGCCGTTGCCTTGGCTGGCCGCATGCCTGCCAAGAGCATTTTTCGTGCCGTCTACTTCCTGCCGGTCGTCACCTCATGGGTTGCTGTGGCGTTGGTGTGGCAATGGCTGCTGAACCCCTACTATGGTCTGGTTAACAATTTTCTCAGTGTTTTTGGCATTACGGGCCCTTCTTGGCTCTTCGATCCCCGCTGGGCGATGCCTGCTGTCATAATGACGAGCGTCTGGAAAGATCTCGGCTTCGTCATGGCGATCCTGCTTGCTGGTTTGCAGGGTATCCCTAGAGAATTTTACGAGGCTGCCGATATCGATGGGGCAAGCGGCTGGCAGAAACTCCTTCATGTGACGCTGCCACTGCTTTCCCCCGCCATGTTCTTCGCCCTTACTATTAGCCTTATCAATTCGTTTCAAGTATTCGATCAAGTGTATGTGATGACGGGGGGTGGCCCGGCCGGTGCAACCACAGTTCTGGTTGAGCGGATTGTCAAGAACGCCTTCTCATTCAGCCAGATGGGCTACGCCTCAGCCATGTCCTGGGCACTTTTCGTGCTCATTTTCCTATCAACTGTTATTTTTTCACGAATGCAACGGCGGTGGGCGATTTGAAGGTTAGTTTCTCAATGGCGACGAGTCGGGTCAAACATGGTGGACGGGCGTTTCACTTCGACTGGCGCTTTACACTCGTGACGTTGCTTATCGTACTTGGTGCATTCATTATGCTGTTGCCTTTTGCGTGGATGTTGTCAACCAGCCTCAAGCCGAGCGGAAGCGTGCTGACTATTCCGCCTCAGCTCATCCCGGAGTCGGCGACCTTGGATGCTTATTCGAGAGTTGCCAAAAGCTTCCCTATAGTGCGCGTCTTCTGGAACTCGGTCCTTGTTGCGACGGCTACTACGGTCGGCCAGCTGGTTATCTGCTCCATGTCTGGCTATGCGTTTGCGCGACTTCGTTTCCCTGGTCGAAACACGCTCTTCTACCTTTACCTCTCCACACTGATGGTACCCTTCGCGGTGACCGTCACGCCGCTGTTCATAATTGTCAAAACCCTTGGCTGGACAAACTCTTATGCGGGACTAATCGTACCTGCAATGTTTAGCGCCTTCGGAACCTTCCTCATGCGACAATTTTTCCTCAGCCTGCCTCGTGAGCTAGAAGAGGCAGCTACAATCGATGGTGCCAGCACTCTGACCACCTTTTTGCGAGTCATCCTGCCCATCTCCGGACCGCCCTTCGCGACGCTCGGTATCTTCGCGTTCATGGCTTCATGGAATAACTTCTTATGGCCACTTCTAATCGTTAATGACCGCGAATACATGACTCTACCCCTGGCGCTTTCGACTTTGCAGGGACTATATCCCGGACAAACTGAGTGGAACCTCATCATGGCGGGAGCCGTGATCACGGTCGTGCCGATGATTTTGTTTTTCCTCTTCGCGCAACGCTGGGTGGTGGAAGGCATCACCGCTTCAGGGCTTAAGGGTTGATCAGTAATCCTCAATCCCCAAGGAAGTTCAGTTAGTAATTTAATCACTAACCTGTTGCTGTTGAATTGACATACTCCCCACGTCTAAAGCCGGGGGATTCTGATGCGTCAAACGGCGACAGCAGGCGCAGCCCGTCTTACGTCACCTCCGCAGAATGCGCGAATGCCCTCACGCAAAATGTTCCTGGCAGCTCCCACGTCGCGGT
>JASBUK010000126.1 GCA_030147925.1 Trueperaceae bacterium
TCTGGTTTTGAAATGCGACTGATAAATGAGTTCTTTTTTGAGTGTCGCCCAGAAACTCTCAATGATGGCGTTGTCGAGGCAGGCCCCTGTTCCTGTAAAGCTAGCTTGCATATCATGGCTTTTGAGTTCACGCTGGTAGGCGTAGGATGTGTACTGCGAACCCCTATCGCCGTGATGGATTAAACCTTTAGCAGGCTTCCGCCTACTGACGGCCGAGCGCAGCGCTTGAAGGCACTTGGTGAGCAGTAGGGCTTAACAATCGGAAAAACACCTTTTGACCTGTGGCGGGGGCTGTACCAGGCGTCATCAGTTCGATTGGAAATACACCGGGTTAGAAATCGCTCGAATCAAAGGTTGGGACAAGATCTGCTCAGTCGTTAGATTGCCAGGCGACTTCCCTAAATGCTCGAGCCAACGCACTAACAACTCTGTCTTTGGATCGTTGGCTGTGGCAACCACCTCAGCGCGAATAAATGTGCCTTGGACTTTACAAGTCCAAGCGTCAATGAAGTCGTCGTTGCGAATGGAGGTCTCGCGGAGCACCCCGCTCGAGCCCAGCCAGCGCAGCTGATCACCCGCGGCTCCTTTAACGAAGCCTTTGACGGTGACGTTCGGTTTTGCCGCTTCAAGGCTTGACCCCATTGTGTTTTCGTTTACGAATATCTCAAGCTGCGGACCCTCGGGCGCTTCACAAACAAAGGCGCGGCCACGCCGCAATCCTTGCAGCACACCGTCAACCGAAAGTTCTTCTAAGTAGAGCCAGGTTGTGGGAGAAGCAACTTGTAATAAATCTGGATCGGGGTCGGGCCAGTCGGGTTGGTGTCGATCGCTACCGCCTACAAGAGTAATGCGTCTCCCCTGCTTCAGCAGGTCATCGTAACGGGCTAAGGACTCCCAATTTTGATTGAACCAGGGTCCTTGCCAAGCTTCGAAGCAGTCTACGCCTTCTGGTATGGGGTACTCCCAGTCACAACCAATGCAATTGGGTGTTTCTTTGGGGTGATTGATGGAGAAGAGGCCTCCCCTATCGTGCACATCAGCAACTAGCAGCTTGAGCTGTGCGGGTTCTTGGATACGAAAATCAGTCCAGCCTCGGACACCCCAAACGTTGGCGTGACCACGGTAGGTCGTTATTTCTTCACCCGGTACCAGCAGCAGGTCTGCTGAACCAACTTCAGCCAAGTACCGGTGATGACTGATGGTGTTGTGTTCCGTGACCGCCAGGAAGTCAAGACCCCGAGCTTTGGCAGCGGCCACCAGGTCATTCAGGGTGCCCGTCGCATCGCTGTGGTGTGTGTGGCTCTGAAGATCCCCCTTATACCAACCGGGCTCCGAAGGTACTGGCAACTGGACTCCAGGCGGGGCAATCAAACCGCGCATCGCGGAGTCTAAACTGATTTCGACGCGGTAGCTGCAGCCGGACAGTGTGATTTTGGCAAGCCCAAGCATTATCTGCCAGCTGTCGGCTGGTATCTCGCCAGCAATATAACCGGGCGTGGCGCTATCGGTGGCAACAAAAAACGACGAGCGGGCGCTACCGCTCCAGCCACGAAAACCCGAGCGTGACGGGAACGCAGCGACGTTTGGGTCGAGGATGCCGATGTCGAGAATGTTTTCCGCATCATAGCTGTATTGCACGTCAATGCGGCTGGTTCTTGGGGGAACCTCAAAGGGCAGATAGACAATGGGGTTTTTATCCCTGTCGGTGTGCGACAGCTTCCCCTCGAGCACCAGGCCGGTCATGGAATGCGTTCGCCGCTAGCCTTAAAGAGGTGCAAGCGCTCTGGTTCAAACAAGAGATACGCCTTTTCACCCACGTTTGCTTTGGGCGGTTCGTCACCGAATATCCTGGCAGTGACAAGGCTGTCACCAACTTTGAGGGTCACCAGGGCTTCCGGGCCAAGCGGTTCTATCGCATAGACTTCTCCGGCAATGCTCCAGGAGTCACTATCGTTCGCCATGTGCAGATGTTCCGGGCGAAGACCCGCAATCAGTGCCTCACCTTCACTAACAACCCCCTTGAGTCGTTCACTTATCTGCGGTAGTTGCAGTCTAAAAGTCTCCCCGACCAGCATGGCTTGTTGCTTTGTCAACTCAAGCCTCACGCGGAGAAGGTTCATGGGTGGACTGCCCAGGAAGTTTGCTACAAAGGTGGTTGCTGGCTGGCGGTAGACCTCAAGCGGTGGGCCCATCTGCACCACCCTGCCACCCTCCATCACGGCGATGCGGTCGGCCAAGGCCATTGCTTCGGCCTGATCGTGAGTGACATAAATGGCGGTGACACCGAGTTCTTGTTGCAGGTGTTTTAGGAAACTACGGGCTTCGAGTCGCAATTTCGCGTCGAGGTTAGACAAGGGCTCGTCGAACAGGAAGACCTGGGGTTTGTGGACGACTGCTCGAGCTACCGAGGTACGTTGCTGTTGTCCACCGGAAATCTGTCCCGGACGACGATCGAGCAGATTGGCGATCTGCAGGCTTGTCGCCACCTCCTCCGCGCGTTTGCGCCGCGCTGCTGCGCCCAGGCCACGCACTTTGAGCGGATAGGTGATGTTGTCGGCAATGGTCATGTGGGGGTAGAGCGCATAATCCTGGAACACCATACCGATATCACGGTCTTTGGGGTTTAGGTAGGTGACTTCCCGGTCGCCAATATCAATGCGTCCGCTGGTTGCTTGCTCGAGCCCGGCAATAAGCCGCAAGGTAGTGGTTTTGCCGCAGCCTGAAGGGCCGAGCAGACATACGAACTCGCCATCGCTAATGCTGAAGGAAACATCATGAACAGCCTTGACGCTGCCAAAGTGCTTGCTAACGCCTTCAAAGGTTACGCTAGCCACGGGTGCTCCCTACCTGATGAGTTATTGCAACAGTCATGATTTTATTCCTCCAAAAAAACGGAAGCCGTAACGCCAGTTGACGAAGAGATAGAGAATTAGAACAGGGATCGTGTAAAGCAGCGAATAGGCGGCAGTGAGGGTGATTATTGGTGTTCCGGCTTCTGTGTAGAAGGAATAAATGGCAACTGCGGCCGGCATCTTCTCGGGGCTGCGCAGAAGAATGAAGGGAATGAGGAAACCACCCCAGACGTTCACGAAGGCCCAGACCGCAACCACCATCATGCCGGGACGCACGATCGGTACAGCGATATCCATGAAGATGCGCCAAGGGCTGGCGCCAGCAACCAGCGCCGACTCCTCATAAGAGCGTGGGATGGAGTCAACGAAGTCACGCATGATGAATATCGCGGCTGGTAACAGGCCTCCCGAAAAGACGAGGATCACGCCCAAGTGCGTGTTTATCAGGCCCAGTCGGAATATAAGCAGGAATATTGGCACCATGGCTGCCGTGCCAGTAACGACCGACGAAAACAGCACGAGTCCATAAGAGATGAGATCCTTGCCGCGAATGTTCGCCCGTGAGAGGGCATAGGCCGCCAGGGTCGCAAATAGGGTAACAATCAGCATGGCACCAAGTGCCTGGATGGCACTGTTTTGAAACAGGGCTCGTACCGCAAAGGTATTCTTAAAGACCTGGCCAAAATTAGCCAGGCTGGGAGAGTCGGGTACGGTAACCGACAGCGCAGCTTTTTCGTTGAATGGTGCGAAAGCCAGCCACAATAACGGCAGGGTGAAAAAACTGGCGAACAGGCTTGCCGTGACATAGAAGACGATACGCGCCAGCGTATAGCGAACCAGCCTCATAACTTCACCTGTTGACGGCGCAGGAGGAACAGGTAGAATATCGCGAAAACCAGGTTTATGAGCATCATGATCATGCCTACGGCGCTGCCCTGACCGAACCTGAAGAACTTAAAGGCGGTTCGATAAGTGAAGATCGAAACGAGTTCGGTCTGGAAGGCCGGACCCCCGCCGGTAAGCAAAAACGGCGTGAAGGTATTAAAAGTCCACAAGGTGATTAGGATCAGGTCGGTGATGATGTGGGTGCGGATGAGTGGCAAAATAATATCCCGGAGGCGCTGCCAGGTGTTGGCGCCCGCAACCGCTGCGGTCTCGAGGTGGCTTGGAGGAATAGAGCCAAACGCCGAGGTGAAGAGCAGCATCGAAAAAGCAGTGCCCCGCCAGGTGTTGAAGATAATTACCGATACGAGGGGCAGGTTGATAAGCCAGTCGGGTTTCCCAATACCGAGAGTGGAGAGGATCTGGTTCAATGTGCCGGCATCGCGGTCTAAAAACGCAAACCAGGCAAACGCCACTACCACATCCGGCATGATCCAGGCGAGGATCGCCAGCGTTTGCACGGTTTCCCGCACCCAGCCCTTGCGGTTAAAGAAAAACCAGGCCAGCAACAAACCGAGCAGAACCTGGCCGACAATCGCGGAAAAAAATACGAACTGCCCAGTAATAACAAGTGATGCGCCAAACTCCCCCGAACGCAAGAACCTGTCCGGGTCGAACAAACGCAAATAATTGGCAAGCCCCACGTACTCGGGATCGACAGCGGTTCTGCCTGTGAGCGTGCGGTTGGTAAAGGAAACGGCGGCAATCCAGAAAAACGGCAGGATGATAAAGATAAAGACAAATACTCCGGCCGGCAATAAAAAAAGCAAACTGGCCGGTATGGATAGAAGGCTGCGGCGTTGCTGCAACTGCTCCTCCTTATAGTCTTGTAACGGTGGGGTGAAAAACACCCCACCGTCAACTGGCTGCTTACGGCATTAAGTCAATCACGTTATCTGCACCAACGAGCTCGGTAACGGCCTCTGCATAGGCGTTCATGGCTTCTTCCGGACTCATCTCACCTGAGACCACACGTTCGGTCATTAGTTGAGCCTGGAAGGAAACCTCTGGGTAAATTCCCGCCAGGGGGCGAGCAGTGCTCAGGGGCAAGAGCGCTTGTGCAGTGGTCGTCAAGAAGGCGTTCTCGGGGACCGGTACGTCATCACGCACTCGAATGCGTGGTTGGATACCCTGGAACGCCATGAGTGCTTCCTGGCTATTCATGAACGCCAGTAATTCCCAGGCTTCCTGCGGGCTAGTCGTGTTCGGGTTAAGCACGAAGCCCGTCCCTCCCGAGATCGATACGAAGTCCTGGCCACGCAGCCCCTCACCAGGAGCCTTGGCCGGCATGGCAGCCCAACCCATGTTCACATCACGATCGGTAACCGCGAACTCCTTACCTGGTGCGGTGACGGAACGGTAAAACCAGTCACCCTCAACCAGCATGGCAGTATTGCCGTCACGGAAGTTGGCGAAAGAACGGTTGCGACCGTCCTGTAAGAGCTGAACCCGGGCATCACCCAGGTTTTCGTCCACATAGACCTGCTTGTAAAAGTTGAGGGCATCGAGGATGCCAGGGCTGCGCACGATCCACTTGCCATCCTCGGTCACCATGTGTTCACCAGTACCTAGGAGCACCATGAAATAACCTTGCATGGTGGTTGCCTCGCCCATAGCAGTGCCGGCATTAAGCTGCAACACGGCCGCGTCCGGGAAGGTCTCCTTGATCATGCGAGCCGCTTCGAGCACGTCAGCCCAGCTCCGGGGCTGCCATGCCCACCACTGGCGAACGCCCGCTTCGCGGAACATGTCCTTACGATAGAAGATCATGCGTGAATCCGTACCAAGGGCAATGCCGTAGCGCTTACCCTCAACACCCATAAGCTCTTGTAGACCCAAAGAAATACGATTCCAGCCCTCCCAGTCGTTCACCTCTCCACCGGCTAACTCATCAAGGGGTTTGAGCAGGTTCGCGCTCACGAACTCAGGAATCCAAAAACCATCAAAACCAAGAACATCCGCCCCGGCGCCAACCGAAAGATCGAGAGCGTACTGTTCCTTCAGACCTTCATCACTGCCGCCAAACTCGATAAGCTGCACCTCGACGGGGTTACCCTGGTCCGCCATCATCTTCTCAAACTCGGGTATCACAAACTCGTTCAACCACTGAACCTGGGCGCTGTTCACACCGTCAGCCACACAACGACAAGTTATCGCGAGTTGGGTCTGGGCTAATGCGGGGACCGCAAAAACAAGCAGTGCTGCAAGCGTCACCAACAGATTTCTAAACTTCCTCAACATGGCTACCTCCCTTACAAGGTCGCGATCGAAAGTGTTTATCTGTATCCTGATTTTCAAGTCATCGCCTCACCCGCCCTTCCAAACACAAACTCAAAGCTAAGAACCCGCTTTGGACTTAATTGCAGGGCTAAGCTGTTTCCTTCCAAAGTCAGGCGCCTCTCTCGCTCCTCTGCCAAGTTCACGGTAAAAGCTTCGGAGGGTGATTGCAGCAAACGCAAAGTACCAATCACTTGCACAGGTGTGGGGTTCCATATGCGAACGATGAGGCTATCTCTTTGTTCTGCGCGTTTGAAGCTCGACAGGCAGAGCGGTGGCGTGAGCTCGAGCCAACTCAAGCTCTGAACAGGCTTGAGTCCAACGTACGTTTCGGGTGGAGCGACGAAGGACTGAGACAGCTGCACAAGTTCGCTGTCCCACCATGACCCAGCAAAGGGATAGAGCCCCAACTCGAAGCTGTGCTCACTTAAGCACTGCGCTTCGGGCGTGGCCAGGCTCGGGCCTGCCCCCTGCGGCCGCGAGAGCAGGTCCTCGCGTGACAACCAACCAACGCAACGAAGCAGCGTCAGCGCCAGATCGGTTCCCGTGGCGCTCGGGATGGCCTCGTACTCAGGCAGGCCGCGATTGAAAACCGCTAAGCCCCGCTCGTTGTCCGCAGCGAGCACGAAATGCCTGTGGTGATTTGTCGCCTGCGGTTTCTGGAACCAGTCGGCCCCAATCGGCGGCCGGGCCGGGCGCTTCAGGACGTCAAAATGACCGCCTGCCCATACTTCATCCGCATGACAGCTCGTGAAAACTCGCAAACGCAAACGATGATCCTGCGCACGGTTGGTCAGGTGAAGCCCAAGTTTGACGAGCGAACTGCCTGCTTCGAGCGACAGCTCGAGCCGCCAGGGCAAGGCAGCCGTTTCTTCCCGACCTTGCCGATCCCTTGAAAGTCCCGCCGGCAAGAGTGCCGTACCTGCAAAGCACCACGTCGCCCGGATCGTTCCGCTCGTCAGGAGTTCAGGAGGGTTTTCGGTAAGGGCAAAGAACAGGGGTTTGTCGTCCGGCAAGGGCGAGAAGTCGTATTCATCACCGGCGTCCGCAATGTCTTCAAGCCGGAGATTGAGCGGGTAGCTCAATCCCGAGCTTTTGTCGGTGAGCTCGAGCCGTCTGCCGTTGAGCTCGAGCCTCAAGAAACGATTTTCAATACTCCGTTGCGAAGCCCACAAATCGGTTGTGACTGGCCGCGCTTCAGTCCGTGAGGCCTCATAACCACTCAAACTTAACGGTGCGAGGTCTCCCAGAAAAAGCACTGTGGTGCGATCAAGTCGTTCGTCCGAGCGACCCCGCGCAAGAACCTCCTCGACGGTCACGTGACAGGGCACCAGCCTGCCGCTCTCATCATGAACACATAATCCTTGGCCTGCGGGTAAATCGACGGTGGCTTCGATGACCGTTTGCTGTGGGTAAGGCAGGGGGTTGAACACGGTGATTGCTTCATGTCCGGATTTTTCGCTGAGGTCAACTACGGCGCGGCTTGCTATGTCAGTTCCAAGCTGCGTCACCGACTCGTAACGAGTCATCATCTCGCGATGCACCGCGTCAACCGAACAGCCACAGATGGAATCGTGCGGATGATTTTTTAAGAGCAGTTTCCAGGCTTGCCATAGTAATGCACCGGGGTAAGAGAATCTTTGGAGCCAAGCCATTGTCGCCAGTGGCTCGGCGTAGCGCTCAAGCAGCATCTCAGCGTGGTGATTGACCTGTTTAAGATACATGCGAGCAGAAAGAACCCCGCTGAGGATGTGCTGGTAGCGGCTACCACGAAACTCGCCCCGATAACTTTCAAGCTGGTCAAGCGGTTGTCTAGCCGCATCTACGAAGGAGGCAATATCACTGTGGATGAAGGTGGTGTCCACAAATGCAGCGTTAAGGTCTTGAATTACTTGAGGTAAATTGTCTTGGGGGTACAGGTGATCCGAGCCGTTGAGCAGGATGATCACACCGTTGCTGGCGTAGTCTATGAGCCCTTGGGCAAGACGTTGTATCGACTCGCGGAACCAACCGGGTAGGTGTGAAAGATCCGCAGCGTTGCCAGTTAGTAGTGCGCGAGCCTGTCGTATGGCAAATTCTGGCCGATAGCTGTCACCAAACTCCCAATCAGTGTGCCCGATCGCCGCGGCGGCCGAGTAGGTGCCGAGCAAATGAACGGCGAAAACCTCGGTCGTCCCGTCGGCAGCTAACCAGCGGAATTCACCTTTCAGGCGTTCGCCTTCGTCGCCAACTCCACGCTGAAAAACAATGCTGTCAAGCCCAAATCCGGTCACCAGTAGAGGGAGTTGCGAGATGTGGCCAAAAGAATCGGGGGTGTAGGCGACAGTCATTGGTTCACCAAACTCTTGGCAGACTCGCCGCCCGAGCATCAGATTGCGAATGAGCGCTTCGGGACTCACTAAGAACTCGTCGGCGAGCACGTACCATGGTCCGATGTGCAGCCGCCCGGCCTGAACGAGCGCACGAATACGTCCGCGGTTTTCTGGGCGAATTTCGAGGTAGTCTTCAAGTACCACGGCTTGCCCATCCAGCGTGAAGCTGCGGTATGTCGAATCATGCTCGAGGATGTCCATAATCCTATCTATCACGTCAACCAGACGCGCCCTAAAGACCTGGAAGGGTTGATACCATTCGCGGTCCCAGTGGGTGTGGGGAATCATGTGAACGGTATAGCGCGATTCCTCATCGTGCTGACGCTCCGCTTGTGCCTCAGTGTGAGCTATGGCCTGAGACTGAGGACCCAATGCCGTTTTAGCCATTAGCTTGACTCCCTGATAATCAGACGATGTGGCACGATGCGGCGGCGCTTTTTTGGGTCTGCTCCACCAACGCGATTGAGTAGCATGTTTGCGGCCTCACGCCCGAGGTCGTATGCGTTTAGCTCGACACTAGTAAGTTGCGGGTCGGTATATTCGGTTATTTCATCGTTGTTCATCCCCATGACCGCTACGTCCCCAGGGATGCGCAAGCCCTCATCGCGAAGTGCGCGCATGGCGCCGACGGCCAGGCCGTCACTAACCGCTAATACACTGGCGAAGCGAAGCCCTTGTGATAGGAGGCGTCGCACATGCGTTCTGGCGGCACGTGGCGACCCTTCAATAAAGTGCAGGAGCGCCTCGTCGGGTCCGTATCCCGCTTCAGAAAGCGCCAGGCGGTAGCCTTGCGCCCGATCCTGGGTAAAGGTGTGATAGGCGAGGCCACTCAAAAACAAAATAGGCGTCCGAGCTCGTTCGATGAGGTGTCGCGCCGCATCATAGGCGACCATAATATTGTCGTTATCGACGCTAAGCGTTTCGTGGCGAGCACTGCGGCCAAGAAGGACATGCGGGAATCGCGCGTGACTTAGTTGCTCGAGCAACATTGCGTTTTCGGTGGGATTCATCAGGATGATGCCGTCCGCCCAGCGCTCGTTAACGAGTTTGCTCAGTACACCTTGGGCCTCCCTTTCGTCATCGAGCACGGTCAGAGCAACGGTATAGTCATGCTCTCGGCCTACGTCATGTACGCCGTGTGAAAAGCGGGTGAAGAAACCGCTTGACAATGCCGCATCAACGACTGGATTGAGGAGTTGTATGGCATAGGTAAGTCCGCTTGACAAGCTTCGCGCGGCGCGATTTGGGTGGTAGTTGAGGGCTCGCGCTGCCGCGAGCACGCGTTGACGTGTTTCAGACCGCACACGGGTATCACCGTTAAGCGCCAGTGACGCAGTAGAGGCCGAGACGTCGGCTTTTCGGGCAATGTCACGAATCGTGCTCAATTGCTTGCCTCACTTCTTCGAACCGGTTCGATAACGAAGCAAAACACTATCTCACACAAGACTATTGATTTTCGAACCGGTTCGAGTATAGGTCTACATGAGTAAGCTTGTCAACAACGTTTCACTTTCGTGGTTGTACGAAAAGTCGGTTGAGTAAACTCGGGTGGCAAGCTTAGCAACTAACACACTCCGACTTTAGAGGCAAGAAAAACACGTCTTAGCCGCATAAAGCTACCCTGCTTAGCTCACCATAACGAGGATGTATCTATGGGTAAAACCAGCGCTCAACAGACTTTTAAGAGTGTCTCCCCCTAGAAAGCTTATTTGACTCCATTATCCAGTTTGAGTATATTTAAAAAATACTGAAATTGGATAATGTTATTGTGATAGGTAAGAAGGTTAATGCATTGCGAAAGAGTAAAGGTCTCACTCTTCAACGAGTGAGTGCGCTTTCAGGTTTATCTGTTGCATTTCTCTCGCAAGTCGAACGTGAGCTTACCTCCCCTTCTGTATCTTCGTTGGCCAATATTGCTAGAGCGTTAGAAGTGGCCCCCTCATATTTTTTCCCACCACCAGCTTCTAATGGGTTGCTGGTTCGGAGTTACGCCAGACAACCCTTTCAGATGGATGATGCCGACGTAACGTATGCCCGATTAGGTGGGGACTTCGAAAAGAGAAATCTCGAACCCCTATTCGTTACTTATCCACCAAATTACAGCAGTGAAGAGTCGAGCCACGTTGGAGAAGAATTCTATTACGTACTGGATGGTCAACTTATCATAACGCTTAGTGGAACTAGATACACGCTTAATGATCATGACAGCATTCATTTCAGCTCAGAAGAAAAACACCAAATACAAAATTGCCGAGAAGTGCCTGTCCACCTCATTGCGATTACGACACCTACTCTATTAGGCTAGAGGTGATAATTATGCATTTCTGATAAATCAAAATTATTAGGCCGAACGTGTTTTTCCCGAGGAAAGGATTAGAGCATCTATGAGATACTTGAGTCTATTTTTGACCCTGTTGCTGGTTCTGTTTGGAGCCGTTATGGCCCAAGATAAGGTTTTAAATGCTGGCTTAGACGTTGACGCTGGCACGATGGACCCCCGCCTAGCCAGAGACACCAGTGCCGCCCGCATCCAAGAGCTCGTCTATAACGGCCTGGTTTCTCTTGACCCCGAACTTGTGCCTCAGCCAGAGCTAGCGGAATCCTGGAACTTTACCTCGCCGACCACCTTGGTGGTTCAGCTCCGACCGGGTGTCGTCTTTCATAACGGGCAACCGTTTACCGCAGAAGATGTCGTCTATACCTTTACGACCTTGCTTGAGGAAGACTTTGGCGCACCACGTCGCTCACTCTATACGCCCATCACTAACGTTGAAGCACTGGATGAACTAACAGTGCAATTTAACCTATCGCAACCCTACGCACCCCTTTTGCAGTATCTAGATATCGGTATTGTGCCGAATGAAGCGGCCGCCGCCCTTGGGGCAGACTTTGGTGATAACCCCGTTGGTACAGGCCCCTTCAGACTAGTCAATTGGGAAAAAGGAAACCGTATTGAGCTTGAGGCTTTTGATGAATACTTTAAAGGCCGCCCCAACATCGACAAGATTAACATCAGCGTAATTCCAGATAACAATGTGCGCCTGATCGCGCTTGAGTCTGGCGATCTAGACCTCATACACTCTCCGGTTCCTCCTCAGGATCTCGAACGACTCGTTCAAGAGGACAAATTCGCGGTAAGCCAGACAACGGCGCTCGGCTACACCTACCTGAACCTTAACCTGGCAGATCCCATTTTGTCTGATGTGCGAGTGCGTAAAGCACTGGCCTATCTTTCAGACCGCAATGCCCTTTCAGAGGTCATCTTTTTTGGGATGGATCAGCCAGGTAAGTCGTTCCTATTACCCAATACTTTTTATTACAGTGATGAGGTTACGGAGTACAGCTATGATCCCGAACGCGGTAAGGCACTACTGACTGAAGCGGGTTGGGTGGATAATGATGGCGATGGGATTCGTGAAAAGGATGGGCAGCCGCTCCAACTCGAACTCACCACTAATATCGACCCCAATCGCCAGCAAGTACTCGAGTTTTTGCAGGGTGAGTGGCTAGACGCCGGTATTGATGCGTCCGTACGTGTATATGAATGGCCCTCTTATATAGGGGACGTCATTGCCGGAGATTATCAAGTGGGGCTTATCGGCTGGCTTTTGTTGACGGACCCGGACCGTGCAACCTTTTTGCAGTTTCACACGGAGGGTGGGAATAATTATGGTAGTTATGCCAACAACACAGTCAACGAATTGCTAGAGCAAGGGCGCGCCGAAACAGATCCGAACAAGCGTAAAGAAATTTACACCGAAGTGGCGCAAATCATTACCGACGAAGTCCCCTACATCTTTTTACTCTATCAAGGTTATGTCGTGATTCACGACAAAAATCTAGAGGGATTTGTTGTACATCCTGCCGGATCTTGGAAGTCTTTGGAAACGGCCACGCTGAACTAAATTAGGGCACACCGAGCCCGGCAGTCATGGGCTCGGTGTGCTGTGGAACAAATGTTTCAATATACGATTCGCCGCCTCTTTTTGTTTATTCCCGTTATTGCTGGAGTACTCCTCATCGTCTTTGTAACGGTGAGACTTGTCCCCGGTGATCCGGCGGCCATCCTGGTCGGTCCCGAGGGAACACCTGAGGACCGCGCACGCATTACCAGGGTGCTTGGACTCGATAGACCGTTGCCGCTGCAGTTTGGAATCTACGTTTGGAGAGCACTGCAAGGTGATTTTGGGCGAAGCATTTTTCTGGGTTCAGACGTCATGAAGCTAGTACTAACCGCTCTTCCTGCAACCTTGGAGTTGGCCTTCCTGGCTCTTATGATGACAATCCTGATTGCTGTGCCCTTGGGTATAGTCGCTGCTAGAAACCCCAATACCTTACTTGACTACGGTTCCACCATTCTTGCATTATTGGGCGTTTCGATGCCGCTCTTTTGGTTCGGCGTTTTAGCTATTCTTCTTTTCTCATTGCAGTTGGGCTGGCTTCCATCATTCGGACGTGGCCCGGGCATTTTGCCAGCTTTCGGCACGCTTTTTTCGAGTGGATCACTGGCGGGAGTATGGTTGTCCCTCAAACACGCGCTGTTACCAGCACTTACCTTGGCCTTTGGTTCAATCGCACTTGTTGCCAGACTTGTGCGTTCAGCCATGCTCGAGGTACTAAACCTCGATTATGTGCGTACTGCTAGGGCCAAGGGACTTAGTGAACGACGCGTGGTCAATAAACACGCGCTTCGCAATGCGCTGCTGCCCGTAGTCACAATCGTGGGCTTACAGTTCGGTACGCTCCTCGGCGGCGCGGTGATTACCGAGACGATTTTCGCCTGGCCTGGTCTGGGAAGACTGGTAGTAAACGCTATTAGTCAGCGTGACTTTCCGGTGATTCAGGGCAGTGTTATCTTTATTGCAACAATGATTAGTATTGTGAATTTGCTTGTTGACCTGTCGTATGCGTTTATCAACCCCAAAATTCGCTATGCGTAGGTCGTCTATTCTTCAGCGTCTAGCACGTCACGCCGGGGCAATTGTTGGAGGCATCATCATTTTGTTGGTGGTCGTGGCGGCCCTGTTTGCACCACTGCTTGCTCCTTACCAACCTGAGGAGCGAAATATTCGGAACCGCTTTCAGCCACCGTCCAGCGAGAATCTCCTCGGCACGGATAACTTTGGGCGAGATACTTTAAGTCGTATCCTCTACGGGGCTCAAGTCTCCCTAACCGTAGCTTCACTTGCGGTTGGTCTTGCGGCAACCATCGGTATTTTTCTGGGCTCCCTGGCGGGCTATCTGGGTGGAATTGCGGACATGATTATCATGCGCTTGGTGGACGTATTTTTGGCGTTCCCGCCCATCTTGTTAGCGTTAACATTAGTGGCGGCACTCGGACCGAGCGCGTTTAGCGTCACGGTCGCTTTGGGGCTGGTGTATTGGACGGCATATGCGCGTGTGATTCGCTCGAGCATTCTTGCCTTGAAAAGCGAAGACTTTGTCGAGGCGAACCGGGCACTGGGTGCGGCATGGCCGCGCACACTTTTTAGACATGTGCTTCCAAACGCATTTGGCCCCATTATCGTGGTGGCGTCGGTTGGCATGGGCAGCGGGGTAACGGCCGAAGCTGCGCTTTCATTCTTAGGTCTTGGCGTGCAACCACCCACCCCTTCCTGGGGATCAATCCTCAATACGGGCTTGCAATTTTTGCGACAGACACCATATCTGTCAACTTTTCCAGGTGCCGCCATCATGCTTACCGTCCTGGGGTTCAACCTTTTGGGAGATGGGCTGCGCGACGTTCTGGATCCTCGGGGAACAAGTTAAGGAGCAGATTATGAATATTGAAGCTTCTTCGAAGCAGCTCACGAAATTGGTGCTTGGCTTAGATGCCTTTTATCGGCAAACACGAGTGGATGGAAGTGGCAAGCTCGACAACGAAGGATTAGTTCCAGTGCACTGGTCTGGTGAAGAGGCTATGTTTATTGACAACTGGCGGGACGCACTGAGAAAACTTAATGCCTACCTTTTACAAGCCTCCTTACTTCCTGACCCCTGGGCACGTGACTGGCTTTGTGATTATGCCCTCTCTCTTATTACGTTAGTGCGCTGGCTCAGTGGAGAGGCTTTGTCTTATGAAGAGATCGTAGCGGGTACCTTGGGCATCGATCCGTATCCGCCTACTGAGCCAGCGATTAGGGGGCTAAGGATGCGTCGAGACGCAGCACTAAATCGGGCAGGGTATGCCAGCTTTGAGGCTTACACCGAGACAAACGGCGTTGCTAAAGCAAACCTTGTCAATGTGGGGAACGATTTACTCACCAAAGCAAGAAAGCAAGCCAGCACTCGCCTACCTATGCTTACCCTCCCTCCCCACCCTATCGAGATGATGCCCGTTAAAGGTGTACCCTATACCGCATACTGCGATTATCCCGGCAAAACGATCTGGATTAATATCGATGTGCCACACACGCGTTCCGGACTAAAGCAACTGGTCGGGCACGAAGCCTATCCTGGTCACTATTTACATATGTATCACCGAGAAAAACTGGTGCGAGAAGGCAAGATGTTACCGGATGCCGCTCTGGTCGTGACCAACACTGCCTCAAGCGTGCTCTTCGAAGGCATAGCCGAACGTGGCCTGGATCTTATGGCCTGGCGGGAGACTCCTGAGGACGAAATTGCCTGGTGGCAAAACCGCCTCGAGTGGCTTTGTTCTATAGAGGTAGCCCATGCGCTAAACACAAAGCGCTCGAGCCCCAAAGAAACAGCGGCTTTTCTAAGGCAGACCTGTGACGCCCATGAAGCCTGGATCGAGGGAAAACTTGCCTTTGTCACCCACCATCTACGCGCTCCTTTCGTCTACTGTTATTGGTGGGGCGGCACCATCGTAGGGCACTGGTGGGCGCGAATATCCGCCCGCAAACTAGGCCTAGCCATCTCTTATCTATACGGCAAGATGCATTCTCCATCCACCTTAAACACACACTGGCACGAAGGAGGTAATGATGAAAACAGTTGAATCAACCCGCCTCTTTGAGCGAGGTCGACACCGTGTTCCTGCGGGTACACACTCAAACTCTCGGGCGGCCAGCCCCCACCCTCGTTACTTTGCCCGCGCCAAGGGCGAATACGTTTGGGACGTGGATGGCAACGAATGGCTAGACTTTGTCATGGGCAACGGAGCCGTCATACTAGGGCACGGCAACGAGCAGGTCGCGCAGGCCGTTAAACAAGTCCTGGACGAGGGACTCGGGGCGGGCCTCGAGAGCGAACTCAGTATCCAGGCAGCTGAGCAATTTTTAAAGCTTGTGAAACGGGCTGAACAAGTACGTTTCACTAATACTGGCACCGAAGCAGCAATGCATGCGGTTCATTTGGCTCGCGTAGTTACGGGACGTTCACGCATTGCAAAAATCGAGGGATCCTATCACGGTTGGTGGGATGAAGTATTTGTCAGCACTTGGCCAGACTTGAGCAAAGCTGGAGAGTCTCAAGTACCGACAGCCCTACCTGGGGGTGCTGGATTAAATGAAGTGTCGGTCAAGCAAACTGTTGTCATCCCCTTTAATGATCTTGAGGCGGCAAGGGATATTCTCAGCGTTCATCAAGACAGCGTCGCCGCCCTGTTGATTGAACCCGTCATGATCGACGTGGGCTTTATTGCACCCGAGCCCGGTTACTTGCAAGGACTTCGGGAGCTTACCAGCAACCTTGGTATTCTGCTTGTATTTGACGAAATTTTGACGGGATTCCGCTTGAGTACCGGCGGTGCGCAAGAAGCCTTCGGAATCACGCCCGACCTATCAATATGGAGTAAGGGGCTGGCAAACGGCTTTCCTGTTGCCGCACTCGCTGGCAGACGCGAACTGATGGAGCGTACAGCCCCGGGCTCTGACAATGCGCCTTTTGTCGGCACTTTTAACGGCTACCGCCCAGGCCTTGCTGCCTGTTTGGCAACTCTTAAGCAAATCGAGGACAAGCGCATCATTCGCAATCTCAACAAGCGTTCGCAGGCTTTAGTCGAGGCCTTCAACAGTAACGCCAAAGAGCTTAGTGTCGCCGCCGTATTACATGGGGGCGGCGGGCATTTTCAGCCCTACTTCACAGATGTACCAGTCAAGGATTATCGCTCCGCCGCAACAACCAACGGGAAGGCCTACGAGCTGTGGAGACAGGAGTTAGATACGCAGAGAATGCTCGTTGCCTCTAGACCGCTACTACATAGCGCTTTCAGTTCTGCTCATAGCGACAGCGCCCTTGAAGGATTTTTGGACGCCAGCCGGAACATCCTAATCAAACTTGCAAAGGAGAATCATGTCGAAAGCTAAGAGAACCCTCGACTGGATATCCGTAACTCGCATGGCGTCTGGAATGGACTTGAAGGTTGCAGTTCATATCCTAGAGGGCAAAGCTGATGGGCCAACCGTGGTTCTTACGGCCGGCATTCATGGGGATGAACTACTGCCTATAGAAATTACCCGACGTGTAGTTAGGGAAATTGACCCTGACGTTCTGAGCGGACGCCTTATCGCTGTTCCATTGGCTAATCCGCTGGCTTTTGAGAGCTTCACACGTCACACGCCAACCGACATGCATAACCTAAACCGGATGTTCCCTGGAACCGCTGACAACTGGATTACCGAACTCTTAGCCAAGGCGCTTGTGGACTATCTCGTTCCTGAAATGGACGTGTTAATCGATCTTCACTCGGGCGGAGCCATCCCGACGGTAGATTACGTTTACGCTCTTAATGATCTTGAGCTATCTCGAGCCTTCTTGTTCCCCACACTATATCGCGGTTCTTCTTACCCGGGTTCGCTAGGTACGCATGTGATTGAGACAACCGGAAAACCTGTAGTGGTTGCTGAGATTGGTGGGGGAAATCGCCTTGATGATCAGTACCTCGAGCGGGGCATCCGGGGCGTGATGAACTGCTTGCGCAAACTTGGCTCCTTGTCGGGTGAAATCGAGAAGGCACCCGAACAATTGCTCCTTACAAAGATGCAAATTTTGCGGCCTCATTATGGTGGCATTCTGGAACCAAAGTTTCAAGCAGACCGGCTAGGACAGTCTGTCGCCAAAGACACCCTCTTAGGCCTTACACGGGATGCGCAGACTTTTGAAGTTCTCGAGGAATTTCATGCCCCTTTTGACCCCACTCACTTAGTCCTCGCAAGGGGCATACTGAGCAAAGTTAACCCAGGTGATTATGCTTACATGTTAGGTGATAGCGCAACTGCCGAAACGTTGCCCGCTCAGTAGATTCCGTTGGATTCTTTAATGAAATGAGAATTGCGCCCGCGCTGGGAACACCGTAAGGAAAGGCGCGGTGATCGCTGGGGTTGAGCCGAAATGCGTGTTCTTGATGCTGAACACGCCAATAAGGCTACAGCCTGCTCGGCAACGGCGGCAGATACGGGATTGGTGATTACTGTTCCGCCGTTTCGGTTCTAATAGAGTTACTGCCTTGGCACAAGAATCATCGTTTCTGCGCAAGGCTGGGTGCGCAGTGGTTTAAGATGTCAGAATGTTAAGACTAGCTTATGTTGCCAGTCACCTGACAACCTACTACGCTCAGGAGCACGACATATTCAGGCTTAGCAAGGCTGGCTTAACCACACTATCAAAAGACCTATCCTTCGAGCTTTACGCCCCCGAACCGGTTGTGACTCGGGAAGATGCAATGCGTGTCGCCAACGACCTTGAATCGGCAGGGGTCGACTTCGTCCTTCTTCAAAGTAGTAGCTTTGTGATGGGAGACGTTGTGCTCGAGTTCGCTGGTCGCAGCTTTAGACTTGGTATTTGGGCAACCGAGGAACCCACCAAAGAGGGGCCGATTTTGCTGAACAACTTCGTGTCGATGAATTTAAACGCAGGCATTCTGAAACGCTACCTGCAGGCGCAGAGCATACCCTTTAAGTGGTTTTACGGTGACACCGAGCACAAGTGGTTCAAGCCCCGGCTCGAGATAACACTTGCTGCCTTACGAGCTATTAAACGACTATCTCAGGCAAAGGTCGCACTAATAGGGGGCATTGCGCCTACCTTTTATAATCTTACCGTAATTGCTAGTCCAGTTCATGCAAGTTCGTGCAAATGAGAGCAAGTAAAGAAGCGCGGACTTTGATGAAGAAACCTTCGTTAGTACGCGCCCGCAAGCGCTGAACACCCATGCTTTCAAGCTGAGAGTTCACCG
>JASBUK010000061.1 GCA_030147925.1 Trueperaceae bacterium
ATAATGCAGTAAGCCGTTACAATAAAGCTGTCGTCCATAGGGATTCCTCCAAACTTGATGTCAATCAACACCAGTTTGAACGGTCATCCCTATGGATGGCAACTAGCAATTACGGTACTGTTATCTCCGTCCGTTACCGCCGGCAAATATCAAGGAGGTGGCGATGAGCTTAGTCGAACGGAGCCTAATGGATTTAGGCGACGGCAAAGTCGTCAATCTGCACAAGATAGTGGCTTTTAAAACCGATTACAAGGATACACATCTTACGATTTATTTAGAAGGCGGTCACGAAATCGACACCCGTAATCAACTTGGCATTAAACGGTTCTTAGACTTTTGCGAAAGCAAGTTTTTTGTCGACAGGCGGCAGCCTCAGCAAAAATAGCGGAGTGGTGACAGCAGTTTTAGGGACCGGCGCATAACGGAAAATATGGCTTTGTGTTCAGGACTTATGTCCGGCTGGCTAATTTACTACATGCTATGATTTTCTTACTATGAAACCAAGGTTTTGGGTTCGCTTTACACCCATTCTCATCGTTCTTTTGATTGTTTTTACCGCTCTGGGACAGCCACCAAGCACTAACTCAAGCGTTTGGCTTGTGCCCATAGAAACGGAAATCACTCCGGCGACGGCGCAGTTTGTTTCTTCCCGCGTGCAAAGGGCCAACCGCGAACGTCCCCTGGCGCTGGTTTTTCTGATCAACACTCCCGGAGGCCGGGTTGACGCCATGAGCGATATCGTGGACGCCATCTTGCAACGCGCCCAGGTACCCACCATTGCCGTGGTCGAAGACGCTTTTAGTGCCGGGGCACTGATTGCCATGAGCGCCGAACAGTTGGCGATGCTCCCGGCTTCTTCAATTGGAGCGGCCCTGACCGTAACTATTGACCCGCTGGCACCTACCGGCTTAAGCCCTGCCGATGAAAAGATCAATTCTGCCACCCGCAGCCAATTTCGTGCCGTGGCCGAAGCGCGGGGGCGGAATGTGCGCGTAGCCGAAGCCATGGTCGATCAACGCATTGAAATTCCCGGCTTGGCCACTGCCGAAGAATTGGTAACTCTTACCGCGGCGCAAGCGGTGGAGTTTGGCATTGCCGATATTCAGGCTAAAAGCCTGCCCGACGCGCTTTCACAACTGGGCTATGGCGGGATAGCTATTGAAAGGATCGAGCCCAGCTTAACCGAGCGCGTGGCCGTCAGCCTCACCAGCCCGCTGGTTTTTGCCGCGCTGTTAGCCGTTGGCGTTATCGGAATTTTAATTGAGCTTTTTACACCCGGTTTTGGCGTACCCGGTTTCTTAGGCGTGCTGGCGCTGGCGCTGGCTTTGGGCGGAGCTTATATCGCCACACCTGCCAATACCCTGGATTTGGTGCTCGTTATCGCTGGTATTCTCTTGCTCGCCGCCGAAATTTTTATCATCCCCGGTTTTGGGGTGGCCGGCGTTTTAGGATTGGCCGCCCTGGCCTTTGCCATCTTTAGAATATTTCAGGACAGTACCGTACTGGTCTTAAGTTATACCGCTTTGTTTGGCGGCGTCTTGCTGGCGCTGGCCATCTGGCTCTTGCCTAACACACGTTTTGGCAGTGCGCTAATGCTTTCCACTCGTTTGACCAATAAACCTGCCGAGGACGACAGCACTCCGACCAGCACGCTTGACCAACTCCTGGGGCAACATGGTGTGGCTCTATCCGACCTGCGTCCCGCCGGGGTTGCCCGCTTCGGACCACAACGTGTAGATGTCGTCACCGAAGGTGATTTTATCAATAACGGTACGGAAATCGAGGTGCTCAAAGTCGAAGGCAACCGCGTTACGGTAAGAGCCGTAGAGAGTTAATTTTTCTTTTGCCTTAAGTTTTTATGTGTCTTGGTTTTTAACTTGTTGTAAAGTCAAACTAACGGCCCGCACAACCGGGCTAATACTGTAAATGTTTTAGGAGTAAAACATGAGTCTACTGATTATCGCCGGCGCAATTTTACTTTTCTTTCTCATCCTCTTTTCCATAGTGCCTATTGGCCTGTGGATTTCAGCCATTGCTGCCGGGGTCAGAGTCTCTCTGATCAGCTTGGTGGCAATGCGCCTTAGGCGCGTACCACCCAATAAAATCATCCTGCCGCTTATCAAGGCTGACAAGGCGGGCATTGATGCCAAACAAGACCAACTTGAAGCCCACTACCTAGCGGGTGGCAATGTTGACCGCGTGGTAGACGCGCTTATCGCCGCTGACAAAGCGCGCATCGCCCTGCCTTTTGACCGCGCCGCCGCCATTGATCTAGCCGGGCGCAACGTGCTTGACGCCGTTAAAGTTTCGGTCAACCCCCGCGTCATTCAAACACCCAGCGTCGCGGCGGTAGCCAAAGACGGTATCCAGCTCATCAGTACGGCGCGTGTGACGGTTCGGGCCAACTTAGAGAGGCTGGTTGGTGGGGCAGGTGAAGAAACCATCATCGCCCGCGTTGGCGAGGGTATTGTTTCTTCGATAGGTTCGTCCGCCAGCCATAAGACCGTGCTTGAAAACCCCGATGTGATCTCCAAGACCGTGCTGGCCAAAGGTCTTGACTCGGGTACAGCCTTTGAGATTTTGTCCATTGATATTGCCGATGTTGACGTGGGCAAGAACATCGGAGCCATTTTGCAGACCGATCAGGCCGAGGCCGATAAGCGCGTGGCCCAGGCCAAAGCCGAAGAGCGGCGCGCCATGGCAGTGGCTGCCGAGCAGGAAATGCGCGCCCGGGTCGAGGAAATGCGTGCCAAGGTCGTCGAGGCCGAAGCCGAGGTGCCCCAGGCTATGGCACAGGCCTTCCGCGAGGGCAATATGGGCATCATGGATTATGTCAATCTGCAAAACGTCCAGTCAGACACCAGAATGCGTAGCAATATAGCCAAAGCCACCGAAGAACCCGAAGGCGAATAATGAATATTGACCCGCTCACCCTGATTCTGTTCCTGATTTTTGTAGTCTTGCCGATTATCAACAGCATCTTAAGGCGAGGGCAAAACCAGGGTGGGCCGGCAAGAGGGCCACAGCAGGGTCGTGGCAGTCGTCCTAGCCGTAACGTGACAAGCCGACAGGCCCCAGAATCAAAACCTGAGGCCAGCCTGCCTACAGACGACGCTTTTAGCCGCAAACTGGACGAAGCCCGCAGGCGTGTGCAAGAGGCCATGTTAGAAAGCCCCGTGACCCAAACAAGTAAGACAGTGCAGCCTGGCAGCTCGGCACAAGCTGGCAGCAGTTCGCTGCTAGGCCCGGCAGGCTCGAGCAGCGGTAGCTCGGTCTCTTCATTACCGTCAAGACTCCACGGTCATATGGAAGATAGCCTTGAAGGCGGTACGTTGGAATCCTTGACTCCATTGGGTGAGGAGACAAAAGCCTCGATGGATTTCTCAGGATCGGCAGCGCAACTTATGCGACGGCGTGGCAAGCTAAAAGCAGCTAAACTAGCTGATGCGGATGACGGGCTTATCAAGCTCGACCCGGCATCGATCAGGCGTGGCATTGTTTGGCACCAAATACTATCGGAACCCCTTGCCAAACGCCACTACGGGAGGGATTTATCGCAACGTCGGTCACCTTAAAACTTCGCAGCCCCGCCGAGGCAATCTCGCTTTTCGGGCAAAATGACGAAAACTTAAAATTGTTGCGCAGCCGCCTTAGCGCCAAGGTAGTTGCTAGGGGCGACGAATTGCGCTTAAGCGGAGAAATAACAGCGGTTGCCGAAGCAGAGCGAACCTTTAAGACCTTGCTCAGCACCATCAGGCGTGGTGAAAAAATCAGCCGCATCGAGTTAGAACATGCCGACCTGAACAGCTTGGCTGAGCGCCCCGGCCCCACAGTCGAACGGCTGCCTCGACGCGCCCGGCCCAAAACCGCCGGACAGCGGCGTTATGTCAGCACTATTGCCGAGGGTGAAATCACCTTTGGCATTGGCCCTGCCGGAACCGGAAAGACTTATCTTGCCGTGGCCATGGCCGTGCAGGCCTTAAAAGACAAAAAGGTCAAGCGCATCATTCTTACCCGCCCGGCGGTGGAAGCCGGTGAAAGGCTGGGTTTTTTACCCGGCGATTTGCAGGCCAAGATAGACCCTTATTTGCGCCCGCTTTATGACGCGCTTTATGACATGCTCGAGGGCGACCGCATCGATCAATATCTGGAAAACGGCGCCATTGAAGTAGCGCCCTTGGCCTTTATGCGGGGTCGTACTCTAAATGACGCTTTTATCATCCTGGATGAAGCCCAAAACACCACCCCGGAACAGATGAAGATGTTCTTGACCCGTATGGGTTTTAACAGCAAGGTAGTCGTGACCGGTGACATCACCCAAACGGATTTACCCGGCAGCGTCAAGAGTGGGCTCAGCGTAGCTGAAAACATTCTTAAGGACATAGAAGGAATCGGTTTTATCTACTTTGCCGAAGCCGATGTCGTCCGGCATCCTTTGGTGGCCCGAATCGTGAAAGCTTATGAGCGTCAAAACGGCAGCTAAACAAAGCAAGCAAAAGCGCTCGTCTAGCCGCTTTGATCTGCGCTTTAGCCTGCTGCTGGTCTTGTGTGTCGCCGGGCTGGCCGTGCTGTTTTACAGCGTTTACGGACAGCGCCAGCAAGACAGCTTACAAGCCGGTGAGGCCAGCCCGCAGCTCTACCGCTCACCAGTTGACATCGAGGTGATTGACCAGATCGCCACCGAGCGGGAAAAACAACAGGCTCGAGCCCAAATCCCTCCGGTTTACAGTGCTGAACCAAGGCTCCAGCGCCTGGTTATCAATGCCGTAACCACTACTGGTTTGCCGCTTGCCGTGCAGGATTTTATTGTCACCGCCTATGAATCACCCACGGGCGTAACTGAGGATGAAATTCCTGACCTGATCACAGAAGCGGTAGCGCTGGCTGATGCAGAGCGGCAACGCGAAGTTGGTTTGGTGCTCAGGCAAATATTGATTGCCACCTCACAACCCAATGCTCAGTTGACCGAAGCCGCCCGGGAGGCCGCAGCAAATGCCGTTAAACCGGTGATGCGAGAATTGCAAGCCGGACAAATAATCGTCCGTGAGGGCGACCCTCTCAGTGCTGACAACCTAGCCGTGCTCGAGGCGGTAGGTCTATACAATCCCCGGGCCGAATTACGTGCCCGGCAAATTTGGATCATCTCTGCCAGCATTCTCTTGGCCTTACTACTAAGCCTGCCGATGGCCTATGCCTACCGGCGCTTGCAAAGCAGACTCAGCGCCGAACAGCTAATCTTTTTAGTCGGCTTAACGCTGATTAGCCTAGCCGCGCAACGTTTGGCGCTACTGGCCGACCCAAGCTTTTTGTTTATCTCGCTGGTTCCCCTCTTAGTCGCCGTGCTCATCTCCGATGTGGTCGCCCTGGGCTGGGGTATCTGGCTCAGCGTCATCATCGCTGTACTGATGCCGAGTTCGGCGTTACTGGCCCTACTAACCGCTCTGGTCGGCGTCATTTCCGCCAGCTTGCTGGCCTTGCTATTTAAGACCCGCACCTCGCTGCTCTTTGCCGGGGGCTTATCCGGCTTGGCGGCGGCCTTTGCCTTTGTGGTTTATCACCTGCTGATCGGTGCGGTTGTGAGCACGCCGATTCTGCTTTCGCTCGTGTGGATTATTGGCGGCAGTACGCTCGCCGGTATTTTGGCGCTAGGTTTGCTGCCCTTAGCAGAGAGCAATATTGGTTTTCTTACCGATTTCAGACTGCTCGAGCTCTCCAGCCCCAGCAGTCCCCTGCTGCAAAAATTGCTCATAGAAGCCCCGGGCAGTTATCAGCACAGCTTAATCATCTCCAACTTAGTCGAGCAGGCCGTAACCAACATCGGCGGCAATGCGCTTTTAGCCCGTGTAGGGGCGCTGTATCACGATGTCGGCAAACTCAAGCGGCCACATTTTTACGTCGAAAATCAGTTCTCGGGTGAAAACCCTCATGATCAGCTAAGTCCGCATTTGAGCTATCTCATTATCACCAGCCACGTGCGCGACGGCATTGATTTGCTGCGTGAATTTAAGTTGCCCAAAGCCTTAGAGCCCTTTGTGCTCGAGCATCACGGCACCACCGTTTTAAGCTATTTTTACAAGCGGGCGCTAGAAGACAGTGCTAAGCTCGACGAGCTTAACTTCCGCTATCCCGGGCCACGTCCGCGCAGCAAAGAAACCGCCGTTTTGATGCTGGCTGATACGGTGGAATCGGCCTCGCGCACTCTAACCGAACCCAAGCAGGGCAGCATCCGGGCGCTCATTGACCGGCTATTTGAACAGCGCTTACAAGATGATCAGTTAGCGGAAAGCCCGCTTAACTTTCATGACTTAGAAGTTATCGCCAACACCTTTGAGCGCATGTTAACAGCCATCTTGCACCGCCGCATCCATTACCCTACTAGCGAGGAGATACAAGGGCTGAAAAATGGTCGAAATTCTCGACGAGACACGGCATTACCCGCATCTTGAGGCTTTAGAACAAACACTGGAAAAGTTAATGCTCGAGCAAAAGCTGCAAAACCGCAGTGTGACAGTCGTGCTATGTGACGACACCACCATACAAAACCTCAATCGCGAGCACCGTGGGATTGATAAGGCAACCGATGTTCTGTCCTATCCCCTGCACGAACCCGATGATCTAGACATGCCGCAAGTTCCACATCTTGGCGATATCATCATCAGCACAGATACCGCCGCTAGACAGGCCAACGAGCGGGGGCAGCCTCTGAGTCTGGAAGTCGGTATACTGGCCGCGCACGGGCTTATGCACCTGCTAGGATATGATCACGACACGGAGGAAGCACGGCAAGTCTTCGAAAAGGCCCAAAAGCGCATGCAAGAGCTAATCAAAATAGCGGAGAACTGATAAAAGACATTGCTCGAGCCTTCCGCTATGCCTTTCAGGGCGTGGCCTATGCCTGGCGCAACGAGCGAAACTTCAGGATTGAGGCCGTCATCGGCGGACTTGCGCTTTTATTAGCGCTTTATCTGCGGGTCAACCTCGTACCTATTTTGTTAAGCAGCGTTTTAGTGCTGGGGCTCGAGCTGCTCAATAGCGCCATCGAGGCCATAATCGACCTGATCGACCCCGGCTATCACCCGCTGGCCAAACGTGCCAAAGACTTAGGGGCAGCCGCCGTGTTGCTAGCGGCAGGAGTGGCGCTCATTGTCGGCCTGCTCACCCTAGGGCCGCCGCTGTGGCAAAACCTGCAACAGAGGATGATTGGCTAATGCCAAAGTGACGGTTTTAATGGCACAAGATGACATTAAAACCGCTTGTGTTCACGGAGTATCGCGTAGCGTGACCGTATCCTTAAGATGATTAAAACTATGACACCGCTAAATCAATTTGGAGTAAAATGACGGCAAACAAAATACCCCAAGACTTACTGATAGCCGCTAAGACCGCCTGGCAAAACGCCTATGCACCTTACTCAAAATTTCAGGTAGGTGCTGCTTTGCGCTCGAGCAGCGGCGTGATCTACAGCGGTGCCAACGTCGAAAATGCCGCCTACGGCTTAACCCGCTGCGCCGAGCAATCAGCCATTCAGGCTATGGCCAGTGCCGGAGAACGCCAATTTACCGAAATCGTCATCTATACCACGGCTACTGATCCGGCCACTCCTTGTGGAGCCTGTAGGCAAATCCTGCACGAATTTGCAGCAGACGCAACCGTTTTTATAGCCAATGCCCAGGGGGTCAAATATATCTTTCGGGTAAGCGAGCTTCTGCCCGGAGCCTTTACCGCCAAGCGCTTACCGGTGTAACGTTTTTAATAAGTCACGCCGTCTTGTTTAATTGTTAACTTGTATTAACAATACATTTTTCCCGAAATTCACTAACTTCAGATACAAACTTAGATCTATGAATCAAATGAAGTAAATACATAGGTACACTAAGTATCTCCCCTAGAGAACCATGGCCAAAGCTCACCATTGTTCATAAAAACCCAATCAGCATAAGCTTCGGGTAGTATTTCTTCGACCATAATTGGCCGCACAGGAACAAAAGATACCCACTGCCAATTGTCAATAGCCTCGAAAACCCCTTACAACAGCTCATACGGCTGAAAGAGAACGAACCTTTATATCAACCAAATTCTGCTCTGCTAACCAAAGATCGTATTGCGTCTGTTGATTCAGCCAGCTTTCCATAGCAGCATGATTATTTCTTAGCCTTCTCACTCCTCAGTAGGTATACTTCGCTCTGATGAAACGAGTTCTTCTTACATTACTATTTAGTCTTTTAACCGCAACCGCCTTAGCCCAAAATGTTGAGCGCTTAGTGGTTCTACCTTTTAACGCCCTGGGCAGCGCCGAAGCTTACGGCTTAGGGCTGGCTACTGGCGTGCAGCGCAGCCTCAATGTTTTGGACAATGTCTATGTGCCTACCATTGGCGATACCTTGTTAGTCACTCAACGTTTACAGTCTCAGGAGCGTTTGAGCAGCGAAAATGTTGTTACGGCATTTGGTGCTTCGGTAATTATCAGCGGTCAAATCACAGCCCAGGGCAATCAGGCCGATGTTTTGCTTGGTTTTGCCGGGCCCAGATACCCCGAAATCAAAGATTTGAGCGTTCAGGGGCCACTGGATGAACCTCAGCAGTTGCTCCAGGTGGTTATCGACGCCGTAATAAATGAACTGGGGCTGAGAGTCAGCGGCGATGATCGGCGGCAGCTTAATGCCGTTATTGCGCAAACCCCCTCTTTACCCAGTTTGCAAGCGGTGGCTCGAGCCGCCCTGCGTCTGCCCGGCAACAATTTGACCGAGCTTAATGCCGCTGCCCAACTCGACCCGGCTTCAAGCTGGGTGCTATCCGAGCAAGCTCGAGCCCTGGCGCTGGCCGGGGACGGGCCTGCCGCCCTGGAAAATTCACTGACTGCCATCCAGCTCGAGCCTAATGACATTGAAGCACTGATCATTCGCGCTATCATTTTGCGCTCAGCTGGAGAGCTAGAGGTTGCACAGCAAGCCTTTGACGCTGCCTTGCAAATAAATCCCGCGCACGCTTTAGCGCTTGAAGGCAAGGGCCAGCTTAGTGGCGATGCGGCACAAGCCCAGCAACTTTTTGAAGCTTCTTTGAATTCCTATCCCCGACTGGTCAATGCCTATCTCGACTTAGCCAGCTTGCAACGGGGCCAGAGTGAACAAAGGACCTTACAAACGCTGCGCCGCGGCGCACAGGCCATCCCTGAATCGGTGACGCTTCACGGCGCTGTAATACGTCAGGCATTGCGTCTGGGTGACTCTACGGGGGCGCTTACCTATCTGCGCCAGGTACTAAGCGAGGAAGCCAATCTCTCCCCTGCGCTTTACTCACTGGCGGCTTTGCTGCCTTCCGAATTCTCCACAGAAGCGCTTGAATTGCTCAGTGCGGGCAAAACACGCTATCCCCAAAGCGACACCATAGCCCTGGCCGAGGCCGAGGTCTTAGAGAGCAGCGGTGACAATCAAAGCGCCGAAGCCGTACTGACCGAGGCCTTTGCCTTCAATCCGGAGAGCAGCCAACTGGCCAATGCACTGGCTATTTTGCAGGCCCGCAACGGTAAAATTGAGGCAGCCAAAACCACTTTGGAATCGGTAGCCGGACAAAACCCGACGGTGCGGGTGAATTTAGCGCAACTTTATTTGCAGGCCGGGCAAAGTCAGGCGGCTATAAATACGCTCGAGCCCCTGTTGCAACGCTCACCCGATGATGCCGAGCTGTATGTGCTCTATGGCATTGCCCTGGGTCGCAGTGGTCGTTATGAGCAGGCGCTCAACTCTCTTGATCAGGCCCTGGCGCTAAACCCGGAGTCGAGCAGCGCCCAGGGCGCCAAGGCGGCCATTGAACAGCAGCGGGAACTGACTAAAAATCAAGCAATTGAGTTAAACCAAGATGCAGCGGTGGCTTTTGAAGCCGGGCTAAGTGCGCTTGGAAACGGTGAGCTCGAGCAAGCAGCGCAAAATTTCGCACAGGCTAGTGAGCTGCAAGATAACAGCCTCATTGCCTTTTATCAGGGCTATGCCTTGCAACGCAGCGGCCAGATTCGGGCGGCACTCCCGCTGTACGAGCGAGCCCTCGAAGATTTCCCCGAGAGTGATACGGTGCTTAACAATCTTGGTTACGGCTATCTACAATTAGGACGCTATGACCTAGCACTTGATTATCTCAAACGCGCCGTCGCAGCAGACCCGGAAAATACTGAAGCACAGGTCAATATCGGCCTGACCTATTATAGTCTGGCCCGCTATGCGCAGGCCGTTAGCGCCTGGGAAACAGCGCTTAGTCTTGATGCCGGGCTTGAGTCCAGCATTGGCAATCTCTTAGAAGACGCCCGCACCAAAGCAGCGGAGTAAGTGGTGGCTAGTGAGGGTTGTAAAAACGTTAAGCAAGCCTGGTTGCTGCAACGCCGTCAAACAATCCTCGATACCCATTCCCCTCTCCTCTTTAAGATAAGATTGAGGTCATGAGTGTTCGCCCCGAGATTCGCGCCTTAGCGCCATATCGCTTTGCGGCCAGGCCTCACCTCGTCAAACTCGATCAAAACGAGTCCCCTTATGACTTACCCTCAGCAATAAAGGCTCGAGCACTTAAGCACTTAGCACAGTTGCCCTTTAATCGCTATCCTGAAATGCAAGGGGAATCTCTGCGGCAGGCCATAGCGGCTTATCATGACTGGCCCATAGATGGCGTCGTTATAAGCGGCGGCTCCAACATCCTCATTCAGTCATTTGTCATAGCCTGCGGCATCGGACAAACAGTGCTTACCGTAAGCCCAAGTTTTGCAGTTTACGCCATGTCGGCGGAGCTTTTAGGGGCAAAATTAAGCGAACTGCCGCTCAACTTGGATTTCTCTTTGCCGCATCAGGCCCTGCGCCAAGAATTATCACAGGGCAGCGGCGTATTCTTTCTAGCCAATCCCGCCGCCCCTACGGGCAATGTTTTTAGCGAGGCCGAACTGCGCGAACTCATCGAATTAGCCGCGCCAAACTGGACGGTGGTTATCGACGAAGCTTACTATCAGTTTTCCCGCACGGATTTTTCTGGCTTAGCCAAAGAATATCCCCACGTTGCCAGCTTGCGCACCTTTAGCAAGGCTTTTGGCCTTGGCGGGGTCAGGTTGGGTTATGCGCTTATGCAGCCGGAGCTTGCGCAAAATCTGCAAAAAACCATGATGCCCTTTAGCGTTTCCTCACTGCAACTAGCCATTGGCTTAGCGGTGCTCGAGCACAGCGATCTGCTCGAGCCCAGAGTCCGCGAAGTTGAAACGGAACGTGAGCGCTTATTAGAAGCCTTAAGCAAAATCGAAGGTGTCAGTGCAAACCCGTCGGAGACAAACTTCTTTCTTATTAAGGTGAGTGAGCCGCAGGAGTTTTTTGCGCAATTGCTTAAATGCGGGGTTCTAGTGCGCCGCCAAGACCACTTGCCTGGTCTAAGCGGATATTTGCGGGTCTCTATAGGCACGCCACAAGAAAATGACGCCTTTTTAGAGGCCGTTAAGGCCATAACTGGAGAGTTCGCCACGGGAGTAAATCATGGCTAGACAAGCCTTAGTAGAGCGCAATACCACCGAAACACAGCTAAAGGTCACAGTTGATTTGGACGCCCCGAGCGGCGGTAAGGTCGAAACCGGGCACGGCTTTTTGGATCACATGCTCATGCAGCTGATTCGTCACGGTAAGTTTCAGCTAAGCATCAGCGGTCAAGGGGATTTGCATGTGGATGTGCACCACTTAGCCGAAGATAGCGGCATTACTTTGGGTCAGGCTTTCGACAAGGCGCTAGGCAACCGCCAGGGCATCGAGCGCTACGCCAACGCCTTTGTGCCCATGGACGAAACTCTGGCGCAAGTGGTTTTAGACTTCTCTGGAAGGCCTTTCTTGGCCTTCGAGCCTTCTGGTTATGAGGGCTCCGCTCAGGGTTTTAACCTGCACCACCTGCGCGAATTTTTACGGGGCTTTTGCAATCATGCCGGTGTAACCATGCACGTTCAGGTTTTAGCCGGTAAAGAAACACATCACGTCAGTGAAGCCATAATAAAAGCTTTCGCCCGGGCTCTACACGCCGCCACCCGCCTCAGTTCGGATTCAATCCCCTCCACCAAGGGCCTTTTATAGATGAAGACCGTCTTAATTGATTATGGCGCGGGCAATCTTCACAGTGTTTATAAAGCCCTGTTAAAAGCCGGTTTGGAGGCAAAGCGCTCCGCCGACCCCGCTCTTGCCGCTGCCGCCGACGTTCTGGTCTTGCCCGGGCAAGGGCATTTCCGGCAGGTTATGGAGGCATTTTTAAGCTCCGGTTTTGAACCGGTAGTGCGCAGACATCTTGCCAGGGGCAAACCGTTTTTGGGTATCTGCGTAGGCTTACAACTCCTCATGCAATCGTCAGAAGAAGCGCCCGGCGTGCCGGGTTTGGGCATTTTAGATGGCATCGTCAAACGCTTTGCCGATCCCAGTGTCAGCGTGCCGCAGATGGGCTGGAATCAATTTTTCAGCTATGGCAACCCACCGCTGCTAAAAGGCATCCCTGACGGTTCTTTTGCCTACTTTGCCAATTCCTATTACGTGGACTTTAGCGACAGCAACCCTGGCGCCATCACCCATTACGGCAAGACGAGTTTTAAGAGCGTCGTTTCGCAAGGGCATTTACATGCCACGCAATTTCACCCGGAGAAAAGTCAGGCGGTTGGCCTAAAAATACTGGCGAACTTTAAGGACATCGCTCAGCACGTCTTAAACGCCAGCGTTCTCTAAACGATTTCAAGCAAATAGCGCCCGGTAGCAACCGGACTAAAACCCAGGGTGGCGATGGCGTCTTCGGGAATCATTGAGCCTTCGGCAGGCACAAATTCCACGCCACCGCAACCCAGGGCCTGACAAGCTCCTAACGCTTGCTCTAATAGCGCGTGCGCAACCGAAGTCTCCCGAAAATCACGCCGCACCACCACACGGTCAATATGACCGCTCGGCGTCTGGTCGAGAATTCCCCAGCGGCTCCATAGCGACACAAAACCCAGCAGTTTTTTTTCCTCGTCCTCGGCAACCAGCAAAGCTGTGCCGGGGGTTGATAAGAATTTAAGCAAATTAGTGTTCAGCGCGGCTGTTAGCGCCTCGGTCAAATCCTGGCGGCTTAGCAGTTCGGCTAAAATTTCCGCCAGACCGGGGTGATCCGCCGGTCGGGCCGCTCTCACAGAAAACGTTGTCATCCTGATATCATAACTGGGTGCAAGCAATAAGATTGATAACTCTCTGTTTCGCCTTAAGCCTGTTCGGTCTGGCTTTTGCCCAGGCCTGGACGATACAGACGGTGGCATTCCGGGATTTCCGCGAGGCTAGCTTGGTGAAAGAAGAATTGCAAAACTTAGGTTTTGACGCCTATACGGAGTTTGTCATGTCACGGGGCAAGCAGTTTAATCGCGTACGCATCGGTTGCTTTGCGGATAAAGACGGGGCTGAGAACTTGGCGAATAGCTTAGCTGGCAACGTCACCAAAGAGGCCGTCGTCCTGCCCATGACGCCGGGGGCGGACGTCAATTTCTGTGTCGGGCGCGATCTGGGCTTTCTTTTGCCCCAGGCTTGGGGTGTTCTGAGCGCTGACGGCCAGGCCATAGTCTTTTGGGTTGAAGTTGCCGGAAAGCGTGCTTATATCAACTATGACGGCTCCACCTGGGAACTTACGCAAGAAGAACCTGAGATAGTTGCTGCACTCTCGGGAGGTTTAAACCAAACAGACGTTTTTGCCAGCAGTTCGTTATCAGCCCAGGATGTGGCTCGAGCCAGCTCGAGCCCCTTAAAAACCAGCTTTGTTCCCATGTCGCAATATCCCAAGTTAATTCAGGCCCTAACAGCAGAGCAGGCCATCGTGGTGAGCAGCGGTGAGCTTCTCTGGCAGTCGGGGCGCTCTGCGGTACTGCGCTCAGGAAATGCCGTCTTTGCGCTCACGCTAATTGCGCAAATTCCCTAAAAAAGAGCGTATAGTGTGTACGCCGTTAGGGCACGAGGGGCTAGGATAGGTAAAGCATGAGATTTGTCGTTATCACCGGACTCAGCGGCGCAGGCAAAACCACGGGGCTGCATGCGCTTGAAGACCTGGGTTATTTCACCGCCGATAACGTGCCACCGGCTTTGTGGCCACAGTTGCTCAAGCAGGCCAGCACCACCGCTAAAGGGCGGCTGGCGGTCGGCATTGACATTCGTACAAGGGCTTTTTTAGACAATGTGGCCGAAATCATAGCAGAGCTTAAGAATAGCGGGGTCAGTCCGGAAATCGTTTTTCTTGATGCTTCTGACGATATTCTGGTCAGGCGCTATAACTTAACGCGTCGCACCCATCCTTTGGGTCAGGCAGCTTTAACCGTCGATATCGCCACCGAACGCGATGTTTTAGGCGATCTCAGGGCTGCTGCCGATGTCGTTTTAGATACCTCGAACTTAACTGCCGGGCAACTCCGTGATGACCTGTGGGAACGTTTTGGCGACCTAAGCAGTTTTCGGCTCCGGCTCATGTCCTTTGGCTTTAAGCGCGGGGTGCCGATTGACGCTGATAATGTCTTTGATTTAAGATCGCTGCCCAATCCCTATTACGACGAGGCGCTGCGGCCAATCGATGGACGCGAAGCGGCGGTACAGGCTTACGTGTTTACGCCAGCCGGACTTGAATTTTACGCACATTTGCGCGACTTTGTCAGCATGTTAGCGGCACAGGCCCTGGCCAAGGGTCGCTCGAGCTACACCATCGCCGTGGGTTGCACCGGTGGTCAGCACCGCTCGGTCGCTGTAGCCGAAAGGCTGCACCACGACTTAGCCGACACATTTCTTTGCCGCGTAGAACACCGCGACGTAGCGCAGGCCTTAGCCGAACATCGTAAGGAGGCCACACCGTGAAACCCGCAAGCAGTCTTGACGGAATAAGAAATCTCCGTCTGTGGCTGACACCGGGCATGAAAGTCAAAAGACATGTGGGCTTGGCCATGCTTGGTGCCTGCCTACTCATTTTAGGGGTTGTTTTCGGCGTGTTGTGGCTCAGCGAGTACAGTCAGATACGCCCCTCTGAGCGCTTAGAGAGCTTTTTGCTTAGTGGTCGCTGGCACCGCTGGGGTGGTTGGCTGTCGCTAAGCGGGGTCATTTTCGGGCTGACGCTGGCAATTTTAGCGGTGAGAAGACTCAATCTCTCGCTGCTGTCACATTGGTTGGCCCGCCCCGGCGACGCGGCTGTGGTGCTGCACCGTCAATTGTCCCTGGCCAAGGGGCCTGTCATCGTTGGTCTGGGCGGCGGCAGCGGCTTATCCAACCTGCTGCGGGGGCTTAGGCTGCACAGCTCAAATATCACTGCGGTTGTCACGGTCAGTGATGATGGCGGCTCTTCAGGCCGTCTGCGCGACGCCTTTGATATGCCCGCCCCCGGCGACCTCACCGACTGCTTAGCAGCATTATCCGATGATGAATCGGCGCTCAGCCGCTTGCTGGAATACCGCTTTGGTCGCGGCGGTGAACTGGCGGGGCATACCTTTGGCAATCTACTCATCACCACCCTGACCGAAGTCGAGGGAGATTTTAGTCAGGCAATTCGCAGGCTGAATGCAATTTTAAACATCTGTGGTGCGGTTTATCCTGGCAGTGACGAAACCGTTTCGCTCACCGTGGTCAAACGCTCGGGCGAAGAAGTCAGCGGCGAAAGCAAGGTGCGCGGAGTCCCTGGGGCCATCGAGCGGGCGATGATTGAACCTAAAAACCCCAGAGCGGTACCCGAGGTCACCCGCGCCATTTATGCCGCCGACCTCATTGTGCTAGGCCCGGGCAGCCTGTTCACCAGCACCATTCCTCCCCTGCTTATCCCCGAAACAAGACGGGCGCTGCACCGCGGCCAGGCGCTGATCGTTTATGTCTGTAACATCATGACCGAAGCTGGTGAGACCGACGGTTTTAGTGCCGAAGACCATGTCGAAGCGCTCTATAAGCATTTGGGGCGCTATCCTGACTGGGTTGTTTTAAATAGCAGCCCTATCGATGCGGAGCGTCTGGAACGTTATAAACAGGAAAACGCCGAGGTCGTTAACTTTAATCGTGATTATTTTAAGGCCAAGGGCATCCAGCTTGCAGAGCTCGAGCTCCTCGGTACAGGGCCACATGCCCAACACGACTCGGTTAAACTTGCCGAGTGGCTGACCGAGCAAGCCAAGTTAGCGGCTCGAGCCAAATCCCATCAATTGGAGCAAATCCCATGATCGCTGCATTGTTTTTTGCGCTGCTGTTGTCAGTGGCCGACCCCGTTGGCGACGCTGTGGGCAATGGTGATTTGAGGTTGCCCACGGCAGCCGTTTATAGAACTCCCGGCATCTTTGATGCTCAAGAAATAACTGTCCTGGATGCCGATAATTTTAGCTTTAGCATAACTATGGGGAAGTTAAACAACCCCTGGAATCTCCCAAATGGTTTCTCGTTGCCACTTATTGAAATTTATCTCGCAAGCGAAGACACCGATATTCCCAGCCAGGCGGAGTTGCTGCCCGGCTCCGGTATGCGTCTGCCTAACGGGGTGCGCTGGAATTACGCCTTTAAACTTACCGGGGAAAGCTTCGAGGTCTTTACTCCCGGCCCAAACCCGGAAAATACCCGCGACGTCACCCGGAAACTCGCCGCCCGTCTTGTTGTCGAAGGGAATAAACTCACCATTACCACTAATTTAGTCCGCCCAAAACGCTACAGCCTCTACGGTACGGTAGGGAGCTATGATCCCTTTGCCGAAAATGGCTGGCGTCCGGTCGAAACCGAGGCCTCTGCCTGGGCCTTGTCCAGTCCGACACAGCGCGTACGGGCCATCGATGTGTTGGCTGACAGCCTAGAGGCACAACAGCGCGCCATCGACAGCGGTATTCTGGCTGAAATCCGCAGCCCCAATAGCCGTGGGGGTTGGCTGCTGCTTATGCTGGCCGGCATCGCTATTATCGGCGTGGGTCTGTTTGGACGTTATCGTTTAAAACCGACGCCAGCGATGTCGCCGGACGGCGCGGCAGCGGTGGCCGAGCCACTTGAACAAAGCCAAGCTGCCGCTAGTGATACAAACGTTCCGATAGACACCGACACAAGCCCGATAAGCTTAGAAACAGGCAGAGCAGAAATTGATAGTCAGGGCGACTATCACAGCGAAAGTCAACAAACTGAGAGCGAAGCCGCGGAAGCGTCCAGCCTTGGTGACTGGCTGGCTGAGTCGTCCAAAAGCGTAGAAAGTGACGGCAAAGACGGTGATGATGAGTCAAGCGAGACAATGCTAAGTGAGACAGGCAATACGCCCAAGACCGAAGAAGACCACAGTAGCGTCAGCTTAACAGACAATAATACAGAAGACTCTCTTGATCAAAACGTGAAACCTTCCGAAACTTCCTAGTCCTATACTTTAGTTAGCTGCGAGCTTAGGTAAGCACAAATTGTGCCCTACAACATCACGGCCGTGCTATTTAGCTGAGTATAACTAAGGGCCAAGCAGCCATAGGATTTTGTAATGGGCGGTGTACCACAAATTGTGTATGGCATTTATGAAGCGCTTAACAGACACTATTTGAAAGTTTCAACACAAACAATTTGGGACACCTTCTGTAATGAGACTAAGACGTTTCGGAGGTAAGGAATTGAGCGTTACCAACACCCCAAAAAGTTCCTCACAATCACAAGTTAGACAATCGTGGCGAAAAAGTGCGCTGGCCACAGTTATCCTGGCCGCTGTCATGCTGCTCTTGTTTGCGGCAAAGTTTTCCGCCGCTGCGCCTCAGTTTATTTTGAGCGCCCCTTTGCCACCCGACATGCTCTTTAATTTTGCCGGCTGGCTGGGTGGCGTGCCCTGGGTTTTCAATCTGATTCACAGCTTGCCCTTTGGGCTTGATCTTTTTGCCAAATATGTCTTATTTGCGGTGGTTTTTGGTGTTTATTTAGGCTTCTGGCTGATCCTGGGTACTTTTTATCCCCGCCTGGCCAGGCTCTGGAATTATTGGGCAACAGATGCCGCTTATGGTCTTTTCGGAGTCTTGCTCACGGGTTTTGTTCTGTTGCCAATTCAACCACTGGGCCTGGGTATATTCGGCTTGTCGCCAAACAATTTCCAATATCCTCCCCTACCCTCAATAGCCTGGGCGCTGGCGCTCAGCCTGCTGTTTGCGGCCAGCCTGCATCTTGTCTTTAGAACTAAGCAAGTGGTCTACAACGATAAACGTCGGCAGAGCCTGCGCCTGTTCGTTGGGGCCGTTGGGCTCATCGGCTTTGCCTCCGTTTTTGGGCGACTCCTGCTGGGCACAGTCTCCAGAGCGCAAACTGCTGTAAGCAATATCTATCAGCGTATCAGGGGGCTCAGTCCGGAGTTGACGCCGACAGCCGATCACTACGTCGTTTCAAAAAATGTCTTCAGCCCTTCAGTCCCGGCCCGCAACTGGCAACTCCGTATTAGCGGTCTGGTCAATAACAATCTTAGTTTTACCCTTGATGATCTTAAGGCCTTGCCAGCCGTCGAGCGCAGTAGCGCTCTGATCTGCATCTCAAACCCCGTTGGCGGCGACCTAATCGGCAACAGTGTATGGACCGGCGTTAAATTAAAGGATTTGCTCAATCTCGCTGGTGTCAGACCGGAAGCTAATGAACTAATTCTGCGGGCGGCAGACAATTACAGCGATTCCTTCCCACTCGACGCCGCCTTACAAGAAGGGACAATCGTCGCTTATTTGCAAAATGGCGAGCCGCTGACCCGCGATCACGGTTTCCCTGCCCGAGTTTTAGTGCCAGGAATTTACGGTATGAAAAACGTCAAATGGGTGCGTGAGATAGAGTTGAGCAATCAGGATTACAAGGGCTACTGGCAAGCTCGGGGCTGGAGTGATAGCGCCATTATAAGGACCATGAGCCGCATAGATACCGCCACAGCGACACGGTTGGAAGATGGCAGCGTAGCTATCGGAGGCATTGCCTACGCTGGGTTGCGTGGCGTTCAGCGCGTAGAAATATCGGTGGATAACGGCCTGAGCTGGCAAGACGCGCAGTTAAAACCGGCTCGAAATGAACTATCCTGGAATCTCTGGGCTTTCAACTGGCAGGCCGAACCCGGCAACTATAACGTTTTGGTAAGGGCCACCGACGGCGGTGGAGCCACGCAAAGCGCAGAGCAGCGTCGCCCCTTACCCGATGGCGCCACCGGCTATCACAAACTCAAAGTCCGGGTGATTTAAACGCTCTATATCCTTTGCCCAAATTGTCAGCAAGCAGATTCACAGATACTTATGACACAAGTTATCACCCCAGCTAAGCAGGAGGAGTCTCAACCTGCAGGTGATGCACGGCATTGGCAATGAGGATGAAGCTAAACCAGCGCGACAAACACAAAAGCTGATGCCGACTCGCGCCTTAGGCTGAGCAAGGCAATATTTAGATCTCAAGGCCATGATAGCCACAAAGAGCAGGTTCCGCTACAGGCAAATGTCCTCATACTGAATCCGATTAATTCCTTAAGCGTCATGAAAGGCACTCGGTTCGATTCTACTCGTTCTACTCGCCTAAAAAAGCCGAAGTTAATTCGGCTTTTAAACGGAATGGGTATCATTGAATTGTTATTTTTGGCATTTCAAATTAACGAGGGCATGCCAAATATACCTTCCCAATATCAGGTTTAAAAGAGTCTGTTTTAGGACGTGCCAACTAAATTCTTCAACCCTTAACTACAATCAGTGGCTTAAGCCGTGCTACTTTCTTGCCGATTCCCGCCCGATTAACGACCTCGACGACATCTGCGACATCCTTATATGCCTCGGGCATCTCTTCGTCAACCGTCGCCCGACTGGCCGCGCGCACAAGAATACCTTGCGCGGCCAGTTCTTTGACAAGATTTCTTTGCCCGGCGGCTTTTTTTGCCTTATGACGACTCATACTACGCCCTGCGCCATGGCAGCTCGAGCCAAAGCTTTCCTCCATTGCGGTTTGAGTGCCCACCAAGACAAAGGAGTAACGTCCCATATCGCCAGGAACAAACACGGGTTGCCCAACGCTGCTATATACCGGCGGCAAGTCCGCCTGTCCGGGGCCAAAGGCGCGGGTAGCTCCCTTGCGGTGTACCAGCACTTCTTTGCCCTGATGCCGTTCAAACTTGGCGTTGTTGTGCGCCAGATCATAAACCACCTGTAAATCGTGATCCGTAGGCTTAAAACCAACGTCCTCAAAAGCCCTGCGCACGCTGGCACAAATGCGTTGACGATTAGCAAAAGCAAAGTTGGCCGCTGCGGCCATAGCACCCAAATAAGCCTGACCCTCCGGGCTGTTCACCGGTGCTGCGGCAAGCTGACGGTCAGGCAGATCGATGCCATATTTTGTCGCAACCGCTAAAAAGCGCTCCACATAATCGCTGCAGACCTGATGTCCTAAACCACGCGAGCCGGTGTGAATGAGCGCCGTAACCTGGTCTAGCCGCAAACCTAAGGCGTTGGCAGTTGCCATGTCGTAAATCTGATCAACGTACTGCAGTTCAAGAAAGTGATTGCCGCTCCCCAGCGTGCCGAGTTGCGGGGCGCCACGCTCCAGGGCTCGAGCAGATACTAAAGCGGGATCAGCTGCGGGCAAACACCCGTCGGATTCGATGAATAAGAGGTCATTCTCGGTGCCAAAACCTCTTGTCACCATCCAGCGGGCTCCCTGTCTCAGAAGTTCCTTTAATTCGTCTACCGACAAACGCTCGGCCTTGCGTTTTGACCCTATGCCTGCGGGTATCCGCTGATAAAGCGCGTCGGCCAACGGCTGCTTACGCGCTTCAATATCGGCGCGACTGAGATTCGAAGCAAGCAAGCGTACCCCACAGTTGATGTCATACCCTACACCACCCGGGCTGACCACACCTCCTTCTTGAGGGTCAAAGGCAGCCACTCCTCCAATGGGAAAACCGTAACCCCAGTGGATGTCGGGCATTGCCAGGGCGGGTTCGACAATACCGGGCAGGCAAGCTACATTGACCAGTTGCTTGAGCGAGGCGTAATCTTCTGCCTCGAGCCCCGCCATGATTTCCTTCGAGGCATAAAACACCGCGTCCACCCTCATCTGATCATGCTGAGGAATGCGGTACTTAACACAGGAATGTTCCATAATCTCCGACCTTTGTCCTAGACATTCATTGTCAGGCTGCTAACTGAGTTTGCTCGGTCACCAAGGCATATTTTGCCTTTTCAGCGGCAAGCTTTTGAGCTTGCTTCCAAGAGAAGGTTGGGTTAC
>JASBUK010000062.1 GCA_030147925.1 Trueperaceae bacterium
GAGTTGTGAGAGCGTATCACTGATAATGCAGTAAGCCGTTACAATAAAGCTGTCGTCCATAGGGATTCCTCCAAACTTGATGTCAATCAACACCAGTTTGAACGGTCATCCCTATGGATGGCAACTAGCAATTACGGTATATAGAAATAAATGATGTCGTTAGTGGGTACCCACTAACGACATCATTGCTATTTATTCACACTACTGGCAAGCAGCAGGAGCGTTAGCCGCGTCTACGTTCTTACAGAGGTCCTCTTGCGAAATCCAGCCCGCGTCCACTACCACATCGAGATTATCCCGGGTGATGGGAATGGGCGCTAACAAGATGGCATTCATAGCCAGGCCCTTGGGACCATCACTAAAGATGGTAGCTCCGGGAATGGCATCGACAGCAGTACCCTGGGCCAGTAAAATGGCTACCTCAGCAGCTTTGGCGCCAAGGGCACGGGCATCTTTCCAGACACTTACGGTTTGCGTACCCAAGGCGATGCGGTTGAGCGCGGCCTTGTCACCGTCTTGACCCGAAACCGGCACCTTACCGGCTAAGCCCTGGGCGGCCAGTGCAGCTATAGCCCCACCAGCGGTCCCGTCGTTAGAGGCCACTACGGCATCTACCTGATTATCGTTAGCAGTCAGGATTTGCTCCATGTTGCGTTGGGCGTTTTCGGGCAACCAACCGTCGGTATACTGTTCACCCACGATGGTAATGGCGCCGCTATCAATTGCCTCTTGCAAGACTTCGCGTTGACCACCGTTCAAAAAGTCTGCGTTGGGGTCAGCGGCACTGCCTTTGATGAATACATAATTACCAGTTGGCTGCACCGCTAAAATGGCTCTGGCCTGCATGCGGCCAACTTCGACGTTGTCAAAAGTGAGATAGAACACGTCTTCGGCTTCAATAAGGCGGTCATAACCAACTACGGGGATACCTTCGGCTTTGGCCCGTTCAATAGCGGGTAAAATTGCATCGGCATCCTGGGCCAGAACAATCAGCACATCGGCGCCGCGAGTAATCAGGCTTTCGATATCGGAAATCTGTTTTTCTACCGAGCTTTGGGCGTCGGCGCTGATATAAACGCCGCCCATTGCTTTAATCTGGGCCTTCATGGCGGCTTCGTCGGTCTTCCAGCGTTCCTCTTGGAAGTTTGACCAGCTCACCCCGACCGTTTGCGCCAGCGCTAAGCTTGCGGCTGCTGCGAATGCCAGAACTAGAAATAGTTTTTTCATGATGCTCCTTAATGAGTGAATGCGGGTTTAAGACCCTCAGCTTAAGATAGTTTGGATACCACCGACTGGCTAAATGTCCTGCTACCACCTCCTTAAAGGCAAGGCGACGTTTACAGATTCCTGTGTCTAACTACGGCGACTTTTGACGCCCGGAACCCAAATTGCTCTAAAACCCAAGGTCGCTAAGCTGTATATAACTCAATTTAGTAAGTTACCGGATTGAGAGCGCAACGTCAAGTGCTGCACGCGTTTAAATTATGCTTTGCTCAAACTACCTTGCGCTGTCGCACCTAATAATTTTGCAGGACTTTAATCCCTTTCTTTATAGATGGCGGTATTCTCTTTGACCCTGTGGTATACAATTTCAACAGTTGAGAGTTAGAGAGCGTTTCGGTGGTATTGACAACTGTCAATACCACCCGAGCAAGGCGAGTAGAAAATTAGGCGGTCAGTCAAAATTAACCAGAGTGAAACGGACTATATAAAGCTAGCAGAGAATTTTTATAGCTGGAGTTACTTTTGAAAAGACTGTTCTTAATTACCTTTGTCGTTTTAGTACAGCTTATTTTCACGGTCTTGGCCAGTGAAGTGCCGCGCTTTATTGAGGAAACCACCAGCGCATCTGTTGCGCATCGCTATGACGGCGGCTGGGAGTTTTTTGTCGGTGGCGGGGTGGCAGTTTTTGATTGCAATGGTGACAGTTTGCCGGAATTGTATTTTGCGGGTGGGGAAAATGCGGCTGGTTTTTACCTTAATGCCGGTGATGTAGCCGGGCCGCTGTATTTTATTAAAGCAGCAAGCGGGCTCGAGCTTAAGCAGGTAACGGGCGCTTACCCACTCGATATCGATGCCGATGGTTTAAGTGACCTGGTGCTGCTGCGCGTAGGTGAGAATGTCATTTTTCGCGGTCAGGGCAACTGTCGTTTTGAACGTGCTAACGAAGCCTGGAATTTTGACGGCAGTGATGACTGGACTACGGCTTTTGCGGCAAGCTGGTTTTCAGGGCAGAGCTGGCCCACTCTGGCGTTTGGCAATTACATAGACCGAAAAAAACCGGGGGCGCCTTTTGGTACCTGCGCCGCTAATTTGCTGTATCGCCCCAGCATAAGCAAAGAGGGTTTTGCCGCCCCGCAGCCTCTAACGCCAAGCTACTGCACCCTGTCACTGCTCTTTAGCGATTGGAACCGCTCGGGTGAACCGGCTTTGCGGGTCAGCAATGATCGGCAGTATTACCTGACCAATCGAGACAGAAGCGGCCAGGAGCAGCTTTGGAGCTTTTCGGCGGGAGTACCGCGTCTTTATAGCGAGGCCGAAGGTTGGCAAAAATTACAGATTTGGGGTATGGGTCTTGCCAGCGCCGACCTAACGGATGACGGCTATCCGGAGTACTTTTTGACCAGCATGGCCGATAACAAATTGCGCACGCTGGCAAGTGATGCTAGGCAACCCCGCTATAAAGACATTGCCTTTCAGTTTGGGGTTACGGCTACCCGGCCCTTTATCGGCGACCAGCGCTATCCTTCGACGGCCTGGCACGCCGAATTTGATGATGTGGACAATGACGGCATTTTAGACCTCTTTATAAGCAAGGGCAATGTCGATGCCATGCCAGACTTTGCCTTAAGCGATCCTAACAATCTGTTGCTGGGTAAGCCCGAGGGTGGTTTTTATGAAAGTGCAGATGTTGCTGGGGTTGCCAGTACTTTGCGTGGTCGGGGCGGGGCGGTAGTAGACCTCAATCTTGACGGCATGCTTGATATTGTGGTGGTTAATCGTGCTGACAATGTTCAGCTCTGGCGCAATGTGGGCTTGGGAGACGCTACTGAGCCGCTGGCAATTGGCAACTGGCTCGAGTTGCGTTTACAACAAGCTGGGGGCAACCGCGACGCTATTGGTGCCTGGCTTGAAATCAGAACGGGTAGTCAGAGCTTTGAGCGTGAGATTACTGTTGGTGGTGGACATGCCAGCGGTGCGCTTGGCTGGCTTCATCTTGGTCTGGGCAATGCCACTAGCGCCCTGGTGCGAGTTCGTTGGCCGGACGGTGGTTTAGGGCCGTGGCTGCGTCTTGAAGCTAATCAGTTCGCTGTCATTGAGCGTGGCTCACTGAACGTTAGAACATTTTTGCCCAAGATAGAAGCGGCAAAATAATTCGACGTTCTGGAAAAAGTGAAAAGTAAATGGAAAGTAGTTGGTAGAAGGTAGAAGCCAGGGGTTTTCTGGCGAGGGTAAAATCAGGCAACGGGACTTTGTCAGTTAAGCGCTGACGCCCAAAAAGAACTCGGTGAGGCGACTTTCTAGAAATACATTCCCACCTACCACTCACCACAAACCACCAATTTCTTTTCAGTCTAAGCCGGTGTTTCAAGCAATTCCGCTAGTAGATATTCCAAGCGTGTTTGGGCGTTTTCCTGTGAGCCGTAGACTGAGCGCAGCAACTCGCCGCCAGCGGTAAAAACCAGCCAGTGAGGTGTGCCCTCGGTTTGCCAGTTTTCGGCCAGTTCGCCGCTTAAATCAAGCGCCACCGGGAAGGGCAGTCGGGCAAATTCTGCGACAAAATGCGTCAGCGTTGGCACAACGTCTTCACGAGGCAAGCGGCGATGTCCTCTGGCGGTGTGAATTGCCAAAACATTTAGCTTGTTGCCATAGGTTTTGCTAAGGCGTTTGAGAAAAGGAATGCCGCGCGAGATGCAAGCGGCACACTCAAGGTTAAAAAACATTACAATGCCGGGCTTAGCCCAATTTTCAGGCTTGATTACCGGTGTTTGCCATACGAAGTCGTCAACGTCGGGCCACATGCGCCAAGTGTATCCGGACTAGCTAATAAAGCGGGCGTTGTCAGACAACAGCCACCTGGGGAAAGTAAAAAGTGGAAAGTCAAAAGCTTTTCCTACCAAGCACTTTCTACTTACTTTTTTAGCGAGCTTCAGCGTTTCGTTGCCCGCGCCACGGCAAGCGATTAAGCGGGCGGCCAGCCTTGACCTTAGCCTTTGCTTTTGGCTGGCTGGGTCTTTTGGCGGGCGCGACTCTGGCTTTGCTAACTTTTAGACCTTTGATCTTAAGACCTGTAGCAAGTTCCGGACGAACATCCGCATAGGCGGCCTCAGGGGTCAACTGAATGCGACCAAGCTCACCTGCACCGGCTTCTTTTAAGAACCTGACAACTTGCGCGACATTCCTAACCACACCCTCAAGCCGCAGGGTCAGCCAGCCCTCTTCGCCGGTAAGCAGGCTTCGCGCTGTGGGTGCGCCACCCAGCACCATAGCGAGGAGGCCAGCTAAGATATCCGTGTCCTGACGCTTAATCCAATCATTTGCCACCATTTGCCACTGCGCTTTATCTGCGGGGCTTTTAGCGCTGGCGTTAGCGATTAAACCGGCAAGTTTAGCTTCCTGAATGGCTTCGGGGGTGGGTGGATCGGCCCTTTTGAAGCGGCGTGAAACGGCTCGCTCGAGCCCCGTTAACTCACGTCGTTCTTTGGCTCCATAGAGCAAGACAACAGTGCCTTTGCGTCCAGCCCTGCCGGTACGGCCTGAGCGGTGTTGATAGCTTTCGGTTTCGCTGGGAATACGGTAGTGCACCACTAAATCAACCTCAGGTATGTCCAGCCCTCTGGCGGCGACATTGGTACCTATAAGGGCGCTGATTTGCCCGGCACGAAAGCGGCTGATGACGCGCTCGCGTTGGCTTTGATTGAGGTCACCGTGAATTGCCTCTGCGGTGTGTCCGCTGCTGCTTAAGCTCTTGGCCAGCTTATCCGTCTCGGCTTTGGTGTGGGTAAAGATGATGGCTTTTTCACCGTGATGGGCGTGCAAAATGTCCGAGAGGACGCTCAGGCGGTTTTGTAAGTTGGCCTCGATAGCGATTTCTTCGTAACTGACATCTTCTTCGCTAACAAGGTTGATGTGCTTAGAATCGCGCAGATGGTCGCTGGCGAGCTTTTTAGCCCAGCGGGGCAAGGTGGCGGAAAAGAGCATGGTCTGTCGCGTCTTGGGCGTGGCTGCTAATAGAGTTTCCACATCTTCTTCAAAACCCATCGAGAGCATTTCGTCGGCTTCGTCAAGAACGGCAATTTCTATGCTAGAAAGGTTGAGCACACCCCGCCTTAAATAGTCAAGAGCACGCCCTGGAGTAGCTACTACAATGTCACAGCCGCGTCTTAAGGCAGTTTCTTGCTGACCATAACCGGTGCCACCATAGACAGCCACTACGTTAAGCTGAGCGGCTACCCAACTAAGTTCGGCGGCGACCTGCAAGGCAAGCTCTCGTGTGGGTGTCAGGATAAAGGCACGTGGAGCACGGCCTTTGCTTCTGTCAGACTCAAGACGGTTGGCAATCGGCAAGCCAAAGGCCAGCGTTTTGCCAGTGCCGGTACGAGCCTGACCAAGAATGTCTTTGCCTTCGAGTGAATGGGGAAGAGCGGCGGTTTGAATGGCTGTGGGCGTAGTGAAGCCCTTGTGGACGAGTGCCTTTAGCACCCGCTCGGCTAGCGGATAATCAGTAAACATTTTTTCCTTTCCGGGTGAGTCAAGTTGGGGCAGTTTGGCAAATCGCCTAAACAGTTAGCGAATTTGCTCTTTTAAAGGCTTGACTCTTATCGGCCTGCTTGCTCGCTCAAACCCGTACTCAGAACTTCTGTTAATATCCTAAATCCTCGGGCTACGCAAAGCGTAGCGAGACTACGCAAACCCGCTAAGTCTAGGGGTTTACAGCCACAATGTCAAATCATTATTAAATATTGGGGTCATACGAGATGTCGATTGGGTGAACTCGGTTGACCGGCTGCGTCAAGTTGTTTTAAATGGAAACATGACTTCACCTGCCTCAGTATTTCGTTCTTTCGTTTTTAGCTTATGAGCAGCGACACTTCACCCCAGGTCTTAAAGGCTTGCTTTAGGTTGTAACGTCGTTCAAAAGCGGGAACTCGAGTCCGAGTGTGCCTGAAAAGATTCGAGATTTGAGCATGAGTGAATAAAAAGTGCTGGGTTTGCACGACGTTTCTAAAGCCTCGTTGCTGTCGTTCCTGCTCCCGTGTGGGTCGATAGGATTGTTCGATCAGATTGTTGTCTTCTGCTGATACGGTGACATGCTCTGAAGGCGTTAGCTCTGGCACTTCCTTGAGGCAGGAATGTTCCATAATCTCCGACCTTTGTCCTAGACATTCATTGTCAGGCTGCTAACTGAGTTTGCTCGGTCACCAAGGCATATTTTGCCTTTTCAGCGGCAAGCTTTTGAGCTTGCTTCCAAGAGAAGGTTGGGTTAC
>JASBUK010000136.1 GCA_030147925.1 Trueperaceae bacterium
TTCTCTATCGTAGTCGAGCAGATTGGGCGTCACCGGCCAATCTGCCGCCGACTTTTTGATCGTTTCCCAAACCTTTAAAGATTCGCTTGTCTTGGTAGTTGCGTTCACCTTTGACCCCTTTCAACCAAATTGGTCAGCAGCAAGGGCTCGGCAGCAGCTTCTAAAACGGGACGCACCATCATTACCGGCACCCTTACGCTGCGCAGGACTTTTTCGGCCACGCTGCCCATCAAAGCCCGGCTCAAACCACGGCGACCGTGCGTGGCCATCACCACCAGATCAATTTCTTCCTCCTCGACATAGTCGGCAATCTCCTGGGCGGCGTCGTCCCCAAAGCGTACGGCCAGCAAAACCAAAAAACCCGCTTCTTTTAGCTCTTTTAAGTCCTCGGACATCTCATCTTTCAGCTCGGCACGAAAACCCTCCCAGATTTGACTGGCGTAAACCGGATGCTCGGCGAGTTCGATATCTCGCTCGCTGTCATAGACCAGTTTTGACCAGCCATCAAAGATCACCGCCCGGGGTGGCACACCGGTGGCTCCTTCGGGGGGAGAGGCGACACGCAGCAGCGTCAGCACATAATCTTTGGGATTTAGCAAGCGGAGCACCGTTTTTAGCACCTGCTGGCTAAACTCCGAGCCGTCAAGCGGGATGAGCGCCTTAAAGCTTGTCACGGCATCCTCCTTTCTTTAGGTCAGCCACAGGGCCCGCAACGCTTTGGAAAGCAAACCTCACCTCTTTTGCTACCAGCGCTTGAGCCCGGCCAAACCATCAAACTCACTGCTTAGCTGGGCCTCAGCCTCATTACAGACAAACTCCAGCCGCACACCATAGGCGAGCGCCAGTTCAGGCAATACGTTTTTAAAAAGCTCGAGCTCGTGCTTTTCATCAGGGCAAAGCCGCTGGGCTATTGTGGCCGTTGGTGCTATTAGGCCACTCTCGGTGCAGCGGTAGACCGTCTTATCCAGCGTCCAGGGCAGCACCAGGACATAAAGCCTCCCTGCTTGTAAGGCCTCTAACACCTCTTCAAAGCCCCAGAGCCCCGACTCGCGAATCTGCGCTAACAAACCTAGCTCCTGCTCACGTTCCAGTTGGCGAATGAGTGGCCGCGCCAACTCTAAAAACTCCTGAGCGGAAGCCGCAGGATTGCTGGGCAGCGGCAAACGGCCCACCACCTTTTGGCGCAAGGCTTTGGGCAAAAGAGCCTCCAGGTCCAGAACTGCTGCGTCCGAACCCATGAGAATCAGGCGATCGATACCTCTGGCTTGTACTGTATCGGCTAAAAGATGTGCGACTTCTTTGTGAAAGCGGTAAGTCCAGGCTGCCACACGGCGGTCAAACCTATCTTTACCGGCCCCTCCCCGCGCGGGTATACCCACGGCGGTGCCGGTGCGGGCTTCGGTAAATTTCCGCCAGGCCTCGGGGTCAAGGGGTCGAATCGCGTCTTGCAGTTCTTCAATATCGTCTAGGTAAATTTCAAAGTAGCGCCACTTGGCTTGATCTAAGTAGACCAATCCGTAACGCTCCCTTTCATCTAAAGCCAGCAGTAGCGGCGTGGCATAGACCTCACCCCAGCGGGCCAGCACCCCGTTACCGGGCGTAAGCAGCGGCAAATCGCTTTGAATATAAAAGGTCTGGAACAACTTGAAATCTTTACTGGCAAACACCACCAGGACATGCCCCCGGGGAATGACGTGCTCGAGCTTTAGTTTGGTGAGCAGGTCGCCGATATAGGATTTGTCGAGCCCCAGAGCGCTCAAGGCCTCTCTGGCCCTTAAGACAAAGGCCTTACCGGCATTTTCGGGCTTGGCCGGGTTCACATCCAAATATAAGGACAAGACCGGCTGCTTATAAGGAATAATAACCCGATGAAGGGTCTGAATAGCCTCTTGTCCAATCACGATTCCACCTCCAAAGCTATTGAGCGATGGCGTTATTGATCCTGCGTTTTTGCTACGCAGCGGATGACCAAATGAGGCTTTGCCGATCTGCGCAACAAGGCTTCGGTCACCGAACCCAGCAGTACTCGGTCAAAACCCCCGCGCCCGTGGGTCCCTATTACCACCAGGTCATAGTCAGGCTCGAGCTCAAGGATGGCTTTAGCCGGGCGCTTGCCCTCAACGAGCAGGCTTTTGGCGTTAAGCCCTGCTCGCTGGGCACAGACCTGGGCTTTTCTTAGGCTATATTCCGCATGGCGCTTTAGATCGGCATAGAGTGCCGGCTGATACGGCCCCCCCTCCGAAGCGGTATAAAGAGCCCGCAAGGGATTATCCAGGACATAAACAAAGGTCAAATCAGCAGCCAAAGTTTTAGCCAAAGCCAAAGCCTGCGACACAGCCTGCTCACTGCAGCTGCTGCCGTCGATGGGCATCAGGATGCGCTTGTACACAACTCTTGCCTCCTTTGGCGAGGCTCTCTGGCAACCCTAAAACCTAATTCTGTACTTTTGAGTATAGGCTCTAGCAGTTACTTTTTGTAGATGACGAACGTCCCGAAAAAGGCAGTGGCTGGTGAGTAGTTAGTAGTAGGTAGTTTGTAGGAAAATCTCCCCTTTCCTCTTTCCACTTTTTACTTTCTACATTTTTTTTACTTTCCACTGACCATCCAATTCGTTATCATATAGACAAGTCGGAGTTTTTTGGCCTTTTAAGCCTGGTTTTTTTAGCAAAGGGGTGAAAACGATGGCCGAAGCCTTAGTAGCAAAATGCCCTGCCTGTGATGGTCTTATTGATTTGCCAAACGCCTCTGTTGGCCTGCAAGTCGAATGTCCGGATTGCGAAGAACTGCTGATTATCAGCTCGCTTAAACCTTCTGCGCTGAGCTACGCGCTGGATATGGAAGAAGAGGCCAGCTTTGCCAATGAGGACGCCCGGCGACAGGAACGTTAGCGTACTACCAAGACCGGCAGCTCGAGCCTGCCCAAGAGGTTCTGAAACTCCGCCTCTTTGAGCAGCGGGCTGCTTCCCGGCAAAATCAACACGCCCCCGTCTTCGCTTTGGGCCAGTTTGGCAATCTGCTCACCTTGTAGTGTGGCCAAGCACCGGTAGCGCACCTTGGCCACTCCCAAAGATTTAAGCCTTTCGCTTGCGGCCGCCTGTAAACGCTCGGCGTCCTCGCTAGCAGCGCCGGGGATGAGCACCAACAAACCATCTTCTTTGCCGTGCAAAATCGCCGCGGCCAAGTCCAGCCCTGCCACAGCCTGGCTGCTGTCAAAAAGCACCATCAAAGGATGGCTCAAATCGATGTCGCGCTCGAGCAACAAAACCGAGCCGCTAGCCTGCGCCAAGACCGTACGGGCGGTGGCTCCCAACCCTCGTTTACCGGGGCGTGACCAGCCCGTCTTGCCCAGAGTGATCAAGTCAGAGACCGATGCCGCCGCTAAGACCTCGGTGACGACTGCACCGCGCGTGACCCGAAAAGACCAGCGCACCTTCGAGTGTTTGGCCGCCGCTTCGAGCGCTCGACGCGCCCTTCCCGCCTGCAATCTGAGCTCTTGCTCGAGCCCGGCTTTATCAAGGTCGCGCAACACCCCGGAAAAGGACACGATCTGGCGCTCATAGGGTAGTTCGGCCACCTTGAGCAGCTCTATGTCTTCGACGAACAAACCCAAAAGCTCGGCCTCTAGCTCCGCGGCCAACTCGGCAGCCGCCGCCAGCGCCGAAAAGCTGTGCGAAGAAGCGTCCAAGGCCACCAATATTCGCCTGATTTTCGCGGCCATCATCCCGCTCATTCCTGCTGCTGTGGCTGTGCAGCGGCGGCAAAGGCGGCACGCGCCGCCGACAATTCCTTCAAACGCTGAGTGACCAAAAAGTTGACGCTGCCCTCAGGATAATCACCGGCCTCATTAAGCTCACCCGCAGGCAGACCGCTGAGTATCTCCATGCCCTGATCGATACTGTCTACCGGATAGACATGAAACCTGTCGGCTCGAGCCGCCTCAACGACATCCTGGCGCAGCATAAGATGCTTGACATTGGCTTTGGGAATGATTACACCCTGCTCGCCGGAAAGCCCCCGGGCTTTACAAAGGTCAAAAAAGCCCTCAATCTTTTCATTTACACCGCCAATGGGCTGTACTTCGCCGTGCTGATTAACCGAGCCTGTCACCGCTAAGGACTGCCTGAGCGGCAGTTCGGCAATGGCTGATAGCAGTGCATAAAGCTCAGCAGACGAGGCGCTGTCACCCTCGATGCCGCCATAAGACTGTTCAAAAACCAAACTGGCTGCCAAAGACAGCGGTTGCGCCCGGGCATAACGAGCGCCTAAAAACCCGGAGAGAATGAACACGCCCTTGGCATGCAGGGGGCCGCCCAGTTCCACTTCGCGCTCAATATCAATTACCTCGCCCTCGCCCAGCCTCACCCTGGCGGTGATGCGGCTGGGGCGTCCAAAGCTGAAGTTGCCCAGTTGCAAGACCGAAAGTCCGTTGACCTGCCCGACCTTGGTGCCGGCGGTGTCAATATAAATGGTGTCGCACAAAATCTCTTGCTGTATACGCTCTCTTATGCGGTCGGCTCGGTAGGTCTGGGCATCTATGGCAGTTTGCACGTCAGCCGCCGTCACCACGCCGTTAGCGGATTGTCCGGCCCAGTAATCCGCCTCGCGCAAGAGGTCTGCTAAGTCGGCAATACGGGCGCTAAGCTTTTCGCCGTCGCCCACCAAGCGCGAGCTTTGCTCAATTACGCGGGCAACGGCAGCCTTGTCAAAAGCACGCAGTTTTTCCTTGCGGATCAAGGTGGCCAAGAGCCGGGCATAAAGCAAATGATGTTCGGAGCTGCGCTCAATATCATCATGAAAATCCGCAGCCACCTTAAAAAGCTCGCTAAATTCAGGGTCATAGGCGCAGAGCAGATAATAAAGCAGGCGATCACCCAGCAAAACCACCTTGACATCAAGGGGTACTGCTTCCGGCTCTAAAGAAACCGTGCTTATCAGGCTGAGCGCCTGGCCCAGCGATTCAATGCGAATCTGCAGGGCGCGCAAGGCCCGCTTTAAGCCTTCCCAGGCATAGGGTTGTAGCAAAACTTTACGAGCATCTAAAAGCAGATAACCGCCGTTGGCCCGGTGCAAAGCACCAGGCTTGATCAGCATAAAGTCGGTCACCAAGGTGCCCATCTGGGCAATGTGTTCAATGCGGCCAATGAGATTGGCAAAGCTGGGGTTGTCTTCGTATACGACCGGAGCGGCAGTAGAAGCACCATGATCGACCAGCACATTTATCTGATAGCGACGTTTTATGCTCGAGCCTTCACCGGCAGCTTGTCCATCCTTGGTCCGCAAAAAGTCTCGGGCGTTATCAATGATGTCCTTTTGTACCTCAAGAAGATAATCGAGTACTTCGGCATGCCCGGCATATTTCTCACGGAGTTCGTCAATGAGGTGACCCACAGAAAAATCGGTGGTCTCGCGGTTTAGCTCACGAATCTTGCTGCGCATTTCCCGTTCCCAGCGGGGAATTTCGCGCAGAATTTTTTGCAAGCGCTCTTGTAACTGCTCAATGTCTCCCTGCAAGCGCTTTTGCTCTTCTTCCGGCAACTTCTTAAAGGCCTCCGGGGTGACGACTTCACCATCTTTTACCGGGGCGAAAATCATTCCCACCGGCGTGTGCAGCAGGGCAAAGCCATGCGTCTTGGCATGTTGCTGAATATCGTCAAAGGCCTGTTCTGGACGCTGCTTGAATTCTTCTTCGATGCTGTGCAAACGGGCCTGATACTCGTCGCTCTCAAAAGCTACGGGCAAGACGCTGCTTATTTCCTCGACCAGCGTGTCCATATCCTCGCTGAGCTGTCTGGCCATGCCCGCCGGCAACATCAGCCGTGAAGGTTTATTGGCCGCCGCAAAATTATGAACATAGCAAAGGTCGTGGGGTATCGGTCTTTTTTCGGCCTGTTGGGTCAAAAAATGCTCGGCCAAAAAATGCTTGCCCATGCCGCTCGGCCCCAGGGCAAAAACGTTGTAGCCATCGTGATCGATGCCCACAGCAAAGCGCACCGCCTCCACGGCGCGTGGCTGACCGACTATTTCGGCATCGTTGCCAAGCTCTGCCGTGGTGACAAAATCAAACTGCTCGGGATCGCAGCTTCGGCGCAGGGCCTCGGGTGTCAATTCTCCAGGCGTTTTCATTGCTTATCGTCTCCCAAAGATGTCGTCACGGTTTCCGTTATTGGGCTTTTGCTCTGCTCTGCAGCCTGTTATTTTAGTTTAGAGCAGAGCGGTAAGCTTGCTGGCTCGTTGGACACAATTTTAGTTTAGGGCTTATCCTAGCAGCTGTGCCCAGGGCTGTAAATGTCGTCTTTAACTTGCTGTAGCAAAGTCGACATGGCCTGCTTTAGTTCGAGCGACAAACCCTCACCCAGTTCAAAATCTGCGCCTTCAAGCCCGTAAACCGTCAGCGACTCGGGCAACTGGCCTAAAGCCCTGGCCAATTCGATAACCTCCGCTAGGCCAAAATCGTGGCTGGAAAACCGGAAAAACTGCGCTGGCAGAGGCTCTTTATCTGCCCTGAAGCAGTGCAGCGTCCCGGCAGGAGACCCGGAGGAAACCGCGTCTAACACCACGACCTGCACGGCATCTTGCCACCAGTCCAATAGTGCCAGGGGCTCGCCCAAGACCTTGACTACCACGCCCGGTAAGGCCTCGGCCTCCAGAAATCTTGCCAGCCGGAGTCCAGCGCCGTCGTCATGGCGAGCGGCATTGCCTAGACCGATCACCAAAACCGGGGCGGGCTCAGTCTCGCTCGACATGGAGTTTCAAAAAGTGCGTGGCGCAGGAAATACAGGGGTCGTAGTTGCGAATCGCCTGCTCGCATTGCCACTGCAAGTCCTGATCCGAAAGTTTAAGCGACTGCGCCACAAAACCATATAAATCCTGCTCGATGACCTTTTGGTTTTGCGAGGTCGGCGGCACGATCTTGGCGCTTAGAATCGTACCCGTCTCGTCAAAACTATAACGATGATAGAGAATCCCTCGTGGCGCCTCTGTGCAGCCATAGCCGGTGGCAGCTCGGGGCTTAAGTTCGACAAAGGGTTTTTCTGGCATCTCATAGTCAGCAATGATGCGCAAAGCTTCATCGCAGGCATAAAGCGTTTCTACGCTGCGCACAATAATGCTCTTAAAGGGATTACGGCAAACCTTAGCTAGTCCGGCTTCGCGAGCCGCTTCTTGGGCCAGGGGCGAAAGCCTGTCAAAATTCAGGCTGTAGCGAGCTAGCGGCCCTACAAAGTAAGGCCCTCGGGCAGCTAAACGAGAGTGTAGCGCCGTGCTGTGCGGCTCATGTTCTTCGCTAAAATGCTCTTCATATTCCCGTACAGCGATATCTAAACCCTTATTGGAAACCAGCCGCCCTTCGTTAAGGGGATATTCCTCCGGGTGCGCCAGAGCCACGAATTCATAGTCCTGTTCGAAATCTGCAAAGTTAAAACCGGAGACCCATTTGACCGTGGCTAAGGCCGCTTCGCGGGCTTGCTTAAGCTTCTCGCGAATATCCTTGAACTCGGACACGCGCGGTACTCGGTAAAAACCACCTACACGCACATTGATGGGGTGAATTTCCCGGCCACCCAAAAGTGTCATCAGTTCATTGCCGGTCTTTTTAAGCTCTAAACCTCGCTGGACTATCTCCGGATAATCGGCGGCCATGTGGATGGCGCTTTCATAGCCTAAAAAGTCCGGGGCGTGCAACAGATAGATATGCAGGGCGTGGCTTTCAATCCATTCGGCACAATAAAGCAACCTTCTTAGCTCACGCAGCGGCCCCTCAACCCGTACGCCAAAGGCATCTTCGATGGCATGGCAAGAACTCATCTGGTAAGCCACCGGGCAAATGCCGCAAATGCGCGCGGTAATGTCCGGCGGTTCGGTATAGGCCCGCCCCTGCAAAAAGGCCTCGAAAAAGCGCGGCGGCTCGTATATCTTGAGCTTGACATCGCTGACTTTGTCGCCCTTTAGCTTGATATACATGGCCCCTTCGCCCTCGACGCGGGCCAGCGCTTCTACCTTGATGGTGCGCGTTTTACTGCGCTTATTGCTTACGGTCATGCGCCTCACTCTCCTTACGGAACGGCCCCGCATAGGCGTTAAAAGTGCGTAGCGCCCGCAGCAAATCCAAGTCGCTGGCATCCAGCTCGGTCTGCCACCAGGCCGCCAGCGAGACGGTATTGGGCGTCTCCATGGGGCCAAAACAGCCATAGCAACCACGGTTGTAAGCCGGGCAAAGCGCCCCGCAGCCCGCTTGTGTTACCGGCCCTAAGCAGGCCGTTCCCTGCGCGACCATCACGCAGGTTGTCCCCCGGCGCTTGCACTCTAAACAGACGCTGCTGGCCGGGGTGTTGGGTTTGCGCCCATACAAAAAGGCGCTGAGCACTTCGAGAAGTTGTTGTTTGCTGATTGGACAACCGCGCAGCTCAAAGTCAACAAAGACATGATCGGCAATGGGCGTGGACTTAGCGAGGCTGTCAATGTATTTGGGCTGGGCGTAAACCACGGATACAAACTCTTGAACATCTTTAAAGTTACGCAGCGCCTGAATGCCGCCGGCGGTGGCGCAAGCGCCGATGGTGACAAGCGTCTTGGAAGCGCGGCGCACTTGCTGAATGCGCTTGGCATCGTGCGGTGTGGTGATAGAGCCTTCGACCAGCGAAAGATCATAAGGACCTTTAACTACCGCCCGTGAGGCTTCTAAAAAGTTGGCAATTTCGACCTCGCCGGCAATTGCTAAGAGTTCGTCCTCACAATCCAAGAGGCTGAGTTGGCAGCCGTCACAAGAAGCAAACTTCCAGACGGCCAGTTTGGGTTTGCGTGCCCTGGTCACTTCACACCTCCCAGGTATTTAGCAGCTTTTCAACCCGTTTTAGCGCAAACACCGGCCCGTCTTTGCAAACAAACTGGGGGCCGAACTGACAATGACCGCAAAAACCAATGGCGCACTTCATGTTGCGCTCTAAAGAAACAAAGATGCGGCTGCTATCTACACCGCGCCTAAGCAGTTCCTGGGTGGTAAAGCGCATCATCACTTCCGGGCCGCAGATCATCGCCACGGCATCCTGCGGGTCAAAAGGGGCCCTGCGAATAAGAGTGGTGGCGACACCGACGTTGCCGCGCCAGGATTCGGTGGCGCGGTCAACCGTCACGTGAACCTCAAGGTCAAAATGTGCCCGCCACCTAGCCAGCTCTTTTTTATAGAGGATGTCTTCGGGGGTGCGGGCGCCATAAAGCAAGACCACCTTGCCGTATTTTTCCCGCTGCGCCAAGATGGCATAAAGTGCCGGGCGCAGCGGCGCTAGGCCAATGCCGCCGGTGACCAGCACAATATCGTGACCGCCAGCCTCTAAAACCGGCCAATTGCTACCAAAAGGTCCGCGCAGACCCAGCATGTCGCCCGGTTTAAGCCGACTCATCGCCTTGGTCACGGTTCCTACTGCGCGGGTGGTGTGTAGCAGCGCCGTATTATCAGCCGGGTCGCCGCTGATGGAGATGGGTATCTCGCCCACGCCAAAGACATAGAGCATATTAAATTGCCCCGGCGCAAAGGCAAAATCAGCCGTTTTATCGACAGGCTCGAGCTTAACCGTAAAGGTATCAGCCGTTTCGCGCCATAAGCGCTCGACGACAAAACGCTGTGGCAGCATCGGATCGAGAGCAAACCGGGGAGAATTAGTCAGCCGTGCCATAAAGATCCAATAACTGCAAGCGGGTGGCCTGGAGCCGCGCTATCATAATCCCGGCAAAGCGCTTCATAAACTCATAACCCAAGTCGTGATCTTCTTCGCATTTTTCTCGCAGACAAACCCCGTCAAAGGCGGTTGCCCGGACCAAGGTTAGGGCCTTAGCATCAAACTGCCAGCGATGTGGCGAAAACAGCCATGACCAGCCCAGGATGTCGCCTTCTTGCAAAGTCTCGATAGTCAGCGGACCCTGTCCGGGCGCACGCAATTCTAAAGCCACCGTGCCATGACGTATTAAGTAGAACTTATCGGCCTCCTGGCCTTCGCGGGCAAGATAGCCTGCCGCCGAAAACTTCTCGTTTAAGCCGCAGCCGGCGATAAGCTCAATAACGCGGGGATCGAGCCCCGCAAAAAAGCTGTGCCTGACCAATAATTCATCAATGGTCTGCTTGTACATGCCGAGTTCCTTTCGTCTTGACGCCGGTCACAGCTTGGCTATTGCGAATAGCCGTAGCCTCGGCAGTGATGTCTATACCCACCGGACACCAGGTAATACAGCGCCCACAGCCAACACAGCCCGAGCTGCCAAACTGGTCTATCCAACTAGCCAGCTTATGCGTTAGCCACTGGCGGTAGCGGGCCTTGCCAGAAGCCCGCACGCTGCCACCGTGGATATAGGAAAAATCTATGCTAAAGCAAGAATCCCAGTGGCGTAGCCGCTCGGCCTCTTGGCCGCTTAGGTCGGTGACGTCTTCTACGGTGGTGCAAAAACAAGTGGGACAGACCATAGTGCAGTTGCCACAACTTAAGCAACGCTCGGCGATCTCGTCCCAGCGTGGGTGGTCATAACTGGCATAGAGGATTTCCTTGAGCCCGCTGTTGTCCAGTTCGCGGCCCATTTGCCCGGCAGCAGTAGCAACTAATTGCTGAGCCGTGGCAATCTCCTGCTGGCTCGCTTCCTGGTGGGGAATTTCTTTTAGCAGTTCCGCGCCCTGCTCGCTACCCACTTCTACGGTGAAGTAATGGCGCGACGGCGCTAGCACTTCGGTTAGCGCTAAGTCAAAACCAGTTTCAACCTTAGGCCCTGTACCCATCGAGGCGCAAAAACAGTTGCCACCGGCTTGAGTACAGTTGACCGCCACGATAAAAGCCCCTTGACGCCGGGCGCGGTAGTGAGGGTCGGTGTAGCTGCCGCCTAAAAAGACCTTATTCTGGATTTCAATGGCGCTAAGCTCGCAGGCGCGAACGCCGATAAAAGCATATTTAGGGTCTTTTAAAGCTTCTTCTTGCAAGTCAAAACCCGACTCACTACGTTTAGCCCGCCACAAACGCAGGCTTGGCGGATGAAGAAAGCGCTTCCAGGAATGCGGGCCCACGACATAGCCAAAAGCTGCCTCATCGTCACGCTGGTGCAAGCGGTAGCTACCCTTATCCTGGACATCCTGCCAGCCAAGCGGTAAGTCTTCGGGCTTTTCAAGCTGGTCATAAACAATAGCGCCGTCTTGTAGCTGCGGCCCAATCAGCGTAAAACCGCGTCGCTTCAGCGCTGTAAAAAACTCCTCCAAAGCCTCCCAATCGAGTAACTGTACCGGCATGCTCTCACCTTTATTTCGATAGAACTCTTAGCCAAGATGGTTGGTAGTGAGTAGTTGGTGGTTTGTAGTTGGTAGTAAGTGGTGAGTGGTAGGTGGTAAGTAGTAGGTGGAAAAACCTTTTTAGAAGGTCTTGCCAACGGAGTTCTTTTTGGGCGTCAGCGCTTAACTGACAAATTCCAACTGTCTGATTTTGCCACCACTGCAAACCCCCAAGTTTCTACCTTCTACTAACCACTTTCTACTTACTTTTTACTTTTTACTTTCCACTAAATTATCAATTTTTCATTTAATCAATCAGTATGTTTAAGACAAACCCGGTTCTGCCAGTGTCAAACGTCCCCACTTAAGCCAGCTAATAGGGGCCAGCTAAGGCCGCCGGTAGCTCATCGCTTCTCTAACGCGGTCTTCGGCCATCTCGATAGCCGCTTGGCGGGGTAGCTTGTCGTTTGCCCGGCAGCGCTCGAGCAGCTCACTGGTATTGCGGCGAACTTTCTCGTCGATGGTGGTAACCGCCTGCTGCTGATTGCCGCCGCTATATTCCACCGCCCCACAAATCACGCCTCCGGCATTGGCGATAAAGTCTGGGATGCTCAAAATTCCGTTTTCGTGCATCCAGGCTTCCGCCGCCTCGGTTGCAGGAATATTGGCCCCCTGCAAAATCAGTCTGGCTTTTAGTTGGGGCACATTGTCTATCGTCAACACATCGGGTCGGGCTGCCGGCACCCAAATTTCACAGTCCACCCCCACCAGAGCCTCTTGCGCTATGGCCTGCCCGCCTGAAAAGCCGTGAACCGGCGAACCTCCTTCTTTATGCGCAATGAGCGCCTCGATATCCAGACCATCAGGATTGTAAACAGCGCCGCGACTGTCCGAAGCGGCCACCAGTTTTGCCCCTCGCTCTGCTAAAAAGCGTGCGGCATGTTTGCCCACCGAACCAAAGCCCTGAATCGCCACGCGACTCTGCTCTAAGACAACCCCAGCTCTATCAGCGGCAACCTCGGCGGCTACCGCCACCCCCAGGGCAGTCGCGCCAATCTCATCTAAGGGGATGCCCCCCACCGCCCGGGGCAAACCCACGGCCCGCCCAATCTCATCTCTGACCCAGGCCATACAGCTTTCGTTGGTGCCCATATCCGGGCCGGGAATGTATTCGCTAAGCTCACGGATCATGCGCGCAAAACCGCGCACCAATTTTTCTTTGTGCTCTAAGGGCCTGCGGTGATCGGCAATGATGCCGGACTTGGCGCCGCCGTGCCGCAAACCGGCGGCGGCATTTTTTAAGGTCATGGCTCGAGCCAAGCGAAATACCTCTTCTACACTCACATCCGTAGCCATCCGCACCCCGCCGATAGCCGGACCAACAGCGACATTGTCCACCACCACAATGGCCTCGAGCCCTAGCTGTGGCTGGTGCAAAAGCAAAATCTTCTCAGGTCCCAAACCATCCTTAATCCCTTTGATAACAACATCCATAAATACCTCCTGTAAAAAAGCTGCTGCCTAAAGAAAAAGGCCGTCAGCCAGCCAAATGCTGGTGATGGCAACATTTCCTACCGAAAGTTTGTGGGCAAGCTGCCCAAAAGATGTTTTACGCTTAGCCAATCCTCACCCCTTAAGCCTGCTAATGCCGAATTTATTAGCTGCTGCCCTGATGATAGCTGCCCACCCATTGGCATTGGGCCAATTAGTAACCGTCTAAGAAATTCGGTTTCAGCGCTTTGCCTTTACGCTAAATAGTATGCGCCGCAGCGACACAGGAAAGAAGATGACGAACGTCCCGAAAGTACAAATTTTATGAACTGGGTCAGCAGCAGTTATAAATTAAAGCGGCTTATCCTGATGCGACCGGCAAGGGCTTGCTGCTGACCCCAAACGTGGTGGGGGTGTCAAGTTCATTTATCGATTCGGGCCAAGCGCCGGGGTTTTTTTGGGCATGGCAACCGGGCCTTCATGAAATTCGGGGGTCCAGGTCACGACATCCTCATAAGACGCCATGAGCACGTTGAGTCCTCCGCTCATGATCCACCACAAATTACAATCCGAAATATCAAATTCTATGCGGGATTCCTGTTGATTGAGAGGCAAACGGCAGTCGAAGGATTTCAGGTCTTGAATGAGCGCACGCAGGCGCAGGGGCGAGGCTTGCGCTTTTACGTTCGCATAGGCTCGGCTTAGCATGACCCACCTCCTGATAGGGTAAAGACCAAAAGCCGCTTTTGAGATAAACCTTGCCAGTATTAACTAGAGCAAAACTAATGCTTTATAGCTAGAGACATATGTCCTTTTTATCAAGAACCAGCAGCAGTTCATAATAATCATGACAAGACCCAGGGAGGCAAAATGCGATCCTTTGACGAAAAACTGCTCAATCTCTCAGCTTATGAGCACTACCAAGAAGTGTTAATTTCTTCTGTGGGCACACAAATTGCCCTCTCTATCTACGAGGCTGAGCCAGACAGCCCTTGCGTTATTTTCTTACCCGGCACCATGACGCATCCGCTGTTTTACGACGAGTTTTTGGCCGGACTTGCTAAGCAGGGCTATAACGTCATCGGGCTGCATTTTGTCTCACACGGTAAAAGCCCTCGGGGAAAAATAATTTATGGTTTTAGCGACCTGCTGCAAAATGTTCAGGATGCCGTAACTTACTGCCTGGAAAACTATAACGACAATATCGTGCTCATGGGCAATTCTCAGGGAGGCATCTTGAGCTTGGCCGCCGCCGCTGTAGACGGGCGCATCAGGGCTGCCTTTCCTCACGGCGTGCTCTTGCCCAAACTTGAGGAGTCGCTGTTGATTACGCGCTTACCCAGATTCTTAATGGCGGTTTATGAGCTGCTCCGCCTGTTTATACGTCTTTTGGGGTGGCTCTTACCCTTTTTGCCGGTTCCTATCTACGCTTATTTAAAACCCAAGCGCGTTTCCCGCTCGCCAGAGCTTTATAAGCTCTTTGTCAGCGACCCCATTGGTCTGAGGAGCTATCCGCTTTACTTTTTGGCTTCACTTGTCAACGCAGATTTAAGCGGCATTAGCAACGGACGAATAAGCTGTCCGATAGTAGTCATTGCCGCGCGGCAAGACCCGATTTTTTCCTTTAGCTATGTCTCAAAGGTCTATAAAAACATCGCCGCGCCAAAAAAAGAAATGCTGGTCTTTGATGAGCCCTATCACCTTATTTTTAACGAGGCTACCGAGCGTATCTTAGAACCAATCAGTGAAAAATTGCGGGAGTACACCACAGGCAGCTAAAATTTGCAAGCCCTTGTTTGGTTGTGCACAAAGGAAGCAGGTCGGCATCAAACATCCAGAACCACTCGAGCCTGCCAGCGTTCATTTAACTGTTTTATTGCCAGGCCGTGATAGGTGGCGTTTTTAACCTCACCCTGCCAACCAAAGGCTGCTAGGTCCAGCGTCATCCCCTTAAGGTCTGCTTCAAGTTTCCAGCCTTCTGTACCGAGCTCGAGCACAAGCTGACAGCTAACCGGCACAAATTCTTTGGTCTGGATCAAAAAAATGACTTCGTTTAGCCAGGCAACCATCAGCGCTTCTAATCCCGGAGCCACTAAGCGCAAACGCTTGCGCAGACTCCCCTGTCCGGGCGGGGCGGCAAACATAACAGCCACAAGACCGCGCATTGCCGCGTTGAAAAGCTGGTCTAAGCTCTCCACCTTAAGTTCAAAACCTACGTCGCCGGTGTGTTCAAAAGGCCGGATCATGTCAAAACTCCTCTTAGGTTTAAACCCCTCTCATTCTAGACCTAATACCGAATGCGACTAATTCTCTCGTCTTAAGGTTTATGAAGGGAAAGTAAAAAAAGGGGAAAGACTTTCCTACCAACCACCTACTACCTACTTATCTAACCGGGGCAAATGTAACCCGTCAAAGGGGCTATAGTAGTGCTAAGGAGATAGCCATGCATAGCGTTTTTCATAGCGCTAGCCAGCAGCCTGATCATGCTGCTGTGGAGACTTTGGGCACTGTGCTCAGCGTGCAGAGCAGTGTCGTTATGGCTCGTTTTCCCCACGGCCTCCCACCTATCCAACACGAGCTGAGAGCCGGTGAAAAGCAGGAAGTGGTGATCGAAGTGCACAGTCATATCGATCATCAGACGGTGCGAGGTATTGCCCTTAGCCCTACACAGGGCTTGGCCCGGGGCCAGCGGATTATCGATACCGGCCACAGGCTACAGGTACCGGTGGGTAAGCAACTCTTGGGCCGGATGCTAAACGTCTTTGGCGAAGCTATAGACTACGGCCCAGCAATAAGTGAAGAAAAACGTGATATTCACTCTCCGCCACCTAGTCTAAGCCAGCAAGCAACCCGCTCTGAGGTTTTTTTTACAGGTATCAAGGCCATCGATCTGCTGGCTCCGCTAGAGCGGGGTGGCAAGGCCGGACTCTTTGGCGGGGCGGGTGTAGGCAAGACGGTGCTTATTACCGAGCTTATTCACAATATGGTCAGCCAGCACGAAGGAGTCAGCCTTTTTTGCGGTATTGGCGAGCGTTGCCGCGAGGCCGAGGAGTTATACCGGGAAATGCAAACAGCGGGCATTCTAAAGAACACGGTGATGGTCTTCGGGCAGATGAACGAGCCCCCCGGTGCCCGTTTCCGGGTTGGCCATGCGGCCTTGACCATGGCCGAATATTTCCGCGACGACACCCGACAAGACGTGCTCTTGCTGATTGACAATATCTTCCGTTTTGTGCAGGCCGGCTCGGAAGTCTCCGGTCTCTTGGGGCAAATTCCCTCGCGGGTAGGCTATCAGCCGACCTTGGCCAGCGAACTGGCCGAGCTTGAGGAGCGTATTTGCAATACTGCCAGCGGGGCGATCACCTCGGTTCAGGCCGTTTATGTGCCTGCCGATGATTTTACCGACCCGGCGGCGGTGCATACCTTTGCCCATTTATCGGCTTCGATTGTGCTCTCGCGCAAGCGAGCCAGCGAAGGGCTTTATCCGGCTATTGACCCTTTGCAATCCGGTTCTAAAATGTTAAATCCCCTCATTGTCGGGCACCGTCACTATTTGATAGCCCAGGAAGTGCGGCGTACGCTGGCTATCTACGAGGAGTTAAAAGACATCATTGCCATGCTGGGCTTAGAAGAACTGGCTCAGGAAGATCGTCAGACGGTTTACCGGGCAAGGCGGCTCGAGCGCTTTCTCAGCCAACCGTTTTTCAGCACCGAGGCCTTTACCGCCATGCCCGGGCGCGAAGTGAAGCTGGAAGATACTTTGCAAGGTTGCGAGCGCATTTTAGCCGACGAGTTTGCGGACTTGCCCGAAAGTGCGCTTTACATGATAGGCACGGTGGATGAAGCCAAGACGGGTGAAGGCTCATGAGGCTAAAGATTCTCACACCCACGGATATTTTGCTCGACGAGGCGGTTAACAAAGTGATCGCCGAAGCCAAAAACGGCTCCTTTTGTCTGCTGCCAAGACACATCGACTTTAGCGCCATTTTGGTGCCAGGTTTGCTCCTGCTCGAGGCCAGACAGGGCCAGAAGATATTTTTTGCGGTGGATGAAGGGGTGCTTATCAAACGTGGTCCGGAGGTGCTGGTCTCGACGCGTCATGCGGTGCGTGGCGAGGATTTAAACAGCCTTAGACAAACCGTAAAGGAGCGTTTTCTGTCGCTCACAGAGCGGGAAAAACAGGTTCGTTCGACCCTGGCCAAATTAGAAGCCGACTTTGTGCGCCGCTTTTACAGCTTAGGAAGGCAACATCGTGTCTAAGCAGCAAGAGTCTGACAATCAGGTAGCCGCCGCCGGTAAAAAGCTCAGCGACAGCGTCGATGAAAAGGTAGCCCGCAAACTGCGTGCCAAAAAAGATCGGGCCGTGTGGTTTGGCTTAGGAACCTTTGGCCTGATTGGCTGGTCGGTAGCCGTGCCGACTTTGCTGGGCATCGCCTTAGGCGTCTGGATTGACCGCAGCTATGCCAGCCGCTTTTCCTGGACATTGATGCTGATGTTCGCCGGCTTGGTGATTGGCTGCCTAAACGCCTGGTACTGGCTAAAACGGGAGGGTAAGATTGACTAATTCGGAAACCCTATTGCTGTTAATCTTGCTGCTCGGGGTCACCATCGTCTTGGCCATGTTTAACAAAGCGGTCTTAGAGCGCCTTGGCGTGCCTGCACTTATCGGCTATCTGCTGCGCCCGCTACTAAGGCGCTGGCCCCAAACAGGAGTCCTGACATGACAGTCTTGGCCTTGGTTTTTTTATCCGGCGTCATCTTAGGTGGTTTGTACTTCGGTGGTCTGTGGCTTACCGTGCGCAAGCTGCCGCAGACGCACCGCCCCGCGCAGCTCTTCTTGCTTAGTTTTCTGCTTCGCACCAGCCTGGTCTTAGCTGGCTTTTATCTGCTCATGGCGGCGTCTTGGCAACGTCTATTAGCGGCTTTGCTCGGCTTTATCCTCGCGCGCATGATAATGACGCGCCATGTGGCTTTGAGCGCTAAAACCCCAGGAGGTGAACATGGATTTAAGTCCTGACGCAATCATTTACTGGCAGTGGGGACCGGTAAAGATAAGCGCCACCCTGGTTTTTAGCTGGCTACTGATGGCTCTGCTGACCCTGAGTTCCTATCTGATTACCCGCCGCCTTAGCTCGAGCCCCAAAATTTCAGCAGGCCAGAACCTGCTAGAAGCCATAGTGAGCTTTTTCCAGCGACAAATTCGCGAGGTGACCCAACAGGAGCCCGAGCCTTATTTGCCTTTTGTCGGCACGCTCTTTTTGTACATCGGACTTTCCAATATCCTGGCCATCGTGCCGGGTTTTCGGCCCCCCACCGGCTCTTTAACGACCACTGCGGCGCTGGCCACCAGCGTCTTTATTGCCGTGCCGATCTACGGCATTGCGGCGCTGGGTCTAAAGGCTTATTTACGGCAATACCTCCAGCCCAGCATCATCATGCTGCCCTTTACCATCATCGGCGAGTTTTCCCGCACCCTGGCGCTGGCGGTGCGCCTCTTTGGCAATGTGATGAGCGGCACTGTGATAGCCGCCATTCTCCTGCTGGTCGCGCCGCTGTTCTTCCCCGTTGTCATGCAGGCTTTTAGCCTGCTCACGGGCATCATCCAGGCATATATCTTCGGCATTTTGGCGCTGGTTTATATCGCCTCGGCCACCGAAATTCAAGAAAGCCGCAAGCGCCCTAAGGAGGTTTGAGTTTATGGATCCCAGCAGTCTTATCGGTATAGCTTCGGTGTTTACCGCAGGTCTGACCATCGCCATCGGCTCGCTCGGGCCGGCACTGGGCGAAGGTCGGGCGCTGGCTCAGGCCCTAAGCGCCATTGCCCAGCAACCAGATGAGGCCAACACCATCACCCGCACGCTCTTTGTCGGTCTGGCTATGGTCGAGTCTACGGCCATTTACTGTTTTGTCATCTCGCTGATTCTCATCTTTGCCAACCCCTTCTGGACTGCTGTCAGCGCCGGAGGTTAAGGAGGCTGAGTCATGGGTTTTGACTGGTTTACCTTTATAGCTCAGCTTGTCAACTTTCTGATTCTGCTGTGGCTACTAAGGCGCTTTCTCTATGGACCCATCACCCGGGTGATGAAAGAGTGGGCGGAGAAAGTCGCCGCCGGCTTAGCGGAGGCTAAAGAGCGCGAAGCCCAGGCCGAAGAAGCCTTGGCGTCATACGCTAAGCAGAGCGAGGAGCTTGAAGGTAAGCGTCAGGAGATTTTAAGACAGGTGCAAAAAGAGGCCGAGGACAACAGGCGTCAGTTTTTGAGCGAGGCTCGAGCCGAAGTCCAGGAGGCTCGTAACCAGTGGCAACTCGCGCTTTTGCGCGAACGGGAAAACTTTTTGCAGGCACTGCGTCGGCGGAGCAGCAAAGAAGTCTATGTCGCCATGCGGCAGGCCTTGCGCGAACTGGCCGATGTCGAGCTCGAGCGGCACATCGTCACGGTATTTTTAGAGCGCTTGGCGGCGCTCCCCGAACCCCAGCGTCAAAAGATGTTAGGGGCTATCAAGCACGCCAACAACGAGCTTATGGTGCGCAGCGCCTTTGAGCTGCCGGATGCCGAGCACAAAGAGTTAAATGTGGTCTTGCATGAACTGCTTGGTGAAGAGCTTAAGCTACACTTTTTGACCACCCCGGAGCTGATTTGCGGCATTGAACTAAGCGCCCACGGTTACAAGCTGGCCTGGAGCGTTGATAGCTATTTGAGCTCTCTTGAGGCAACGCTCGAGCAGTTGTTAGCAAGCAGTACCAGCTTGGTTAAAGATCGGGGGGTGGGGGCGTGAAACGTGAATTAGACCAGCTTCTAGACAGCACCTTAGACACGCTTGAGCAGGTGCGTCAAAAACGGCAGCTCGGTTTAAGCCTTGCCGAGGTGGGGCATCTTAACTTTGTGGGTCAGGGGGTTGCTCGAGCCCAGGGTTTACCCGATGTTCGCGCCGAGGAATTGCTGCGTTTAGCAAACGGGCGTCTGGGCATGGTTTTTAGTTTAAGCCCCGGTGAAGTCGGGATAGTGCTGCTCGACCCAGCCGGTAATTTAGCGGCAGGCAGTGAAGTTCAGCGCAGCGGACGCGTGCTTGACGTAGCCGTGGGCGAGGCACTCTTGGGTCGGGTGATCGACCCCTTGGGCCGCCCGCTGGATCACGGCGACCCTTTGGACACGCTTGATACCCGCCCAATTGAACGTCCGGCCCCGGCTATCATGGAGCGCGCCCCGGTGAGCAAGCCCTTACAGACCGGCATCAAGGTCATCGACGCACTTATCCCTATTGGACGCGGACAGCGAGAGCTTATACTTGGCGACCGGCAAACCGGCAAAACCGCCATCGCCGTAGATAGCATCATCAACCAGCAGGATAGCGAGGTAATTTGCATCTATTGTGCCATCGGCCAGCAAAGCGCCAGCGTGGCCCGGGTCATTGCCGAGCTGCGGGAGCGTCAGGCGCTGGCCTACAGCATCGTCGTCGTCGGCAGTGGCAATGACCCCGCCGGACTGCAATACGTGGCCCCCTATGCCGCCACCACCATCGGCGAGTATTTTATGGAACAAGGGCGCGATGTCCTGATTGTCTATGACGATTTAACCCGCCATGCTCGAGCCTATCGGGAACTTTCCTTGCTGCTGCGGCGTCCTCCCGGGCGCGAGGCCTATCCCGGAGATATCTTTTATATTCACTCACGGCTCTTAGAGCGGGCAACTCATCTAAAAGAAGAACTTAGAGGCGGTTCGCTCACCGCCTTGCCCATCATCGAGACCGAAGCGGAAAACTTAGCGGCTTATATTCCCACCAACCTCATCTCGATTACCGACGGTCAGATTTATCTCTCGCCCGAACTCTTCAGCAAAGGAGTACTGCCGGCTATTGACGTGGGCAGATCGGTGTCGCGCGTGGGTGGCAAAGCACAACTAGCCGCCTATCATGCCGTGGCTGGCAGCCTGCGGCTGTCTTATGCGCAGTTTGAAGAACTCGAGGTCTTTGCCCGCTTTGGTACCCGCCTAGACGAAGCTACTCGCAAAACGCTGGAGCGGGGTCGCCGCGTCCGTGAAGTGCTCAAACAGTCACCTTATGCCACCGTGCCGGTAGCCGAGCAAATTGCCGTGCTCTTAGCCGTTAGCAACGGCCTTTTTGACGCTTATGCGCTCAGCGAACTAGCAGCGCTCGAGCACCGCGTTCGCCAGGCCACCAAGCTTGATCTACCGCATGTTTACCAGCGCATTGAAAACAACCAGCCGCTCAGCCCCGAAGATCGCCAAGCCCTCTTAGACGTCGCTAAAGAAGCTCTTGCAGGCAGTTGATAGCAAATCCCCCATCCCCAATCCTCGCCCCAAACCTATACCAGAGGCAAAACCCATGCAAAGCAGCGAAGAACTCAGACATAAGATTGGCAGCGCTACAGAGCTTTTGGGCGTGGTGCGGACCATGAAGACTCTCTCGGCGGTTAACATCCGGCAGTACGAGCGAGCGGTTACTTCATTGGCAGACTACACTCGCTCGGTAACAATGGGTCTGCAAATCGCCTTGCGCGAGCACAGTATGGAGCTTAGCGAGCAGTTGCCCCGGGGCCAGGCGCGGGTGGGCGCAATCATTTTTGGCTCCGATGCAGGGCTTTGTGGCCGTTTTAACGAGCAAATCGTCGATCATGCCCTTACAGAACCCGCTAAGCCGGAGAGCACCTTGCTGATGGCGGTAGGAATCCGCGCCGACGCCGCTATTACGCAACGCGGCTTTAAGGTCGAAAAGCTGTTCTCGCTGCCCAGTTCTTTAGCCGCCTTAACCGAGGTGGTGCAAGATATCCTGCTCAACTTAGAAGCCTGGAGGCTCGAGCGAGAGCTAAGCCAACTGCTGCTGTTTTATCACCGGCCCTACCAGCGGGTGAATTACCGCCCCTACAAGCAGCCCCTTTATCCGCTTGATCTAGACTGGCTGCGCAGCTTAGCCCTGCGCCCCTGGGATTCGCGCACGCTGCCAAGTTACAGCATGGACTGGCAAGACCTGTTTGCCGGGCTCGTCCGCGAATACCTCTTTGTCTCGCTATATCGCGCCTTGGCCGAATCGCTGGCCAGCGAAAACATGGCCCGCTTAGCCGCCATGCAATCCGCCGAGCAAAACATTGAAAGGCGCTTAGCAGAATTGGGCCTGGAATTTAACCAGCAACGCCAGAGCGCCATCACCGAAGAAATCCTCGACATCATTGCCGGGGCCGAGGCCTTAAAAGATTCAATCACCACTCCCCGTTCTAAATAAAAGTCTGGCCTTGGGGACATCCGTCTCTAGCGCTATTAGCGCATTTATGTACATATTGTATTAGACCTGTATTTGTCTTAATCATGGAGGTCTTAGCCATGCAGCAAGGCCATAAAACTAAACGTGTTTAGCTTTAATCGGGGCATTGGGAGAAAGTGGCAAAACACATCGCTGGTTTTGCCAAAAAATAAAGATTAAGGCATAAACCTCAAGAGCTAAGTCCCGTTTTTTAACACAACCAAAAAGGAGCCAGCATGTCTCAAGATATTGCCACCCCAATCGATATTCGCCAGCGGGTTGCTATCGTCACCGGGGGTGCTAAAGGCATCGGCAAAGCCATCACAGAAACACTCAGCCAGGGAGGCGCAAAAGTGATGATTGTCGATATCGATATCGCCACAGCCGCAAAACTAGCCCATGACTTGGGGCGCTGCGGCAGACAGGTCGAGGCCATCGAAGCCGACGCCGCCAGTGTCGGCGATGCCAGCAAGGTGGTTGAAGCTGCGGTTGAGATCTTTGGCGGGGTAGATATTCTGGTCAACAACGCAGGCTTTTATCCCTTTACACCCTTTCTTGAGGTCGATGAAGACTGTTGGGATCGGGTCTTGGATATCAACTTAAAAAGCGTCTTTTTCTACAGCCAGGCAGCTGTACGCCAGATGATCAGCGACAAAAAACCCGGCGTCATTATCAACCTCGCCTCGGTAGAAGCAATCCGCTCGATCAAACATTTAAGCCCTTATGCCGCAGCCAAGGCCGGGGTTGTCACTCTGACCAAAGCTTTAGCGCTCGAGCTCGGCCCTCATCACATCCGCGTCAATGCCGTGGCTCCCGGGGCCATAAAAACACCGGGCACAAAACGGATGCGCCAATTTTTACGCAAAGAGGTCAGTCGGCATCCTCTTGCCCACCGAACCTTTGCCCGGCACTTGCAAACCCTTATGGCCACCTTGCCGCTAGGCCAAGAAGGCGAGCCAAATGATGTGGCGCAAGTGGTGCTGTTTTTAGCCAGCGAAGCAGCCTCCTACATGACGGGCAGCACGGTGGTGGTAGACGGGGGGTTCACGCTTGTCTAAAAAAGTGGGTCAAAAAGATAATTTCGGCAAAAATTGTAAGCAACCCAGGAAAGGGGTTAAGACATGACAGGAGAAAAAGAAAAACGCAGTCTTAAAGAGGAATTTGAGGTTGCCGGTAGTCAGCTCGTCGAGCGCATCAGCGAGCTGATCAAAGAAAGCAATACCCGCCGCGTCATTATCCGCAATTTAGAAGGCGAGGAATTAATGACCCTGCCCCTGACCTTTGGCGTGGTCGCCGGTGGCCTCATCACCATCGCCGCCCCGGTCTTAGCAGCCCTGGGCGCTCTGGCGGCGCTGGTCAGCCGGGTCAAACTAGAGGTCATCCGCGAGGAAGATAACGACAGTAAAGAGTCATAAACCGCTTTAAGATCAACTCTGCCGATCAAAAAGGAGTTCAATATGACACTGGAGAAAAACTCACGATTCTGGGCCATTGTGTTAGTTGCTTTAGGAGCGCTTTTCCTGTTTAGCAATCTGGGTTGGCTGCCCTGGCTCACCAGCCTGGTCTGGGGGCTGCTGTTTCTTGCTGGCGGCGTGGCCTTTTTGGCAGTTTTTTACGCTAATCGCAGCAAATGGTGGGCGCTAATCCCTGGTTTTTCCCTAATCGGCTTGAGCACGGTTGTATTCTTTGGCGACGCCGCCGTGAGCTGGCTCTTTATTCTCATGGGCTTAAGCTTTGCCGCTATCTACCTTAACGACGAACAACACTGGTGGGCACTAATCCCGGCAGGCACAATACTGACTCTGGCCCTGATCATCTGGGCGGAGCAGGTCTTCCCACGCTGGAATGCCGGTTCGCTGCTCTTTTTGGGTTTAGCCGCCACCTTTGGGCTGCTCTATCTGCTACCTAAAAACAGAGGCGGACAGCTCTGGGCCATCTTCCCTGCCGTGGGCTGTCTGGCGCTGGTTTTGGTAATCAGTGGCTTTAGCGGCGGTCTGTGGGGCGTACTGCTTTCGCTACTGCTCATCGTCGGCGGTGTCTATCTGCTGTGGCGGCAGCGTGGACAAAGCTCTCCATCTAATATCGATTCCGTTAAAAAGCCGAATTGATTTCAGCTTTTTAATGCGAGTGGATCCGAGCGTAGCGAGAACGATAGGCTGAGAAGAATCAAACAGGTAACTTTTCGTGTCGCCAAGAAACTAATCGTGCTCAGTGGTTTTTGATTTTGAGGACACAATCTAAACAAAAAGGAAGTTATAGAACTATGATAAATGTTGGCTCCAGCAAGAAAAAATTCTACGGGTCTTTTGGTTTAAATCTCTTAGTTATTTTGCTTTTGGCTCTGACCACAACTGGCTTAGCACAAACAGGTGATAAAACCATTTACCAGGACCCCGGCGGACTGTTTTCAGTGCCGATTCCCAGCAATTGGACGGCTGAACCTGCTGAGAACTACCTTAGCCTCAAGAGTCCTGAGGGCAATATCACCGTGCGCATTCTGGTGCTGAGCAGCGCAAATACCCAAGAAGCTGTCCGTGCCACCTGGGAAATCGTCGAGCCCGGGTTTGATTTGGCAGTGCAAGACATCATAGACATTCCGCCCGCGGTATTTGGCACCGAAGGCCTCGACGAGTTTATCGCCATGAGCTATGAGCGCGAGGACGATGGGCCTATTATCCAAGCCGAAGGGCGGCGTCTGGCTGACAGTGTTTTTGTCTTGCTTTTTAACGCCGAACTCACCGCCGCCCAGCAGCGAGCCGCGCAGTTGCAAATCATCGACAGTGGTTTTCGCATTAGCGCGCTTGAGCAAACCGACCTCAGTACTGCCGCTCCACTGCCTCTTAACGACGAGCTCTTGGCCGAGTTTGAGGCTTATATCGGCGAAAAGATGAGCCAGCTTGAAGTTCCCGGCGCCAGCATCGCCATTGTGCAGGGCGGTAAATTGGTCTACGCCAAGGGCTTTGGCGTGCGCAATCTCGACAGCCAGGAAGCCATGACGCCTGAAACATTGCTGATGATAGGCTCGAGCACCAAATCGATGACCACCATGATGATGGCGCAACTGGTAGACGAGGGTGTCTTTGCCTGGGACACGCCCGTGATAAACATCTTGCCGGGCTTTAAGGTCGCCGACCCCGAGCTGAGTCAAAGCCTCAACATGAAAAATCTGGTCTGCGCTTGTACCGGCGTGCCCCGCCGCGACTTTGAGTGGCTTTTTAACGCCGACGAACTAACTGCCGAAGCAGTAATTGCTTCTTTAGCCGATTTCGAATTTTTTACTGACTTTGGCGAGGCTTTCCAATACAGCAATCAGATGGTGGCCAGCGGGGGCTATATCGCCACTTTAGCAGCGGGCGGTAGTTACGGTCAGCTCTATGAGGATTATCTGACGCTGTTCGAAGAGCGCATTTTAGACCCCTTGGGCATGAAGGCCTCGACCTTTTCTTTTGCCGAGGCAGTAGCAAGCGGCAACTACGCCACACCCTATGCGGCCTTGGCTACCGGCGAAACGGTTGAATTGCCCTTAACCGTCGAAGAGGTGCTTATCCCCATGGGGCCTGCCGGAGCGCTGTGGTCAAATGTGCTAGATATGGCCAACTACCTCATCACCGAGCTTAATGAGGGTCTAACGCCAAGCGGTGAGCGGCTGGTATCGGCAGAAAATCTGGCCCTTACCTGGGAGCCGCAGGTCGCCATTTCAGCAGACGCCAGTTATGGTCTGGGTTGGATTATCGAAGACTATAAAGGCTTAAAAGTCATCAGCCATGGGGGTAACACCTTTGGCTTTAGTTCGGAACTGGCTTTTTTACCCGAGCTTGACTTAGGCATCAGCATCCTGACCAACCAGCGGGCTTCGGCCTTAAATCAGTCGTTGCGCTACCGTTTGCTCGAGTTGCTCTATGAACAGGAGCCGCAATTCGACGAGGTCTTGCAATTGCAGCTTGACCTAATAGAAAAGTCGCAAAGCGAACTGCGTGAAGCGCTAATAACGCAAATCGAAGCGGAAGAATTGCCGACAAGCTTAGGAACTTATGCCAACGATGCCCTTGGTGAAATCCGGCTGTACTTTGAAAACGGTAAATTCATCTTAGATACGGGCGAGTTTCAAAGCGAGATAAGGGCTCGAGCCGATGACGAGGGAAATATTAGCTACGGCACCTTTACCCCGCCCATCGCCGGAATGCCGCTTGAGTTTGGTGAAGATGAAAATGGTCGGCCCATCGTCACCTTTGGAGCGGGGGTGGTGGAATACATCTTTAAAAAACTGGAGTGAGTGGTGAGTAGTTAGTAGTAGGTGGCTTTTGGTTGGTAGGAAAGTCTCTACTTTCCACTTTTTGCTTCTTACTTTCCACTGACATCATTAATAGGAGGCGGCTATGGAACTGAGCACTGTTAAGATTGAGAAGCCCGAAACTACAAATTTCATCCTCGGTCAGACGCATTTTATAAAAAGCGTGGAGGACATCCACGAAGCCCTAGTCACGGCGGTGCCGGGCATAAAATTTGGTCTGGCCTTTTGCGAGGCCTCGCAAAAATGTTTGCTGCGCTGGAGCGGCAACGACGAGGCCATGCTCGAGCTAGCCAGAAAAAATGCCTTGGCCATTGCCGCCGGGCATAGCTTTATCATCTTTTTAGGCGAAGGCTTCTTTCCGGTCAACATATTAAACGCCCTTAAAATGGTGCCGGAAGTCTGCCGCCTCTTTTGCGCCACCGCCAACCCCAGCGAAGTTATTGTTGCCGAAACAGAGCTGGGTCGCGCAATCTTGGGCGTTGTTGACGGGTTCAGCCCCAAAGGCATTGAAACTGAAGAGGATATTGCCGAACGCAAAAATCTGCTTAAGCAAATCGGCTACAAACTTTAATCTGAAACGGAGTGATTTTATGACTCATAGCGAAGCCGTCCCCATAGAAATAACTTATCCCGATGCCGCTGATTTACAGCTAAAAATCGCGGTTGGAGCCTGCAAGCTAAGGCTCGAGCCGGGCGCGGGCGACAACTGGGTAAGCGGCAGCTACCACGACCCCACCGGAGAGTTGGCACACAAGATTAGCGAAGAAGGCGGCACTGTCAAGATCACCCAGGAACGTAACATTGCCGCACTCTTTAGCTTTATGCGCGGCACTCCGGTCTTTGATCTTAGGCTGGGCAGCAGCAAGACCTTTAAGCTAACGCTGGAAACCGGCGCGAGCGAGTGTCAGCTCGACTTAGGCGGCTTGCCGCTCAGCCGTGTGAACATCAAACAAGGAGCAGGCAAGCTGACTCTGGATTTTTCCGTTCCTAACTCAACAGAAATGAATCTGCTGCGTCTGGCCACCGGAGCCGGAGAGCTCGAGCTTAAAAATTTGGCTAACGCCAACTTTGCCGAGATGAGCCTTGAAGGTGGCGCCGCGTCTTACAAACTTGACTTTGGCGGTGACTTACAACGCAGCGCACACGTCAAGATTGCCACGGGTATGTCCTCGGTAGCACTCCGCCTGCCCGCCAACACTGCCGCAAAAATCAGCGCCGAATCGGTGTTAGCAAAAGTCGAGGCAGCTGAGGGTTTTAGTCAAAAGCAAGGTGGCTACTATACAAGCGCGGCGCTTGAAGGTGTCAGCCCCTTACTGACCATAGAAAGCAATATCGCCCTGGGGGCGCTCTCGCTGCGCTTAGCGTAATACCGATTCCGTTTAAAAGCCGATGTTAATTCGACTTTTTTAGACAAATCGAGGGATAGCTCGAGAAAAATGAGATGGGTGGCTTTCAATACCGTTAGGGAATTAAGAGACTAGGACGAACCTGCTGTTAAAAGAGGAGAGCAGCATGAGTGAAATGCCGTGCAAGTTTTAGAAGCCTGGGACCGCAGCTTTGAGGCCGATAGCGTAGGCGCGGTCGTCTTTGCCTTTTGGGCCATGAACTACGAAGCCGACATCTTAGGCGGCAAGCGCTTTCCCGAAGAAGCCTTTGCCCTAGCCCCTGACCCTACAAGACCATTCGAGACACCCATGGGGCTAGCCGACCCCGGCAAAGCCGTAGAGGCCCTAGAGTTTGCGGCCAGGGCGGTTAAGCAGAGCTTTGGCTCTTTGCAAATGCCTTGGGGAACCTTTTATAATTTCCGCGTCGGCGAACTAAGTCTACCGGCTTTTGGTGCGCCACCCGAAGCATTTGGCCTGTTCACCCCGAATTTTGCCGCCCCTACACCCGAAGGGCCGCTGGCAACGGTGGCCGGCGACTCCTGGGTAGCAGTCATCGAATTTGGCGATACGATAACGGCAAGGGCGGTCTTGGCCTACGGCAATTCTACGCAGGCAGCTTCGCCTCATATGACGGATCAATTGCCTCTTTATGCCAACAAGCAGTACCGACCCGTTTGGCTAAGCCGTGAAGAAGTAGAGGCAAATCTGGAGATGCGAGAGCTTTTGAGATAGCAAAAGAGTCTATAAGAAATTACTTTATTCGTGTCGTAAATGGAATCGTCTAAGGTTACGCTCGCGCTGCGCGGTACTCCGTGAACGCGAGCGATTTTCCTGGCATGGTATGCCAGGAAAACAGCACTTTGTTATTAGTCGAGGGTTTCAACGGCTCGAGCCAAGCCGTAATATGCCGCGGCAATTATGCCTAACAGTGTTAAAACCAGCAACATTGGCAACCTCCTGAGTCGTGGGCGACTAACTATATTAAGTCCACGACGATTTCAATATCATCCGACAAAGGCGGCAATCACCTTCATCGGCCTAAAACCATACTCCTGTGCCCTTACAGACTCAAGGGACATTGATACCCAAGACCCCTACCTAGACATGGACATGACAAATGACTCTGGTTATAAGAGTTGCAAAGAGCTATAAAAACAGCATCTGTTTTTCGTGCGCTAGCCGCCCGAATCGCTTTGTCTGAACTAGGAGCTGCACTTATGGCTATAAAGCAAATCCTGTGGCTGACCGTCTTTTTGCTCATCGCTTTGGGTCTTGTCTGGTTGCAGTTAAGCATTAACCGTGAGGTGGTAAGTGATATTACCGTGCTAAACCCCGAGGGCAAGGCCGGAAGCGCCCTGGTCGCCTACCACCCCGGCTTGAGCGATTTTATGCAAACCGTCACTTTAGCCTTCACCGATGGCCTTATAGCCAGTGACTGGCGAGTTGAACTGACCACCATCAGCCGCGAAACACCGGCAGAACTTGCCGACTACGATCTTCTGGCGCTGGGTGTTCATACCTACTGGTGGGCACCCGATGCACCGACCCGCCGTTATCTAAAACGGCTGGGAGACTTAGCCGACAAACCCACCGCCGTACTGCTCACGGCCTTGGGCCAGGCAGGTCGCTCCGGGGCCAAGACTACAGCACTAATTGAAGAACACAATGGCGAGTTAGCCAAACTGCTAACCCTGTACACTTTGCGGCCCAATGATGACGACAACCCTTCACGGCCAAATAGAGAAGTTGCTGTAGAAATGGCTTTTAAAGCAGCTAGCGAGCTGGTGGGTCTTGGGGCTGACTGATGCCAATCTTTGCAAAAGACGAACGCTGGCAGCTCTATGTTCCTTCCGGGGTCACCGTCGCGCGTATCATCCTTACACCGCTTTTTCTTGATCTGCTGCTTGCTAACAGGCTGTTGGCAGCCACCGGCCTTTTTGTGCTGCTTGGCTTTAGCGACATGCTTGACGGCTATTTGGCCAGGCGCTTAAACGCCGAAACGTCGTTTGGGGCTTATCTTGATGTGGCGGCTGATTTTTTGCTGGTCTTTAGCGCTTTTTTTGCCTTTGTCATCAAAGGGGTCTATCCTTATTGGCTGCTCTTATTAATCAGCGCTATGTTCTTGCAGTTTGTCTTGAGCTCGAGCTCAAAGCCCACCTTTGACCCCCTTGGCAAATACTATGGGGCGTTTTTGTTTATCGCTATCGGGCTCACGCTTATGCTGCCTGATCTTGCCCTCACTTATGCCCTGCTGCTCATTATTCTTGCCGTCACGCTTGTCTCGCTGACCAGCCGCTGGCTTTATTTTCTGCGTCAGCGCCGGAACTTAAACTAATCCTCGTTCGCCAAACCCAAAAAGTCATCGTGGCGCTTTTGGGCTTTGGTTCTGGCCAGGTCGGTGGGAGCCAATTCAATGCTCTTTTCCAACAGTTCCAGATATATTTGCTCATAGTAAACGCGGCGTTGCTCCGCCCAAGGAGCATCAACGGCACTTAAAAATTCGCCACCATAGTGCTGCAAGGCGTTTTCTACCGCTAAAAACGTGCCCCCGGCCACGGCCTTGTTAGCAGCCTGTTCAAATACCTCGACATCCCAAACATAACTACAAGCAAGACTTAAACGCACCAGTTCGCCATCGCTGCTAAGTTCGGCAAAAGCTTCTGTGGCTTTTTTAAGGCGATTATTCAAAACATAGAGATTGTTTTCGCTTACTGGCTCCCACCACAGGCCTGCTTTCATTTCCTTAAACAAAGCTTTGCCGCCAGCAGCCAGCAAGTATAAAAACCCCACGGCAGCCTTTTTGGCCTCCCAGTTGACCCGCTGCCCTCCATAGCTGATGCTTAGCCCTCCTAAACTACGAATACTGAGCCGTTTATCAAGCTCTTGCAAGGCCCGGGCCCGGGCCAGCCGCAAACCTACCGCCTCTAAAAGTTCCTGTGGTTTAAAGGGTTTGGTCAGATAGTCGTCCGCCCCTAAAGACATCCCCTGACGTTGATGCTCACGGTCACTAAGCGCAGTGAGATAGACAAAAGGTACGCTGCGTAAAGGCATAATCCTGCGCACGGCTTCATGGAATTCAAAGCCGGATATTTCCGGCATAGACACATCACAAATAAACAGCTCCGGTCGCAAGCCCTGCTCTAATGCTGCCAGCGCCGCCCGGGGTTCGCTAAAGGCGCTCACCTGGTAGTGAGGCTGCAAGATAAGTTCGATAAGCTGCAAAATTTCCGCTTCGTCGTCAAGTACTAAAATCTTGCTTGGCATATACGACTAAGTATACGTTTTTAGACCTCAGAGGCTGCGGTTAACGCCAATCAGGTATTAGTTTTGAGGCCGCAAGACCCCTGGCTCCTGAGCCAATGTGATGCTTGCCTTAGCGCCTTAACATTTTTTTATTATCCTGGAGCCAGACCCAAACGGCACAGTGCCAAAAAAATCATCTTCTTTGCGTCCTGCAGACTAGGGCTTTATGCCGGGAAAGTGAGGCGTGTCGACATGTAAAGGGCAAAACTCCAAAAAATACGCCAAAGACAACTTTTAGAACTTTTCAGCAAACTCAGGTCATGAACCGTTGCGAATACTTTCGTAGGACAGACAAGGACAACTCGCCACTTGCTTTAGCCACGTAATATCCCGTGCAAACTATATATGGCATTTCGTCTTGCCCTGTTGTACATTCACTATCTTAAATTCCAGCTTGTGCTTTTAAAACTTTCGCTGCGGTTTTTAGACTCCTTTCTAGGAGGGAAAATGCAAAAAATCCGCGTTCTTAGCTATATCACGCTTGCTTTGTTGCTATTCTTAGCAGCTTGCGCTACCACTAATCCCGTAACGCCCACTCCCACCCTTTCTGTTTCTCCACCCAGCGCCACAGTTACCGTCGGAGGTGCTGCGGTTAGCTTTAGCGCCACCCTAACCAATTCCAGCGACACCATCGTCTGGTCGCTTGATAGCGGCCCTGGCATCAACTTGCCTGATACCGGCCCAACCACCAGCTACACGCCCCCGGCAAGCGGCGGCGCAGCCACAGCCACCCTCACCGCCACGGCAGGTTCACTGACCGCTTCGGCCACCATCACTATCAACCCGCCGGCCTCCATTACCGTTGCTGGCAAGGTGGTGGACATCTTTGGACAAGTCCGGAGTGGTTTGCCGGTCAAGATTGGTAGCACCTCAGCTAATACCGACAGCAATGGCAACTTCAGTATCAGCAATGTAACGGTTCCTTATGATGTCATCGTCATTGATTCCGCTGCTAACTCGGGCTATCTCTTTAAGGGTTTGAGCCGTACCGACCCCACTTTGCAACTCTTTGCCTTTGGGGGTACACCTGACAATAGTGCCACCATCCAGGGTCAGCTCTCGGGTGGGGTGGGCTTTCCCAATCCGGCGGATCATGTGTCCCGGGTCATCTTTGGTTCCGATGACGGTAGTGGCGGAACTTTTATGGGGCCTGCTGTTGGACCTGCCTACGGTCCCTTTACCGTTAGCTGGTCGGGCAATGCCACAACCAACGGCAATTTACACGCCCTGCAGTGGAAAAGAGATACCAACAACTTACCAGAAGACTACACCGGTTATGGCAGCCAAGCCCTGAGCATAAGCAATGGCGGCGCCTTCTCAAGTCCCGCCACCGACATCAACCTCTCCAGTGGCGTGGCCGACACCAGCTTATCGGGCAGCGCAACTCTCCCCAGTGGCTACACTATCAACAGCAAGGTGCTTTGGGCAGATTGGGGAACAAATCAGTCTCTCCCATTACTTTTCGACAGCAGCACGGGAACCAACTTCACCTACACTACCCCAAATATCGCCAATACCAATATTACGGCCCGGGTTACGGCAGACGAACCAAGCGGATTCGGTTTCTCGGCTGCATACGTTACGGGTCTGGCTCCCAATGCGACCACGGCTAGCCTGACGGTTCCCGAGATACCCGAACAAATCCTGCCCGTTAACAACGCCGCGGACGTCACTAACAGCACGTCGTTTAGTTGGCAGCCCTTTGGGGGTGGTGTCCATGTGGCCTTCTTTGGTGTGGGTGGCACCAACTATTACGTTATCACTACCGACAGCCAAACCACCATTCCTGATTTAAGCGCCGAAGGGCTGCCCCTTCCAGCCAGCGCAGGTTCTACTTGGCAGGTTGTCGGTATCGCCCCCTTTGCCGACATGGACGCCGCTACCGGGCCTTCCGGCTATGCCGCAGACTTCATCAAGGCATTTTTTGGTTTTGCAGCTCCCGAAAGTAACGGTGGTTTCGGTCTTACCTTTAGCCGAAATTTCACCACAGCCCCCTAAACTTAGAGGATTGGAGTTTAACAGGCTCGAGCACCTGCTCGAGCCTTATCTATTTGCCTGCTGCTAATTCCTGCGCCGTCTTACGCAACAAGAGGCTATAACCCACAATGCCAATAAGCGCAAAGGAAAACCACTGAATAGCGTAGCCAAGATGCGAGCCCGGGCTTAACTCCGGTTCCGGTAAAAGCAAGGGTAAACGCTTCTCCTGGGCCGGTGTTTGCACCGAAAGTTGCAAGTACAAGGGCTCGAGCCCATAGGGCATTTGCCGCCCCAGACGGTCAATATCAATCCAGAAGGCCGCCTGCAAATCTCCTTCGGGCGGGTCCTTGGCAGCCAAGCCGCTAGGCTGCTCTTGCGCAGGGAACAAAATACCCTCAACCCTCAACTCGCCTTCGGGTGGGGCGGCCTCGGCCACGGGTGGTTCATCCAGTTCATAAGGCACCCAACCACGGTTGACCAGCAGCGCCCGGTCAGACTCTAGTACCAAGGGTGTCAGCACATGATAGCCGGGCTGTCCCTCAAAAGACCGGGAGCGCAAAAGTATTTCGTTTTCGGTATCAAACCAGCCCGTCGCCACCGTACGGCGATAAACCGCTGCCATATCATTTTCCGGTTCAGCGGCAAGTTGATAATTTGTGGCAAGCAGCTCAAAAGGCTGTGGTTCAGTCGCCAAGCGTTCCTCTAAAAGATTGTTGTAACTCAGCCGCCAATCAAAACGCCGGAGTTGCCAAAAGCCAAAATTGATAAAGAGGGTGATTAGACCCAGAGCAATAACATGTCCTAAAAGCCAGCGCGGTTTCAGCAAAAAGGCATACATGCTTCTTTCTTAACATTCTTTGGCGATAAATACTGTAGGGCTGGAGTTTGTAGGGGCGAAGTGATCTTCGGAGTGCTCCATCTCGCTAGTCAAAGCTTCGCTAAAAGACTCTCCTCTGTATCATCACGCTGTCCTGGCTTTTTAATTTGGGTCAAGTTAAATCAAGCAGGGCCGAGCGTCACCTTGTTGCTCATAGTCTTCGGTCGGGTTTAGCCGAACGCGGTAAACCTCACCGCGACGAAGAATCACTCACGTAGCAGCGCGGCAAAGTCTCTTATGCCTTGTTCCGCCTCAGCTTTTTCGGCCTCGCGATCCAGTTTCAGGACTTCCGCTTCAATGAGTGCATCCACCCGCTCACGCAACAACTTTTTAGCAGCGGCTTCAAAGGCTGCCGAACGACTCTCATAACTACCTGATTCGACCAGTTCGTCGATTTCGCTAACGATGGCATTTGGCAGTGTGGCACTGACTTTGGTGCGGCGTGCGTTTGTGTTCATACCAGACCTCTTATCAAATATCGGATTGTTTTGCCGCTAAGCTAAGCGGAAGCTTCACGACTTCTAAATCAGTGTAATTTAAAGTCATTGCCCACAAATCAGCCGCTGGACGTAATTATCCGACGGGCACTGCGAGGTTAATATTTTAACCCCAACGCCTGCTTAAGCACCTGCCCAATCTCTTTAGCACTCATCTCCTTAAGGCGCTCGTGCAGCTCCCGACTGCCGCGGATGCGCACCGGCCTTGAGACTTCGCCCTCAGCCAATTTTTCAACCCCAAGCGTGTGCGGGTTTGGCCTGAGTCCTTTGGTATTGGGATTGGGATTAGGCAAGAATTTCCTTCTCGACCAATCGATCTAAATGTTCTCTTAACTGTTCGCTATGAACAGCTAAATGAGCGATTGAACCGTATAAATCACCTTCGACTTCATCCCGCTCATCCCCAGCTGGGAGAGTCTTTAAACGCTTAAGGATAGCAAGATAGTGCTTTGCTTCGTCAGCTAACTCTTTAAGAAGCGTATCTTCGGTTTGTCGACCATAACTAAGTAGATTTTTCATTACTTACCTCCTGGGAGTTTAGCACGCTTGCGGGCAACGGTCTTTTTCCAGGTCTCAATCTCCTTTGCCCAATGAAGGATGGAACCTTCATCAGGGTTGGGGTTTTTCATCTCCGCAGCAATCTTGTCGAAATGCTCGGCAATGTTGGCTTCAAGGCTTTTGATTTGTTTGCGGAGCCGCTTATTTTCACTTATGTTTAAATTATATAACAGCGTGTAACGCGTTGTCAAGAGATTAAGTATGAAAATCATTCACCGTCCTGCTCATCGGTCAAACTATGGCAGCGTCAATCGAGGCCGTAATATATCATCATCCCCTCGAGCGCTGGCAGCTATGGGTAATTTTGATATTGGTTGCGGGTCTTCTGGCGCTGGTCGAGGTGCAGTTGCCGAGTATGCTGTAGATTTTATTTTAGGTAATATAGTGCTTTTATAGTACATGAAAAAGACGCACCCTTGCCAAGATGCGTCTCTAACATGGTGGGCCCTGTAGGACTTGAACCTACGACCAATCGATTATGAGTCGACTGCTCTAACCAACTGAGCTAAGGGCCCATAGTTTAGCCACCCAAAGGGCGCAAGACCTATTCTAACAGTGAGGTTAAAGCCCTGTCCATGCCCTAAAAGCCCCTAAAGTCAAGTAGGAAAACCGTTAATGCCAGCCAAAGCCTTATAATTTCGCTTATGCGTTATCTTTATAGATCACGCTAAAGTATATTTTCATCCACTCTGGCGTTTTCTAAGTCGTTTTCTAGGCAAGCAGGTCTTAAACAAGGAGGCTTATGACAAGCACAAAATCTGTTCAACTCACCCCAAAAGGTTTGGAAAAGATCAAAGAGGAACTCAAATATCTAAAAGAAACCCGGCGGCAGGAACTTGCCGATTACATGGGCTCGGCAATTGCCGACGGCGATTTGCGCGAGAGCGCGGCTTATGACGAGGCACGCTTGTTGCAAAGCGCCAACGAGGTTCGCATTGCAGACCTTGAAGAGATTGTTCACCGGGCCGTGGTGGTTGAGCACGAAGAAGGGGAAGAGGCTATTGCCCGGCTGGGCTCGAGCCTATTGCTCAAGGAGTCTTCAGGAGAAAAGACCACCTTTCATCTCGTCGGCACTCATGAGGCCGATATCTTAGAGAACCGCATCTCGGACGAGTCGCCGCTTGGTCAGGCTTTGGTTGGGCGCAAAGCGGGCGACAAGGTAAAAGTTTCTTTGGGTAAAAGGCTTATTGAATACCTGGTGTTAGACGTTAGCTTCGAGTAGTTTTATTTACTGCGCTTACCCTTACTACCGGGACAAAAAAGGATAGTCAGTCCGTGAGATAATTGGGGTGCTGAAATCTCAAGCATCAAAGGACTGACTATGAACCAGAATAA
>JASBUK010000148.1 GCA_030147925.1 Trueperaceae bacterium
TTTGCCGTTGCTACCTCGCCTGTTGTTGGCTCACGGTCAATCCGTTTGAGATAGTCATAGTATCCGCTACGCGATACACGCATCACTTTACACAACATCACGACAGGGTAAATGTCCCTTTGCTCTTTGATGAATGCAAACTGGAATTGGTCTAACTGGTTGGTTCTCCTGCAAAAGCCGTGATTAGGTCGCTAGAAGAACCTTGGTGTAGACATACAGATAAAAGCCTCCCCTTGCATAAAGGTGCAACCTAAAGCGGTATAATAGCGTATCCGATGAGTTCACTTCTCTTTTTCATAACCCGTTATTAGGTGAGTTGACTATCTTGAAGCTTTTGTTTTTTATCGATCATTTTGGGGCTGGTGGTGCTCAGCGGCAGATGGTTAACTTGGCTAAAGGATTGCGTCTGAAGGGGCATCAAGTAGAATTCTTTATCTATCATCCACAATACCAACACATGGCTTCTCAATTTGAGTCCCTGGGAATTGTTGTTTACAAATACCACAAAAAATATCGTTTTTCGCCAAAAGTAATATGGGCGTTTCGCAAGCTTGTAAAGAGCAATACCTATGATGTAATGCTATCTTTTCTAAATACGCCAAACTTATATGCAGAGCTTTCAACCATCGCAATGGCACACCCGCCTTTGATCGTATCTGAGCGCTTTATGTACCTGTCGAAAGAATTATCATTTACCAAGAGATTATTGCAACAGGCTCACCGCTTAGCGGACTATATTACTGTCAACTCTCACCACCAGAGAGAGCGAATGATACAAGATTTTCCTTGGATGGCTCCCAAAATATCAACGATTTACAATGGCGTGGATTTAGCGGCCTTTGTGCCTAGACCATCATTTGGTCAACGGGAAGGGAGGGGGTCTCCAAAATTGCTTGTTTTGGCCTCAACGGCTCGAAAGAAAAATGCTCTAGGACTTGCTCGAGCTTTAGAGATTTACGCAGCTACATACGGAACTCCCCCAACAATAGCTTGGGCGGGTAGTAATAAAAAAACGAAGAATGACTATCAGAGCTATTGCGAAGTAGTTCAAGTGCTCGACCAATATGGATTAAGTAAGTATTGGAAATGGTTGGGGGAAAGGTCGGATGTCCAAGAGCTTTTACATGAACACGATGCACTGATTCATCCCTCTTTTTATGAGGGTTTGCCCAATGCAGTGTGCGAAGCCCTGGCTTGCGGTAAACCTGTTCTAGTGAGCAATGTCTGTGATCATCCCAAATTGGTGCAAGAAGGAAAAACCGGTTTCCTTTTTGATCCACACAACCCTCAGGATATCGCTAAGGCCATAGATCGATTCGCCACTTTGCAAGAAGATGAACGAGAAAAAATGGGATTTCTGGCTCGAGCCTTTGCCGAACAAGAGTTATCCCTGGATAACTATGTCAGTAAGTATGAGCAATTGTTTGAAGCACTGATGTTCGAACACAACCGAAGAAATTAAGAGAGTGTCCTGAACTTTCAGACCAATGCAAATCATGAAGCTATTACTCATCGGCCCTCTCCCACCACCTATTGGAGGCACTTCAGTTTCCTTTAAGCAACTTCTCACCGATCTTCAAGAGGAAGAGACCATAACCGTTAAGGTTCTAAACACTTCTCCGCAGCCCCAACTTGGAATTATTGGCAAATTGATCAATATTCCGCTGTTTTTTTTAAAACTCCTTAGGGCATTACCCTCATTCGATATCGTCTCTCTTCATGCTTCAAATAGACGCATGATTATTTATGGTTCAGCACTCCGCATAATTTGCTTAATTTTCAGAAAACCTCTTGTCGTAAGAATTTTCGGAGGCTCTTTCGATAGATTTTATAAAGACGCTTCATGGTGCGCGCATTACTTCATAAGCTTAGTGTTTACCTCGGACTGTATTTTATTGCAAACACATAAGCTAGTCGACTTTTTCTCCCCAATATATCCCCATTCAAAATTACGTTGGTTTCCAACTAGTCGCTCCGAGATAATCAAGATTGAGCCAGAACAAACCCGGAGAGATATCAGGCGCTTCGTATTCGTTGGTCACGTCAAACCCACGAAAGGCATAAGGGAGATCTTAAAAGCCTGTGAGACCTTGAAAGCTAACAACTATCTTGTAGATATTTATGGCCCCCTGCAAAAAGGGGTCACAGAGGAAGAGATAAACAGGGCTAGAAATGTACGCTATCAAGGAGTGCTAGAGCCCGAAGAGGTTTTGGCTACCATCTCAACTTACGACGTGCTAGTTTTCCCGACATATTATCAAGGTGAGGGATACCCCGGTGTAATTATCGAGGCATATATGGCAGGTATTCCAGTCATATCTACTTACTGGCAAGCTATTCCTGAGATTGTGAAAAATGGCGAAAGTGGTTTGCTGGTACCTCCAAAGGATGCTGAATTGCTGGCTCGAGCCATGCAAGAATTTATAGATTCACAGGAAATAATGGCCCATTGCAAAAAGGGAGCAGAGATGCAAGCTCAACAGTTTTCCTCGAAGCGTTGGAACCGGGATGAGTTCCTTCGTATTTGTTGTGAGGAAGTAGCAAATGGCTGTGATTTTTGACCAAATCATTAATGAGTGAGGGAGTAAATTTAAACGTAGCAAAGATCTAATCGTATGACCAAATATACTAATTGGCTGATAGTCGTATAAACTGGTGAGCGATTGATGTCAGCTGATGGCTTATTCAACTTTAATAGCGTTGGGACTTACGCAGTTGAGCCTTGTTGGAGCAGAATGGAGATATGAACCGGGCGAAAGTAACAGAGAAAGACTATATGCAGTTTTTGATTGCAGCCCAAAGAGTGTATAGCTGTGTAGAAGCACAAAGGGTAAGTCTGCAAGCGTTAGCTTGTTACGCCTACACGCGGCTGCTGTCGCGGGACTAATTTACTTTTCTATTGGAGTTTGTCATTAAGATAGCCCTTCTTTTTAATACAGTTCGTCGACTCGGTTTTGCCAATGTTATCACTGTTGCCCTTTATCGACTTGCCTTACGATCGGGTTTAATTGAGAGGACTCTACCAATTGGAAAAAGCTGGTGTCAGCCTTTATTTCGTGCAGCCCCTCATCACCCTATGGCAAATATCGATAACATCAATTGCAGTCTAATAATCACACATGCGGACAGATTGCTCGAGGGGCAGCTTGATTATTTCTCCAATAAATTTAAATTGGTTGGCTCGCCTCCTAATTGGTTTTTAAATCCATTTAATGGCCAATACTTGAAGGCAAGTCAACGACATTGGTCAAGAATAAACGATTTTGATACGGGTGTGGGGGATATTAAAGTAATTTGGGAAGCGTCTCGGTTTACCTGGACCCTAATATTGGCCAGGGCTTTTCGATTAACTGGGGATCAAAGTTACTTAGAGACACTAAATGCCTGGATTGGGGATTGGACAGCCAAAAACCCTGTCAATGCCGGCCCAAACTGGAAATGTGGGCAGGAAACTGCCATTCGTATGTTGCAGGTACTCTTAGCGGCATATATTTTAGAACAAGCCTGGGATCCAGAAACGTCATTGATACGCTTTGTTACAGAACACTGCTGCCGAATAGAACCTACAATTTATTATGCCATCGCCCAAGATAACAATCATGGTGTCAGTGAAGCAGCGGGCCTGTTTATCGCAGGAGCTTGGTTGCTCAGGATTGCGCCTGATAATCGATCCCTGCAGAGCCAAGCTAAGCGTTGGTATAAGAAAGGTCGATACTGGCTAGAAAACAGAGTAAACAAGCTTGTAGAAAAAGATGGAAGTTTTTCACAATACTCACTAAATTATCATCGGGTTTTGCTTGACACTTTGAACCTCGTGGAATTATGGCGACGGGAATTACAACTTACACCTTTTTCAAGAACGTTCTATAATCGTGCTCAAGCCGCAACCGAATGGCTTTTTCAGATGATAGAACCTGAATCGGGTGATGGTCCTAATCTGGGTGCAAATGATGGGGCAAAACTTTTTTCACTTTGCTCGTTGGGATATCGGGATTTTCGCCCTTCAGTTCAGCTTGGTACTATATTGTTTTGTGGTGGCAGAGCTTATCCAACAGGGCCCTGGGATGAAACGTTTTCTTGGTTGAATCTCTCGATCCAACCGAAAATGGAATCGGGACTTTCGCGTTCTTCACAGGTTTTTCGGGATGGGGGTTTTGTCACCATGCATTCGGACCATGATGATGGGACATCTGCGTGGGGAATGATCCGCTTCCCCAATTTTCACTTTCGTCCAGGGCCGAATGCGCTACATTTTGATTTGTGGTTTCAGGGATGCAATTTATTAAGAGACAGCGGCACATACAGCTATAATGCAAACGAGCCCTGGCAGAACTATTTTGGATCAACGGAATCACATAATACCATTCAGTTTGATGGCCGAGATCAAATGCCGAAACTGAGCCGCTTTTTATATGGCGCTTGGTTAAATGCGGATAGTGTGGGTGAGCTAGTCGAGATAAACGGGGGTCTTTTCTGGGAAGGAGGCTATACTGATTTCAAGGGTTGTCATCACAAGCGATCGGTTTTTTTTAAGGGGGCAATGTGGTATGTGCAAGATGAAGTTGAGGGTTTTGAAGATAGAGCTGTACTGCGTTGGCGCTTGGCTCCGGATAATTGGGAATTGCAGAATAATAAATGCAAAGGGGATCTTGGCGATCTAACAATTTCCACTGACAAATCTGTAAAAAGGCTTGAGCTTGTGCAGGGATGGGAATCAAGGTTTTATTACGAAAAAACGCCGCTGTCGGTTTTGGAAGTGGAGGTTGGTCCTGGTAAGGCAATTATCCTGACAAGTATTAGATTAAAGGGTGGGAGGGCTTGATGCGTATACTCTATTTCCATCAATATTTCGCAACCCCTGAAGCCGCCGGAGGGATTCGCTCTTATCAAATGGCTCGAAGATTGATAGGGCGAGGTCATGAAGTAACGATGGTATGTGGTAATGAAGATGTGCTTGAAGGCGAATTTAAAAATGGCCGACGCCAGGGTAACATTCAGGGGATTGATGTTATCGAGTTAGATTTGCCTTATTCGAATTACTATGGCTTTTTACAAAGATCTATAGTTTTCTTACGTTTTGCCTGGCGCAGTATCACCATTGCATTAACAGAAGATTACGATTTAGTTTTTGCTACCTCAACACCTTTAACGGTGGGTATTCCCGGAATAATTGCCCGATATTTAAGAAACAAACCCTTTGTTTTTGAGGTGAGGGATCTATGGCCAGAGTTGCCACGAGAAATGGGAGTTGTTAAAAACCCTGTCGTGCTAACCGCCATGAGTTGCCTAGAATGGTTGTCTTATCACAGTGCTCATGGTTGTATTGGCCTTTCTCCTGGAATAGTAAATGGTATCAAGCGACGGGGGGTTCAAGATAATAAAATTGCGATGATACCAAACGGCTGTGATCTCGATCTCTTTGAGATCGAAGAAACGGATTCGATACACTCACCATTCGTAGAAAAAGATGATCTGTTAGCCGTGTTTACTGGTGCTCATGGAATTGCGAATGGCTTGGACGCTGTTTTGGACGCTGCAATTGAATTAAAAAAGCGAAATCGTAAGGATATTAAATTGCTCTTTATTGGAGAAGGCAAACTAAAGCCCACTCTCAAGCAACGTGTTGCTGAAGCGGGGTTGGATAACTGTGCTTTCTTAGATCCTGTGCCCAAACGCGAACTCGTGTCTATCATGAAAGAGGCTGATGTAGGACTAATGGTTCTTGAAAATATTCCTGCCTTTTATTATGGAACGTCTCCAAACAAGTTTTTCGATTATATCGCTGCGGGTCTTCCGGTGCTAAACAACTATCCGGGCTGGCTTGCTGAATTAATCCAAGATAACCATTGTGGTTTGGTTGTGCCGCCGCGTGATTCGGTTGCTTTTGCTGATGCCTTGGAATATATGGCAGATCATCGTAAAGAGCTTATGGAAATGGGGCGAAATTCCCGCCGCCTTGCGGAACGCGAATTTGACCGCAATGAGCATGCAAATGAGTTTTCGACCTTCTTAGAATCTAAGGTGTTAACAGTCAAGACTTAATTTAACAAGGTAATGGTACAGAAAAAGCCTCCAGTAGCCCTCTGAAATAAGAGAGACTAAACTGGAGACAAAATGGGAAAGAGACAAATCTACACAGCAGAACAGAAAACAACCATTGTCTTGTCTAATTTACGAGGCGAAGCATCCATCGCTGAACTGTCCCGGATGCACAGGATAGTACAAAGCTGGACAGACTCTTGAAGAAGCCGTTGCGCTTTGCGAAAGCGTGATGTTTATGAGCCTATCGTCATACAGACATGAGTAGCACTTTTGGGACTTGACTAAAATCAAGTGATATTAGCACTTAAAAATAAAGAATTTTGAGAGATAATTTAACTGTGCAACTGCAGTTACGTTATTTTTCCGATGCAAATCCTTTTGGTGAACACAAGTGTTAAAAAGGGTATTTGACGTTTTTATCAGCGGCCTTGCCTTAGTGCTGTTGTCACCGCTTTTAATTACCTTGGCCCTGCTGGTAAAGCTCAGGCTGGGTTCGCCGGTGCTTTTTCGTCAGCTGCGCCCCGGGTTTAGGGGCGAACCCTTTGTGATCTATAAATTTCGCACCATGTTAGACGCTAAGGACGAAAATGGCAAATTTTTGCCTGATGCCCAGCGGCTGACGGCCTTTGGTAATTTTTTGCGGGGCAGTAGCCTGGATGAACTCCCTGAGCTGTTCAATGTGCTTAAAGGGGATATGAGTTTGGTGGGGCCGCGACCGCTGATTATGGAGTATCTGGAGCGTTATACCCCCGAGCAGGCTCGGCGTCATGAGGCGAAGCCGGGGATTACCGGCTGGGCACAAATTAATGGCCGGAATGCCATTTCCTGGGATGAGAAGTTTGCCCTGGATGTTTATTACGTTGACAAGCAGAGTTTTTGGTTTGACCTGAAAATTCTTTGGCTGACTCTTGTAAAAGTCTTAAGGCGTGAGGGCATCAGTGCCGAAGGTCATGCCACCATGCCGGAATTTATGGGTTCTGCTATGGAGCAAGAAAAGGTCAAAGGGTCTTAGATGGATGAGACTGTTACAGTGGCTAAGACCGTTTCTTTTGCTCCCTGGCCGCAGTTTGCGCCCGATGAGATAGCGGCGGTTAGTACCGTTTTGCAATCCGGCAAGGTCAACTACTGGACCGGGCAAGAGGGTAGGCTGCTCGAGCAGGAGTTTGCCGCTGTTGCGGGTTGTAAATATGCGGTGGCGCTGGCTAACGGTACTGTAGCGCTCGAGCTGGCTCTCTATGCTCTAGGAATTGGCCCCGGAGATGAGGTAATTACCACCAGCCGCACCTTTATAGCCTCGGCCAGTGCTGCAGTGATGCGTGGCGCCACCCCGGTGATTGCCGATGTTGATCCGGTGAGTCAGAACATTAGGGCTGAGACCATCAGGGCCGTGCTCAGCCCTAAAACTAAAGCAATTATAGCCGTGCACTTAGCCGGTTGGCCTGTGGAGATGGAGCCGATTATGACTTTGGCCGAAGAACATGGCCTTAAAGTAATTGAGGATTGCGCACAGGCGCACGGTGCCAGCTACCAAGGACGCCCCGTGGGTTCGCTAGGGGATGTGGCGGCATTTTCCTTTTGCCAGGATAAGATCATAACTACCGGTGGCGAAGGTGGCATGTTAACTACCAATGACCAGGAATTGTGGGCGAAAGCCTGGGCCTTTAAAGATCATGGCAAAAGCTATGAGGCGGTTTATGAGCGTGAGCACCCACCAGGTTTTCGCTGGTTGCACGAATCTTTTGGTACCAACTGGCGTATGACTGAGGTGCAGGCAGCTATTGGCCGTATTCAGCTGCGTAAATTACCGCGTTGGCAGACTATTCGCCAACAACACGCCGAAAAATTAAGTAACTGTTTTGAACGTCTGGCTGCTTTGCGTGTCACCCGACCTCACAAAGATATCCGCCATGCTTACTACAAGTACTACGTTTTTGTTCGTCCTGAGCGGCTTCGCCCTGGTTGGGATCGTGACCGTATCATGAGGGCCATTAACGATGAGGGCGTACCCTGCTTTAGTGGGAGTTGCAGCGAGATTTATCTGGAAAGAGCTTTTAGTGATGCAAGACTCGGCCCCGCTGAGCGTTTGCCCGTGGCTAAGACCTTGGGCGAAACTTCACTGATGTTTTTAGTGCATCCGACGCTTTCTGAACAGGCGATACAATTTAGCTGCGAGGTAGTTAAGCGGGTGATGGCTCGAGCCTCGCTTTAGGCCTCGCGCAGCAATTGTTCGGCATTAACGCCGGTTAAATAAGCTAAAAACGAGGGCAGGATGGGCAGGACGCAAGGCGAAAGAAAGGACAAAAAGCCGGCCACAAAGGATAAGAGCAATGAGGGCGGGCTTCCCGCCAAGGCGTTTTCAACGCTGCCCAGACTGGCTAAAAAGGGTGATAGGGCTGCCACCGAGTTGGTGAGTAGCAGGATACCTACGGCAATAAGCAGCACCCCACCGACTTTTTCGATAATGCCGGAGTATTTGTTGAGTTTGCGAAAGGCCGTTAGCATCTGCGCAGCAATCAAAAAAGGTATGGCAAAGCCAAGCGAGTACATGGCCAGCAACAAACCACCTTGCAGAGCCGAGCCGCTGGTTCCGGCAATAACCAAGATGCCACCCAAAATGGGACCGATACAGGGTGTCCAGCCTGCGCCAAAGGCCACGCCGACCAAGGCCGAGCCGGCATAACCCGATGGTTTTTTAGCAAGATGGGCGCGGAGGTCGCGCTGCAAGCAGGGGATGGGTAAAAGACGCATCATCACCAGACCCATAAAGACCAGAAAAGCCCCGGCCACAATGCGCAAAACATCGCCAAAGTCAAAGAGGAAATCGCTGACTAGCCCGGCGCTGAAGCCCAGAGCAATAAAGACCATGCTCAGTCCGAAGATAAAGGCAAGGCTGTGGAAACTGACTTGCAGACGCACAGAAAGAGCGGTGCCGGCTTGTCTTTGAACGCTGTTCATGGCAACCACTCCACCCCGATTTGCGCTAACAGCTGCGAAGCTTCGAGCTCTGTTAGCAGCCCCACCTTGATGCCCTGAATGACCCCGGTGCTATCGATAAAGAAAGTGGTGGGCATACCGCGCACCCGGTAACGCTTGAGTACATCTACGGTGCTGTCAAGTTTTACGCCTTCTGCGCTTAGCTGCGCGCGCTGGTCGCGGGTGGCGTCAAAAACTGCCGGTAAATTAACCTTTACGACCTCATCTAAATAACGTATGGCTGCCGCCGGCGATTCGTTGTTGTTGACAATCAGGATTGTGGCCTCTGGTTCGGTACTGCGTCCTTGTAGCTCATCCTGGATACGCTGAAAGAGCGGTAATTCCTCGACACAGAACGGGCACCAGGTAGCCCAGACATTTAAAACCAACGGCTTGCCCTGAAAATCCGCCAGCGTTACTAATTGCCCTTGCTTGTTTACCAGACTAAAGTCGGGCGCTGGGTCACCAATGCGCTGTGCCAGGGCTGCCTGGAGCAAAAATAGGCTAAAAATGCTTATGAGTATTAGTTTTGGCAGCTTCATGGTCATTCCTTTCCGACACCTCCACTATTTGCTGCCGATGATAAGCAGAGCGCTAAAGGTTTGCCGTATTGGAATTGACCGCTGCGAATTTGCGTTGGGTTTTATAAAAGGGCACAGTACATGATAAATTTTCCAGAAAACGTGATCGAGAAGGAGCTTTCGGGGTACATACCACTCACCACCTACTACAAACTACCAACCACTTGGCAAAGCGTCATTTAGTGGTTTTTGAGCTGCTCGAGCACATCGCGGGCCAATTCTCGGCCCAGCTCGGCGGCTTCAGCGGCTTCACCAGAAATTTCCGCCTGAATGACCACCTCCCCCTGAGTATCGGCAACCGTGCCAAGCAGACTAAGCTCGCCGTCGCTGCTAACCGAGGCCAACGCCCCCACAGCCCATTGGGAAGCAGCTTGAAAGGTCCTGGCGAAACTTCTTTCGGCCATGGCGCGATCAAAGCTGGGGCGGTGTTGCAGGCTGTAAGCAACGTCGTTGGCCAAATCATCATCCTCGCGCACGACCAGACCTAGCGAACCCTGGCCTACCGCCGGAGTAAAGGTCTCCGTATCTAAAAGCGCATCAATACGCTGACGACGGTCTAACTGAATTAAGCAGGCACTTGAGACGATCAGGGCGGCTAAGTCACCGGAAGCAAGCTGACCTAAATCGGTGTCGATATTGCCTGATAGGTAAGTGGTGACTAAGTCCTTGCGGCTTGCTTTTAAAAAAGCGGCGTCGCGGGCGTTGGCAACCCCTACCAGTGCCGCTGGCGGCAAGTCCTTAAGGCTCTTTTGGCCCTTGGCGACAAGGGCTGAGCGGGGCTCGAGCCTTTTGCTGACGGCAGCTAAAACCAGACCTTCGGGCAAGTCAAGGGGCAGGGTTTCTAGAGCCTGCACCGCGATATTGATCTTTTCTTCTTGTAGGGCCTTGAGTAGCTCGAGCGTCTCAGCGCTATTATTGGCATTTTCACGCGCCGAGTTCTGGATGGTTTTTTGCATGATGTGAACATCGGGCCACTCGCCACTCAATTCGGAGAGTACAAGGCGTGCTTGCGCCAGCGCCAGGGCGCTACCACAGTTTCCCAACACGATTCTTGGCATGAACTTTTTTCTTACTCCTTAAAAAATTGATTGCGTAAGGCTAAATCAGGACTGTCCTGGAGTTTTTAGCGGTCTACTAATAAATTTTACAGGATTGGTATCTGTCTAAGCGTGACTCCCGGTTTTTAGGTTCCAAACTGCTTCTTTCTTAAGATCTGGCACTGAGAATTTTGCTTGAGCCCGAGGTGCGCAAGATGCGAACGTAGCTTTATACCAAAGCAATCTCCTCAGCTACAGGGCAATTTTACCCCAGAAAAGTGCTTGGAGTCGAGACTGGCCGCTCACAAGGCGGTAAAAGAGGCTATCTATTTACCCCTCATGCCTAACACCCCACTCTTGCTTTTGATTTAGCGATATTAGGCACTAGACTGATAAGGTTGGCGTCATACTTCAGCAAAAGCTTCGGCCCGCAGGGCTTCAACCTTGTCGGTACGCTCCCAGGGGAATTCGGCGCGGCCAAAATGCCCGTAGGCGCTGGTGGCCTTGTAAATGGGCTGTTTTAGGTCGAGTTGTTCGATAATAGCGGCAGGGCGAGCGTCAAAAACTCGATTGACCAGTTCGCTTAACTCCGTATCCGTTAGCTTGGAGGTACCAAAGGTATCGACATACATACCAACGGGATGAGCTACGCCGATGGCATAGGCCAGCTGTACCTGACAACGCTTGGCCAAACCCGCCGCGACAATATTCTTGGCGATATAGCGGGCGTAGTAATTACCGCTGCGATCAACCTTGGTTGGGTCTTTGCCGCTAAAGGCGCCGCCGCCGTGGGGCGCCGCGCCGCCATAGGTGTCAACTACGATCTTGCGTCCGGTAAGTCCGGCATCTGCTTGCGGACCGCCCACGACAAAACGCCCGGTAGGGTTGATAAAGACCTTGGTATGCTCATCCAAATATTCGGCAGGGATTACGGCGTAGATGACCTTGTCGAGAATATCGGCCTGCAAGTCTTCAAGCTCGACATCGGGGTCATGCTGCGTGGAAACCACCACGGCCTCAACCCTGATGGGCTTATCCCCATCATAGGCAACCGTTACCTGCGCCTTGCCGTCCGGACGCAAATAAGGCAGCGCACCCGACTTGCGCAAATCGGACAGTCTATGTGCGAGCCGATGTGCCAGGGTAATGGGCAGTGGCATTAGTTCGGGTGTTTCGTCACTGGCATAGCCAAACATAAGCCCCTGATCCCCGGCGCCAATCTGGTCATAACGTTCGCCCGAGCTGGCCTCGAGCGCCCGGCTGACGCCCCGGGCGATATCGGGTGACTGCTCATTGATGGCAATTAGTACGGCGGCGTGATCGGCGTCAATGCCATAAGCACTGTCAGTATAGCCAACTTCGCGCACCGTGTCACGCACGATTTTTTGCAGGTCAACATAACCGTGGCAGGTGATTTCACCGGCGATAAGTGCCAGGCCGGTAGTCACGATAGTTTCGGCGGCGACGCGGGCATCTGGGTCGATGCTCAAGATGGCATCCAGCACGCTGTCGCTGATACGGTCAGCAAGCTTATCGGGGTGTCCCTCGGTTACTGACTCTGAGGTGATGAGCTTAAACAAAAGAGCCTCCATGAGCTTTTTTCTGGAGCATGCTGCCTAAGCAGCAATATCACTAAGGGAGTATAGCAGGGCGTCGCTTAGGAAGTTTTGGCTTTTGACAACATTGCATCAGCTGCCGATGTAGTTAAGACTGTTGCTAAGAAGAAGTAGAGACGGTCAGTCTACTGTTAACCAGAATGAAACGGACTATAATCACCCTGATGTTGTCATCGCTGATTGTGCCGAGAATCAAATTGCGCCAGGCCGAACCGGCTGATGCTAAGGCCCTGACGCTTTTGCAGGCGGAAATATACCAAGAAGGATGCTGGTTTGTTGGTGATGGGCCGGTCAGTGCTGACGCTCTCATGCGCAGACTCAGGGTGCTCGAGCCCGATAGGGGTCTTTATCTGCTGGCAACTCTGTCTGTGTCACGTCAGGAAACGGCACTTTGTGCCTGGCTCGAGCTGCAGCGCCAGCGGCCCCGGCGTTTACAACACATTGCCGTTTTGACCATTGCCGTGACCGTAAGCTATCGGCGTCAGGGTATTGCCGGCAAGCTTTTGCAACGCTCCTATCACTGGGCGCGCCGCAACGGCATCGAGAAAATCCAGCTTAGTGTCAGGGCAAATAACGAAGCGGCGATAAGTCTTTATGAGGAGCAAGGCTTTGAACTGGAAGGGCGTGAACGGCGACAGATAAAGGAGGGAGAGACCTACGAGGATAATTTGCTTATGGCAAAGTTTTTGTAAAAAAAGAGGAAAGGAAAAAAAGTAAAAAGTGGTTAGCAGGAGGTAGAAACTAAGAAGACAGTAAAAAGTGAAAAGTAAGAAGAGAAAAGTGAGGGCTTTCTAAAAACGCTTTTCCCACCTACTACAAACCACCTACCACTCACTACAAACCACTTACCACCAACTACTAATTACCTAGTTCTGACACAAGAAACGATAATGAAAATGGAAAAATCTGAATCACTACGTTTAGGAGAATGGCTCGAGCAACGAGTGGGGCTTTTTGTCGATACACAAAATATTTACTACGCCGCTCGCGAGTATTACGAGAAGCACATCGATTATGAGCGGCTGCTAGCAGTGGTTGCACGAGGCAGGCGTTTGGTTCAGGCCACGACTTACGTGGTCGAGCGTGAGGGAGAATCAACCGCCTATGGCTTTATCACCAAGCTTTCCTCTCTGGGCTACCGGGTGCGCCGCCGCAAGGTGCGTGTTCACCGTGCCGATGACAGTGGCCGACCCGTGCTCGAAGGCGATTGGGACATGGGCATTGTGGCCGACATCGTGCGGGCCTGGAATTACCTCGATGTCATCGTGCTGGTAAGCGGTGATGGTGATTTTGTGCCTATGCTCGAGCTGGCCCAGCAGCGAGGTTGCCGGGTTGAGGTGATGGCCTTTAAGGAAGCGGCCAGTCAGTCGCTGATGGACCTATCAGACATTTTTATCAACTTACCGGAACTGGCGGATATTTTTGTATAATACCGATTCCGTTCAAAAGCCGAATAGGATTCGGCTTTTGAATGCGAGTGGGTCCGAGCGTAGCGAGAA
>JASBUK010000017.1 GCA_030147925.1 Trueperaceae bacterium
AGGCTTTCGCTCGCTTCGAGTAGCTTATCTACAGCCTCACTATACTGGGCTATCAAGTTCGCTTTTATCTCTGCTTTCGTTCGCTTCATCCCTTACTTTAGCTTTTTCTTCCGTCTGCCCCGATTTCTTGGACGCACCCTTAGATGATTCAAACTACGACACCGTTAGATTGATTTGGTATTACTACTCCTTAGTTAGTCTGCTAGCTAAGAGTATGTGACAGAGGCGACTCTTCTTAATGGTTCTAGATAAGCTGTCGGAGGCGGTGTATCACAAATTGTGCTAGTGGTGAGTGGCTGGTAGAAAAATCTCCCCGTTCCTCTTTTTACTTTCCACTTTCTACTTAACACACAATTTGGGGATAGTTTTGTCCGGAGACGGTGATTATAGGCCCAGGAGGCCGAGATACCAGCTCAGCAGCGACGTGCCGTAAAAAAGTGCCACGAGCCCTCCTAAAGTCAGATAAGGGCCAAAAGGCACTTGTCGACCACCACCGAATGCTCGCAGGATGAGGCCGCCAAGCGCACCAAAGATAAAAGAGAGCAGCAGCGCCACCAGCAAATTTTGCCAGCCAAGGACAGCACCCAAAATGGCTGCCAATTTCACATCACCAAATCCCATGGCAATGGGTTCTTCATCTGCTTCATCACTTTCTGCTACTTCGATTTTCTTGCCCAGATCGCGTAACCACCAGAATGCTGCGCCGACAATAGCGACGACTCCTGCCGCTAGCAAGGTGCCGTTTAGCGCGGTGAGTGGTGATAACCACAGGCCGGTGCTGCCAAAAATCAGCCCGACAAACCAAAGGCCGTATAAAGCGGGCTCGGAAATGTGCAGCGTGCGCCGGGTGGCGAGATTGGCGATTAGTGAGGCCAGGGCTAAACCCAAACCCCAGCGCCAGCCACCAAGCACGCCGCCAAGCGCCGCGATGTTCACCTGATCCATGCCAATAGGCCAGAGACGCTCTTTGGTGTCGCTAAAGCGGCGCAGGATCAGGCCGCCCAAGCGATTGATGAGCACGATGATTCCGGCACCAAGGGCGGCGGCAAAGATTGCTTCGTTCAATCTGGGCAGACCGCTATCAGGGGCATAGAGCAAGCTGCCAGCCAGCGCCAGGGCAATTGCGGGTAGCGTTAGGCTGTCGGGCAAAATTTGCTGGTCGATGTCAATGCCCGACATCATCACCAGCATGGCGTAGATAACCAGTAAGGGTAAGGCGGTAAAGCTATAGAGCTCGAGCGGCCAGCGCCAAATTATCAGCACAAAGCCTGCCGCCATCAGAGCCTCTATAAGGGGATAACGTGGCGAGATGCCCTGCCGACAGTTGCGACAGCGACCCCTAAGCGCTAACCAGGAAATAATGGGTATGAGCTCAAGAGCGCTTAACTGATGTCCACAATGTGGACAGTGTGAGCCGGGGAAGACGATTGATTCCTGGCGGGGCAGCCGGTAGATTACAACATTGCCAAAACTGCCGATGAGTGCCCCGAGTACGCCGATAAAGACTAGTGACAGCACGGAGCGCATTATATCCAGCCAGCTCAAACACCAACGTAAGGTTTTGGGCATCTGTTGGGCGCTACGCAACCCTCGGTTTGCCTAAAATGACACCCTAAAAAGCTCGACAACCGCTTGAATCCAGACCAATTCACCGTTAGGCCGGGTGAGACTTTTTCTCATCCAGGGTGTTAGTATACTTTCCGCTATGAAGAAAACACTCATCCTTCTATTGACCGTTTTTGCCCTTGCTTTCGTGGCTTCGGCGACTTTGACCGCCCAAGATCAACCGACTAAGGTAGTCTTTATTGACTCTCAGCGCGTTATTGCCGCGCATCCTGCCGGTCAGCAAGCGGCAGAGTTGCAACAGCAAGCACAGGAAGAGATAGACAGCCTTCGTGCTGATCTTGATGTGCTGGTAGCCAAACTTAACTCAGGGCAGCAACTCAGCACTGAAGAACGCGAACGTTTTGACGCTTTGCAGCGCAGCTTACAAGCCGTCCAGCAGCAGCGCGCCCAGGAGATTGCCACTGTTTCGCAGCCAGCGATTGACGCGGTGAACGCGGCTATTGAAGAAGTTGCCTTAGAAAATGGTTATACCATCGTGCTTGACGGTGAAATTGCCCAGCGTGGTCTGGTGGTTTATGCCCAAGAGGGCCTTGACATTACCGAACAGGTAATAGAGCGCATTCGCTAAATCTTTAATAAAATTTTTTGACGAGTCCCTGCTTATGGATTGACACGCAGGGGTTCGCTGTATGCCTGGCCGCCTAAGGTGAGGGTAAAGGTGATCGGGCCGGGTTCGATGGTGAGCCATTCTCCTTCGATAATTTCGCCGCCTCGAACGCGGCTACGTCTGACCAGTGTCGTTTGACCCTCTAAGGTTGTGGCACTAACTTCGGCAATGGTTTCGGGGATGCCGGGTTCGATAAACCAGCGGTAGGGTACGCGGCGTAAGCGTGGCCTGCGCACCTCAATATCGGGCACAGGGATAGGGAGTGCCACAGGATGCACGTTTAAGGTGAGCAAGACAGTTCCTGAGCGCTGGGTAGTACCTGGAACAGGATTTTGCAGCACGATACCCTCCGGCAGATTGGGCTCCGAGATTATTTCGAAATCAAGATCGTAGTTCTGCGCGATATTCTGCGCTTCTTCCTGAGACATGCCTGTAAAATTGGGAACTCCAGCTCGCACCTCCAGATCAGCTTCTCCGGCAATTACCAGACGTAAAGTTGCAGTCTCAGTTCTAATAGGGATATAAGGAGAGATGTTTTGACCAATGACGGTACCCGGTTTTTCCTTGCTGTTTACCAGGCGCTCCTCTTCGATAGGTGTGCGGATGCCGGCGACTCGAGCCAAAAAGATAGCGTCCTCGCGCTGTAGGCCGCGCAGGTCGGGGAGAAAGGTCAGATTACCTTGGGGGCCTTCGCTTAACAAAATATCGACGCTGCTGCCCTGGGCCACAAAACTATTGGCCGGTGGCGACTGCGCCATGATGCTGCCCTGGGGAACGTTGGCGTAGACGCGAGCAACCCTGCCCAGTCTAAGCCCGGCTTGCTCGAGCTCTCGTCTCAGCTCTTCGACAGAAGCATAATTTTGTAGACTGGGGACTTTTACAGAAGCAAACTGCCCGGGCGGCATGGCGTAGCGAAGTCGCACGCTGCGCCCCGGACGGAGTTGGCTGCCTTCGTCGGGGTCGAGATCAATCACTTCGCCTATAGGTTTATCCGAAGGCAAAGCTTCGGTTTCCACAGCCAGACCCAAACGATAAAGCTTATCAGCTGCCGTATTGACGTTTTGCCCCAACAACTCAGGGATGGTAAGCAGAAGATCATTGCTGCTTTGTATAAAACTGACCAAGAGCAAGCCGGTGCTAGTAAGCAGGAGAGTGAAGCCCAGCAGCCAGCCAAGCAGATTATCTGGGATGCGCTCGAGCCCTGAAGCTGCGATTTTTTGGGGTGCTTGCTTTTCCTGTGGGATGACTTTAGCTTGTGCTACTGTAGGTTGGGGAGGTAATTTCCCCTCAAAAGCCAGACCATAGACCTTGCTATGGCGAACACCGTCAGCGCGAATATCGGCTTCCTGTAGGCTGTAACCGTGCTCTTGTAGAATTTTGGCAACGGCTTCATTGTTTTGCCAGGGCGCAGCCTTGCCCACCGGCGCGGCATGCCAGGCGACATAATGTGCTCCCGGCCTTGAAACCAGCTCATAAATAGCCGCTAAGTTTTCGCGTCTAAGTGCCCGCAGAGCTTGCCGGTAATGTTCAAAGGCCGCTTCCTGATCAGGAGTTTGTAAATCGTACCAGATGATGCGAACCGTCGTGCCGTCTGCGGCGGTTGCCTCAAAAAGACTATGTTCTCCCAAGGGTCGCTGAGAGATGATTTCGTATTTGCCGTCTAGTAGGGACACAGTCTCTGATCTTAAAGTCTTTGATTTTGGCCGCAATTTACAACCCCGTGTATCATAGCGCGTAAATATGCTTTTCGGCTAAATCGCTTACAAAAATGATTTGATGTTTTGAGCACAGCGTACAGATAGATGAATGAAGGCTTCTCCTAAATTTGCGATGGGGGGAGTTTAATTGCTTACCACTTTCTTAAGGTGTTTTGTCCGGGTGGGATAAGAAAAATGCGACCGAGTTTTTCATAACGTTAAAGGGTTTGTGGTACTTGTTGTTGGGTGTGACCAAAAACAGCTTTACTGGAAAGCTAAGAATCAGACCTTGCCGATATCCAAACCTAAAGCGAATAGCCTCCTACTTCATCGTCGCGCACAAGTTGACCATTGCGCAACACGACGGTGCGGTGGCGCAGCCTGTCAACAAGATCACGCGAGTGGGTTGCCACTATCACCGTAGTGCCCTTGATATTGAGGTCGTTTAAGAGCTCTAAGATTTCCCAACTGGTATCCGGGTCAAGATTACCGGTAGGCTCATCACAGAGCAGTAGTGGTGGATTGGTGACCAGCGCCCTGGCAATAGCTACGCGCTGCTGTTCGCCGAGCGAAAGCTCAATGGGATAGGCCTTGCGTTTGTGGGCCAAAGAGACCTGTCGCAAGGTGCTGAGCGCCCGCTGCTCTAAGTTGCCACGCTCACCGGTGGCCCTGAGCGCAAAGACAAGATTTTCAAGCGCGCTAAAATGCCCCAATAGCCGGTGGTTCTGAAAGACCATGCCGATCTTGCGACGCAGATAGGGCAATTTGCTTTCGCGCAGTTTGCTTAAGTCTTGACCCAGGATGTAGACGCTGCCTTCGGTGGGGGCAAAGCGTCTTAAGATAAGCGAGAGAAGTGTTGATTTACCCGCTCCGGAGTGACCGGTGATATAAACAAATTCGCCCTTGCGAATGCGAAAATCCACGTCTTTTAGCGCGTGTGTGTGCGTTCTCGGATAGGTTTTGGTGACGTGATGAAACTGAACCAAGGTCTTTTCCCTTCACCAGTGTCTAAAAGCGTTTATATGACTCAGGCGAGTAGCGCCGAAGTCGAGCCTGTTCTGTGAGAAGGAATCAACCGACTCAGCCAGTGCAATATCTCGTGGAAACGCCATAATCAGTTATATCGTACCTAGCGGCTCTAACGAGTAGATGAAAACTCAAGCAAAGTCATCAATTGCCGCCAGCAAAAGCTCAGTGGCTTTTTGGGACTCGATATGATAGGCCACTTGCGTGTTGGCGTTTTCCTGACTGATTATCTGTCGTTCGTCAACCACAGTCATGCCCCGGGTATGTTGTCCGGCCAGTTCGATGGCGACATGCCTGGGCTGCATATCAAACAGAGCGGGGTGGGTGACCGCCAGGACCGCAGAAGGGTCATGCAGTGGGCCTGCAATCTTGCCGAAAAACCTTTTAGCGTAGGCATGACAGTAAAAATCCAGCAGCTCGGCGACAAAAATAGCAGCCGGGGTGTTTTTATCACGGATTTTTTCGATCAAGTCGGCGTCCACCGTCCACTGATGCGTTAGGTTTAAACCACACATCATCAGATTGGCGCCGCTGCTAAAAACCACATCGGCAGCTTCGGGGTCGGCACAGATATTAAACTCGGCGACGGCGGTGGAGTTGCCAAAACTGCTGCTGCCACCCATGATGGAGACGCCCAAGAGCCTTTGGGCGATATCCGGAGCATTTCTTAGGGCCAGCGCCACATTGGTCAGCGGGCCGGTGGCAACCAGCCAGAGATCATCATAGGTTCTGGCCGCATTGATGATAAAACGAACTGCATCATGACCTGCTAATTGGCACTCTAACTTAGGCAGTTGCGGTCCTGCTAGACCTGACTCGCCATGAATGTGCTCGGCGTGCTTGGCTGCGGCTACCAGGGGTTTGTCCGCCCCTGCATGAACCGGTATTTCTAGATCGAGAATTTGCGTGGTGATAAGGGCATTTAAAGAGGTGAGCTCGAGCGGTACATTGCCGCTGACGGTGGTGATGCCTACTATGTCGCAGTAAATCGCCGCCATTAAGATGGCAAGGGCGTCATCGTGTCCGGGGTCGCAGTCGAGGATGATGCGGGGTTTTGACATTCAGGCTCCTAAATACTTTACTAGTTTTTGAACCGACTTCTGTGGCTCTGATAACGCCATTAAGCCTGGTGAAAACAAATCTTGATCACCAGCCAATGCGTGAATTGAGCACGCGAAGATGCTTAATGCTGCATTTTATCCAAAAACACAGCATTTGTTGAAATGGTTTTGGTGCAATCATCAGCAGTGGGTATTACTCTGTCGGCATTTCACAAAACACTCCACAAAAAAAGAGCGCGAGCAACCGCGCTCTTTGCAAATGTGTTTGGCAGCTAGTGGTAGGTAGTAGTTGGTGGTGAGTGGTTTGTGGTAAGTGGGAAAAGCATTTCTGGAGAGTCCCTCACCGAGTTCTTTTTGGGCGTTAGTGCTTAAGGGCTGACAAATTCCCGTTACCTGATTTTGCCATCGCCAGAAAAACCCCGAGTCTCCACCTCCTACTAACTACTTTCTACTGACCACTTACTACTCTCTACTAGTTTAAAGGGCTTGAAGCGGCTTTTTGGTCGATGACCTTATCAAGCTCAGCCTCGTCCATCATGACCATAGCCGAGACCACCCTGTCATTTTCACCCAGGCGCATAATGGTCACGCCCTGGCTCGAGCGACCATAGGAGCTGATCTCTTGAACCCGGGTGCGTATAAGCACGCCGCCCTCGGATAATAGTAGCAACTCTTCATTACCCAAAACATTGTTGAGGCTGACCAAGCCACCGGTTTTTTGCGTGACTTTTAGGGTGATTACCCCTTGACCGCCGCGTCCTTGCAGGGGATATTCGCCAAGCTTGGTGCGTTTGCCGTAACCGTGCTCGGAGACAGCCAGCAACTCTTGGTCTTCCTTGTCGCTTCCGTCGATGACGGTAAGACTGACCAAAAAATCCCCTTTTTTTAACTTGATGCCGCGCACGCCCTGGGTGGCACGACCAGTATCGCGCACCTGTTCTTCATCAAAGCGAATAGCCTGTCCGCCATGAGTTGCCAGCACGATATCCGCTTCGCCGGAGGTGATACGCACCGAGACCAGCGAGTCGTCGTCAAGCAGGTTTAAGGCAATGAGTCCGGAGGCATTGATGTTTTTGTAGTCGCGAATAGCGGTCTTTTTGATGACGCCCTGACGAGTGGCAAAAACAAAGTGGCCATCAATGTCAAAGTCTTTGACCGAAAGGACGGTTTCTACCGTTTCTTCGCCTTCAAGTGGCAGGATGTTGCGCAAGTGGCTGCCCCGAGCGGCTCTTTCAGCTTCGGGTAAGTCATAGATTTTTTCCCGGTAGACGCGGCCACGGTCGGTGAAAAAGAGCAGAAAATCATGAGTATTGCCGACAATAAGCAAAGAGTTTATGTCGTCCTCTTTTTGATTTTGCGCTCTGGCACCACGACCACCCCGCGCCTGGGCGCGATAGCTCGTCAGGGGCGTGCGCTTGATGTAGCCACCGCGAGTCAGCGTGACCACCATGTCTTCTTCAGCAATTAAGTCTTCTTTGCTGATATCACCATCATGATCGCTAATGGCGGTGCGGCGCTCGTCGCCAAAGTCCTTCTTGATTTGCTTGAGCTCTTCTTTGATGACTTGCCAAAGCTGGCTTTCGTCACCCAAAATAGCCTGGAGTCGGGCGATTTCTTCTTGTAAGTTACGGTATTCGGCTTGCAGTTTCTCGCGCTCGAGCCCGGTGAGGCGCTGTAAACGCATGTCCAGCACGGCCTGGGCCTGGATTTCACTAAGGCCGAATTCGCTGACGAGGCCTTTTCTGGCCTCGGCGCCGTCTTTTGCGGCGCGAATGAGCGCAATGACCTCGTCAAGGCGGTCAAGCGCAATAAGATAACCCTCTAAGACGTGGGCACGTTCCTTGGCCTTGCGCAGTTCATAAGCGGTGCGCCGGCGTACCACGTTAGAGCGGTGGTCAAGAAAAAGTCCAAGAGTTTCTTTTAGCGACAGCACCCGAGGCGAGCGGTCAACGATGGCCAAGTTGTTTACGCTGAAGCTGCTTTGCAACTGAGTGTATTTGTAGAGCTGATTAAGGACAAGCTCGGGGTGGGCGCCCCGCTTTAGCTCAAAGACGATGCGCATACCCTGACGGTCCGACTCGTCGCGGATATTGGAAATATCCTCGATCTTTTTGGCCCGTACCAGGCTGGCAGCATTTTGAATCAGCGAGGTCTTGTTGACTTGATAGGGGATTTCGGTAACGACTATCGACTGGCGGTTGTTGCGCTCTTCAAAGCGTACTTTGGCCCGTAGCCGGATGCCGCCGCGCCCTGTTTCAAAGGCTGTGCGTATACCCTCGCGGGACATGATGCCGCCGGTAGGAAAGTCCGGGCCTTTGATGTATTTCATCAGCTCATCTAAATCGGCTTCGGGTTTGTCAATAAGCAGCAGCAGGCCGTCAACAATTTCTGAGAGGTTGTGTGGTGCGATGTTGGTAGCCATGCCCACGGCGATGCCGGAGGCACCATTGATAAGCATATTGGGCACAGCCGAGGGCAGCACTTCCGGTTCTACGGTGCTGCCGTCAAAGTTTTCTTTAAAATCCACCGTTTCTTTGTCGATGTCTAAAAGCATCGCTTCGGCCACGGGGGTCATGCGTGCTTCGGTATAGCGGTAGGCCGCAGCAGGATCACCGTCAATAGAGCCAAAGTTACCCTGACCATCGACCATGGGATAGCGCAGGTTCCAGCCTTGGGCCATGCGTACCATGGCGTCATAAATGGCTACGTCGCCGTGCGGGTGATACTTTTTGATTACCTCGCCAACCACCCCGGCAGATTTGGAGTGTTTGCGATTGCTGGCCAGTCCTTCTTGGTGCATGGCATAAAGGATTCTGCGTTGCACCGGTTTTAGGCCGTCGCGCACATCGGGTAGCGCCCGATCAACGATGACCGACATGGCGTAATTGATAAAACTAGTTTTAATCTCGTCGGTAATAGCTACCGAAACGACTTGACCCTCGTTCAAAGGGTACCTCCTCTGCACTGTTCTGCCTCAGAGTCTTAAGGGCTCGAGCCAGGGCTAAAAATGCCCTTCAGAACGTACTAGTCTAACATTTTGGCAAGCTGTTGCGCAATCGAAATTGAGCCAATCACCTCAGTTTTGCCCTAACGAAATAAATCGCCCGGCAATACCCAAAACACGAATGTCTTCTCTAGCGGTAGGGACGGTAAAAACACTGGCAACAAGATAATTATCCCGCCGGGTTTGCTGCAAAAGCAGTTCTTCAATGATGGTCTGGCTAAAACCGCCCAGTAGATTGCCAATGCCTGCGGTTATGCCAAGTTCCTGAGCAAGTTCGGCGTTGATCTGATCGGCATAACGCTCGGAAAAATCCTCTTTGCTCGGATTGCTGAGATAAAGGGCAACGATTAGCAGCACGCTTATCACGGCGATGAGGCTGTTTTTCATAACTACAGTTTACCTTTTGACTTGATAATGCAGGGATTTTGACTGTGTGAAGACGGATATCAATAACCAATGGCGGAGTAAGCTAAGAAAATGAGTATTAGGCCACCACCAAATCAGTTTGATAATTTATGAAACTGCTCGATGAAGCTGAGCTTCGCAAGGCACTGAGCTGGCCTGCGGTCTTAGACGTTTTGACAGCCGCTTTTCGTGTGGTGGAAACTTTTGCTATGCCTGAGCGTCTGCTGATACCCGCTCCGCAAGGCGGCAGTTTTTTGACCATGCCCTGCGCCGATGGTGAAGGTTGGTTTGGGGTTAAGCAAGTGACGGTCTTGCCGGACAATGCCAAGCGGGAAAAACCCACGGTACAGGCCTGGTACACGCTTTTTGACGCCGAGGGTAGTCCGGCACTGGCTTGCGAGGCAAGTTTGCTTACGCGCATTCGTACTGCGGCTACCTCGGCCCTGGCAGCTAAGTATTTAGCACCCGAGCCGGCTCGAGCCCTGTTGGTAGTGGGTACAGGTTCTTTGGCTCCTTATTTGGCCGAGGCCCACGCGCAGGTTCGTGACTATCAGCGGGTTATGGTTTGGGGCAGAAACCCGGCGAAAGCTAAAATCACCGCTGCTGCTATCCAGCAGCGTGTCGCTGCCGAAGTCGAGGTAGTAGGCGATCTTAAGCAGGCCGTGTCAGATGCTGAGGTTATTAGCTTGGCGACCACTGCTCGAGCCCCCATTATTAGTGGTGCTTACCTCAAAGGCGGCCAGCACCTGGACTTAGTCGGTGCTTTTACTCCCGAGATGGCCGAGGCTGACCCCACAGCGATTAAGCTTGCTAGGGTCTTTGTCGATCAACTGACAGCCTGTCAGCAAGAAGCCGGTGATCTTATTCAAGCTGCAGCCCAGGGCTGGTCATTTGCTGAGGTTAAGGGAGAACTGTGTGATCTTGTTCTGGCAAGGCTGAGGCGTTCATCCAATGAGGAGATAACACTTTTCAAATCCGTAGGTCTGGCACTGGAGGATTTGGTGGTGGCGCGGCTGTTGTGCTCGAGCGAGTAAAATTGCCGTTAGAATGAAAGCATGAAGATCAAGGTCGTCATTCATGAAGCTGAGGAAGGGGGCTACTGGGCTGAAGTTCCAGCAATCCCGGGTTGTGCCACCCAGGGCGACAGCTTTGAAGAGTTGCTGCAAAACCTTTATGAGGCTGTTGAAGGTTGTTTATCCGTTGATATTCCCCCGCTTAAAAAGTCTACAGAGCGTGTGGTGGAAATCGTGATATGAAGGCGGTCTCGGGCAAGCGATTTGCCAGAATCCTCGAGCAACACGGCTGGGAATTGTTGCGTATTCAAGGCAGCCACCATATTTATGGTCGTAGGGGAAATATTGTAAAACTAGCTGTTCCAATTCAGGGCAAGAAAACACTAAAAATCGGCCTACAAAGATATTTGATGAAACAGGCAGGACTCACTGAAAATGATCTTTAACCCATTATGATTGAACGCTACAGCACCCCGGAAATGACTGAGCTTTGGAGCGAGGCAAACCGCTATAAAAGCTGGCTTAAAGTAGAGCTTGCCGCTACCGAAGCCTGGGAATCCTTAGAAGAACTTCCCCCAGGAACCGCCCAAAAAATTCGTGATCGCTTGCAAGGCCAACCCTTAGATGAGGCTTTTGCCCTGCGCGTAGCCGAAATTGAAGCAGTTACCCGCCACGACATTGTGGCCTTTACCCGCGCTCTGACTGAGCGTGTTGGTGAAGACGCTAAATATATCCACCTGGGTTTGACCAGCACCGATGTAGTGGACTCGGCGCAGAATCTTATCTTGTGTCAGGCTCTTGAGCTAATCCAGCGTGATGTTCAGGGCTTGGCGAGCGCGCTAAAAGATAAGGCCGTGCAGTACAAACACAGCCCTTGCATTGGTCGTAGCCACGGTATCCACGCCGAGCCGATGACTTTTGGTCTGAAATTCCTCAATTTTTATGCGGCAATAGGCCGCGACTTAGAGCGTATCGAGCGGGCTAAACAGACTGTTGGTGTGCTGATGCTATCCGGTTCGGTAGGCACTTATGCACATGTAGCTCCGGAAATTGAAAAGCGAGTAGCTGCGGCTTTGGGATTAAAACCCGACCCCATCACCAATCAGACCGTAGCGCGTGACCGGCATGCCGAACTTATGAGCGCGCTGGCCATTCTCGGCACTACGCTCGAGCGCATCGCAGTAGAAATTCGTCATTTGCAACGCACGGAGGTGCGCGAGGCCCAAGAGGGCTTTGCTAAAGGGCAAACCGGTTCATCATCCATGCCGCACAAGAAAAACCCCATCGCCACAGAAAATATTTCGGGTATAGCCCGTTTATTGCGCAGTAATTTACAGGCTGCTTTAGAAAATGTGGCCTTGTGGCACGAGCGCGATATCAGCCACAGCAGTGTCGAGCGGGTGATTTTGCCCGACAGCACCACACTGGCCAGCTACGCCACCCGACGTCTGACCTGCGTTGTTAAAGACCTGGTGGTCTATCCTGAAAATATGTTGAAAAACTTAGACCTCTTACATGGCCTGATCTTTTCTCAAAAGGTGCTGCACAAACTGATTGACAAGGGCATGATGCGGGAGCAGGCCTATGATCTGGTGCAACGCAACAGCTTAAAGTCCTGGGAAAGTGAAACTCCGCTTAAGACGTTGATTGCAGCTGATGTTGACAATCCACTTAGCCCTGTTGAGCTTGAACAAGCCTTTGACATAAATTGGTATTTGCGGCATGTTGATGCTATTTACCAGCGTTTTGGTATCTGATGTCAGAGCCTGTTTAGGCTAGCGACCTTGTCCCTTAATTGCCGATGTTGGGTAAAAAAACAAGCTATAGTGAGGGCACTGTGAATGATCTTAGCAGGCTTAAACAGCGCTATGAAGGTAAGGCCAAGAAAGTCTTTGCCACCAATGACCCGGAGCTTTTTATCGTCGCCTACAAAGACGACGCCACGGCCTTTAACGCCCAGAAAAAAGGCACTATCCTTAATAAGGGCATTGTCAACAATGCGGTGACGGCAAAAATTTTTGCCATGCTCGAGGCTAAGGGCATTCCTACACATTTTATAAAGAAGTTAAACGAACGTGAGCAACTGGTCAGAGCGGTAAAGATCATCCCGGTTGAGGTGATCGTGCGTAACTTTGCGGCTGGTTCTTTTGCCAAGCGTTATGGCGTAGACGAGGGTTGCCCACTTGAGCCCACAGTAGTGGAATGGTGCTATAAATCCGATGTGCTTAGCGATCCACCCATGAATGACGATACGGCCATTGCCTTGGGTTGGGCGACCGCCGCTGAATTGTCTGAGCTAAGGGAATTGTCCTTAAAAATCAACAGTTTGCTCAGCGAGTTTTTTAGAGTGCGCAGTCTCAGACTCATTGATTTTAAGCTGGAGTTTGGTCGCACTGCCAGCGGTGACATTGTGCTGGCTGACGAAATCAGCCCCGATACCTGCCGCTTGTGGGATAGCCGCAGTGGTGAACGCTTAGACAAAGACCGCTTTCGCCGTGATCTTGGTGACGTTGAAGCGGCCTATCAGGAAGTGATGAAACGGGTACTAGGAGAAGTCAATGCCGGAGTTTAGAGCCGAAGTTCACGTTACCTTAAAAAAATCTATCCTCGACCCGCAGGGACGTGCCGTCGAGAAGACCCTAAAGCGTCTGGGGCACCAAAATATTGCCGGTCTGCGCGTGGGTAAGTTTATAGAACTGACGCTCAGTGGCGAGCGCAATGAGGTAGAAACGCAACTGGCTGAGATAGCTAACAAAGTGCTGAGCAATCCGGTGATGGAAGACGTCAGCTTTATTATCGAAGAGTTGCCAACCAGCCATGTGGCACAGAGCGCAACTTAGGTTTTAACTGGGGGTATCGTGCAACAGCAAACAGGTCAACTGCTGACAAGAGATGGCTTAAAGCTTTTTACTCAGGCTTGGCTACCAGTAAAAACCAGGGCCGTACTGATTATTTCCCACGGCTATGCCGAGCACTCGGGCCGCTATGCCCATGTCGCTGAACATCTGGTGGCGCGTGGCATTGCTGTTTGTGCTCTGGATCACCGGGGCCATGGCCGCAGCGAGGGAGAGCGGGCCAATGTCAAGGTATTTCGTGAATACATTACAGACTTGTGCCGCTTTGTCGATAGTTTAAGGGTAGAATACCCTGCTGTTCCCCGCTATCTGCTTGGCCACAGTATGGGGGGAGCTATAGCGCTGCAGTTTACGCTCGAGTACCCCGAAAAGCTGCTTGGTCTGGTGCTTAGCGGTGCATATTTGCGCAATGCTGTGAACGTACCCGCCCCGTTGTTGGCTATATCCTCACTGCTTAGCCGATTTTTACCCGGTTTGCCCGTGCAGGCACTCGATACTAAAGCCTTATCGCGTGACGAGAATGTTGTGGCCGCTTATGAGAATGACCCACTTGTCTATCAGGGTAAGGCAAAAGCTCGTTTGGGTACTGAGCTGCTGGCCGCCGGGCCTTATCTGCTGGCGCGTATGGAAAGTGTGCATTTACCTGTGTTGATTATGCATGGTGGAGCCGATAGAATCGCTTCGGCAGAAGGCAGTCGGGAGCTGTATGAGGGTATTGGCTCGAGCGATAAAACACTGAAAATCTACGAAGGTTTTTACCACGAGATTTTTAACGAAATTGGTAAAGAGCAGGTTTTAGAGGATCTCTCTAATTGGCTCGAGCAGCGACTTGATTAGCTGAGAGGCAAAACGCGCGCTAAAACAAATTTCAGATAACGCCCTTCGGGAAAGTTCGCCGGTACCGGATGATCGGCTGCCTGACCCGCCTCGTGAATGATCTGTAAACGCAAGTTGGCACTGCTGGCAGCTTGCGCCAGCATCAGCTTAAAGTCTGCAGAAGAGACCTGCGAGGTACAACTGGCGGTGGCGATAAGCCCGCCGGATTTTACGCATTTTAAGGCCAGAGCATTGAGCTTTTGGTAAGCCCTTAGCGCGGCAAAACGGCTTTTTTTGCTCTTTGCCAATGACGGCGGGTCGAGGATGACCACATCAAATTGCCGCCTTTGCTTAACATAGTCTTCTAAAGCCTTAAAGCAGTCGGCGGTGATAAAAGCGTGACTATCCGCCGCAAAACCATTTAATGCAAAATTGCGCCGGGCGTCTTCTATAGCCGCCGGGGTGACATCAATACTGGTAACTTTCTTAGCGCCAGCTTTGGCGGCATACAGCGAAAACGCGCCGGTATAGCTAAAGAGATTTAACACGGTTTTGTCTTTACAGTAAGGTGCGACAGTCGCCCGGTTATCGCGATGGTCAAGAAAAAGCCCCGACTTTTGCCCCGCGAACAGATTGGCAATGAGTTTTAAGCCGTTTTCGCTAACAGTTAATTCGGGCGGGGGTAGCTTGCCCCAGAGCGCCGTTAAATCCTGGCCTTCCCGAGTGACGATGCCACGCAGCTTAAGCTTTGAACGAACTGCCTTTATCACGTCGGGCACAATAGTTTTAATACTTTGGGCATAGCTTTGTAGCACCGCGTAACGCTCATAGAGATCAACCGTAATACCCGGTAGGTAGTCACCTTCGCCGTAAATCAGGCGGTAGGCGTTTGTGTCCCGTTCGGCAAACAAGCTCTCGCGTAGCTCAAGCGCTTCTTGCACTCTGGCGTCAAACCACTGATAGTCGGGCACTTTCTCCTTGCGAAAAAGCCGCACGGCAATGGCGCTTTCACCGTCATAAAGCCCGATGGCTTGAGCCTTGGCCGCCTCTAATCTCAGCCACTCGCCACTGCGCAACTGGTGTTTGGGTAGGTGATTGCGGTAAATCCAGGGATGACCTGATAGTAGGGCAGGCTCGAGCCCTTTGCCTAAATTGAGAGTTGGAAGTGACATGCCCTAGCCTACACGTTAAGTCCCCTCACGCCTAACACCTTAACCCTCACTTTTGCTTTATGACTATGGCTTGCCGTGCTGGTGGACAAAACCTAGAATAGAACCAATACAAGATGTCCGCTTAATTAAGCTTAGGGTTTTAGCTTAATGCCCAAACGCAATAGTGTTGGAAAGGGATAGGCGAAATTATGAGATTAGTACGCTGGGGAATTTTGGCCACCGGAAATATCGCCCAGGATATGGCGCAAGCACTGTACGACTCGGCTGATGCCGAGATTGTTGCCGTGGCGTCACGCAACTTGGCCAAAGCAGAGGCTTTTGGCGAAACCTGGAACATCCCACGCCGCTATGAAGGATATGCTGCTTTGGCTCAAGACCCGGATGTAGATATCGTCTACATCGCCACGCCACACAGTCATCATCATGAAAACATGCAGCTGTGCCTAAGTGCTGGCAAGCACGTTTTATGTGAAAAGGCGTTTACCTCGAATGCCCGGCAAGCCGCCGAGTGCATCGCCCTGGCCCGTCAAAAGGGCTTCTTTTTGATGGAGGCAATGTGGATGCGCTTTTTCCCGGCCATGCAAACAATCAGGGAGTGGCTGCAAGAAGACTTAATTGGCGATGTTCGTTTGATTCAGGCCGACTTCTGTTTTGATTTACCTTTTGATCCCGAACACCGTCTTTACAACCCGGCACTGAGTGGCGGGGCGCTGCTGGATTTGGGTATCTACCCGCTTTCTTTGACCACGATGATTTTGGGTTTCCCACAGCAGTTGCGCAGCCACGCCCAGATCGGCCAGACAGGTGTCGATGAACTTGATTCGATCATATGCGCTTATCAAAACGCTCAGGCCAGCCTCAGCTGCAGTATGCGCATCAATAAACCAAGGGAGGCATTTATTTTGGGTACAAAAGGTTATATCAAGATTCACGATATATTTTTTAGTCCTGAACAGTTGACGCTGCAAATGAACGGTCAAGCACCCCAACTTAAGCATTATCCCTTTGCCGGCAACGGCTATATTCACGAATTAGAAGAAGTGCATGCCTGCTTGCGTGCCGGCAAGACCGAGAGCGAGATCATGCCGCTGGACGAAACCCTGAAACTAATGGAATTGATGGACGGTTTGCGTGCGGAATGGGGAGTGGTTTTTCCGGGGGAGATACCAAAGTGACGTTTTAATGTCACCTTGTGACATTAAAATCGCTCGTGCGAGCGTATCCTTAAGATGGTTCAAACTACGACACCGTTAAATCGATTTGGTATAACCTGCTCCCTAGACTGAAGATAGGGGGTAGGCGATAGCTGCAATTTGCTTGGCCTGTGCCAGCACCGCAGCAAACATTTCTGTAGTGAGTCTGCCGGTATTGGTGTTTTGGAAGCTCACGTGATAAGCGTCCAGCAGTGCTGGGGCACTGGCAAAATGAAATAGAGCGCCATGCGCAAATTTGTAGCGGTTTTTAATGATTTTGTGACCCTGGTTTTTGAGCAGTTCCAGATAGCTGTTATGGGCAATACTGCCCAGAGCCAGAACGAGCTTTAATTCGGGCAGGCCGCTAAAGTCATAACGCAGCCAGCTTTGACAGTTAACCAGTTCTTGCCGGGTGGGTTTGTTGCCCGGGGGAACGCAGCGGGCAGCGGCGCTAATCCATATCTCGTGGAGTTTAAGCCCGTCACCTTGGTGACTGGAATGTGCTTGGCTGGCAAGACCTGCGCGATGTAAGGCGGGGTAGAGGAAATCGCCGCTGGCGTCACCGGTGAACATGCGTCCGGTACGGTTGCTGCCGTGTGCTCCCGGTGCTAAACCCAAGAGCAGAATTTTGGCTCTGGGGTCACCAAAACCGGGTACGGGCTTGCCCCAATAACTTTCTTGCTGGTAGGCGCGCCGTTTTTTTTGCGCTATAGCTTGACGGTGCTTGACCAGTCGGGGGCAGTGCTGGCAGTTTTTTAGCTCTTTGGGGAGCGGGTCAAAAGTCACGCTTAGCGTTCCGTTTTTACGGCCTGGTGAATGCGCTCAAGCGCTTCTTGCACAATGGCTCTGGAGGTAGCGAAGTTCAGCCGGGCAAAACCCTCACCGCCCGGGCCATAAGACGGTCCGGGATTAAGACCCACCTGGGCTTTGTTTAGCAAAAAGTTATGGAGATTATCACCCAGCTCGAGCGCACTAAAATCCAGCCAGGCAAGATAAGTACCTTTTGGCTCAAGGTAACGCACCTGGGGTAAGCAATCTGCTAAAAAGTCGGCAATTAGTTTGCGGTTGCCATCCAAATATTGCACAGTGTCTGCCAGCCATTCCTGACCCTGTCGGTAAGCGGCGATGCTGGCGGCTTGCGCCATGACATTGGGCCCCCAGACCAGACCGTGGGCCAGCTTTCTTAAGCGCGAGAGCAAGGCGTGATTTTGAACAATCATAAAGCCGATCTTAAGACCGGCGATATTAAAGCTTTTAGTCGGTCCAAACAGGGTAATGGTGCGCTGAGCAAGCTCCGGATTTAAGCTGGCAAAGGGAATATGTTTATAGCCAGGGTAGATAAGGTCGCTGTGTAATTCATCGGAAACGACCCACAGGCGGTGCCGCAGCACAAACTCAGCCAGTTTTTCCAATTCCTCACGGCTATATACGTGCCCTGTGGGGTTGTGAGGATTGCAGAGCATCAGCAGGCGTGTCGCAGGTGTCAGCAGTGATTCTAAGTGCTCAAAGTCAATCTCCCAACGATCATTATTCCTGCGAAGCTGGTTATACAGCGGCACACGCCGAGTTTCATTGACTGCCATCATAAAAGGCGGATAAATCGGTGACTGGATGATGACCTCTTCGCCTTCGCTGGCGCAAGCTAGGCTTGCTAAATACAAACCGGGGATGATGCCGTTTAGCAGATGAACATCGGCAGCTTCAATATGCCAATTGTGGCTTTTTAGGTGCTCTACAGCGCTTTCTATTAGGCCCGGCAGCCCCTTCCAGACCGGGTAGCCAAGGTTGTTACTGCTTGCTTGTTCGACCAGTGCCTCCTTGATAGGCTCGGCGGTAGGAAAGTCCATATCGGCTACCCAAAGGGGTAATACATCCCTGGGATAATGATGCCATTTAAGGCAGTGTTTATCCTTGAACGCTGCAACATCTAAAAGATCATAAGCATGGGGCATATAAGAGTGTACCAAGCCACGTTTGGGTAAACTGAGTTCTGTGAACGTTGTTATTAAACCTCCCCCCTGGGCGACGCATATCCTCTCGGATTTAAGCGATTGGGAACGCAGACCGCAAGTTCTAAGCGGAGCGCTTAGGCTTGATTTACCCAATGATGTTTATTTTGAGTACGCTTTTCTTGATGCAGACGGCCAGCAGCGCCCCGACCCAAACAACAGCACATGGGCGCAAAACCCCTGGTATCCGGCGGCTCGAGCCATTATCGGCCCGGCTTATAAACCCGATCCTTATGCCGAGCCTGATGAAGCCTTAGGCCGGGGCAGGGTGCAGCGTCACCGCTTAAACTCCCAAGCCTTGGGGCAATTACGCCGCATCACGGTGTATACCCCCAAAGCTTATGAACACCAGGCCTTGCCCTGTATTTTGGTGCAAGATGGTGTGGCTTATTACCGCATTGGCAAACTGCATTTGGTTTTAGAAGCGCTTTTGGCTAAAGGGTTAGTGCGCCCGGCACATCTGGTTTTTATCGAGCCTACTAAGCGGGAAAAAGATTATCTTTATAACCCAAAATATGGTGATTTTCTCGTTCAAGAACTGCTGCCGCTGCTTAAAACGCAGCTTAGGCCAAGCACAGAACGGATTCTTATGGGAGCGAGTTCAGGGGCTTTGGCAAGTGCCACCATAGCGCTTAAGCACCCTGATTTATTCCAGGCGGTCATAGCCCAATCGGGAGCCTTTTTAGGCACACCGGAGGAGCCGGATGTTTACCAAAGCAAGCGGTCTTGGCTGCTAGCAGAACTTATCCAGCGGGACGCTTTGCCCTTGCGCTGGTACAGCGACTGCGGCACACTCGAATGGCTGACCGACATCAACCGGCGGCTGGCCGAAGTGCTGACGCAAAAAGGCTATGACCACTGCTACCGAGAAAGGTCGGCGGGTCACAACTGGATGAATTGGCGTAATGGCCTAGGTAGCGCCTTGCGCTTTGTGCTGAGCCAAGATGACCTTTAGACCTTACCGGCGGATTTTTTGCGTTAGCATAGTGGCGCAATAAATATGGGCCTTGGGCTCATTGACAATAGGAGGAAGTTATGACTCACCGCACCGAAAAAGATTCTATGGGGGAGATTGAGGTCCCCGCCGATAAATATTGGGGCGCACAAACACAGCGCTCAATCCAGAATTTCCCCATTGGGGTAAATCGCTTTAGAATGCCACGCTCGGTGGTGCGGGCGCTGGGCATTCTCAAAAAAGGGGCGGCACTGGCTAACGCCGAACTAGGCGAACTGCCGCAGGATAAGGCTGAGCTGATTGTAAAAGCTGCCGACGAGGTTATCTCCGGCAAGCTTGACGAGCACTTCCCCCTAGTAGTTTTTCAGACCGGCAGCGGCACCCAGTCCAATATGAATAGCAACGAAGTCATCTCAAACCGAGCTATCGAGTTAGCGGGTGGCGTGATGGGCAGCAAAGACCCGATTCACCCCAATGATCACGTCAACCGCGGTCAGTCCAGCAACGATACCTTTCCCACGGCCATGCATATTGCCGTAGTGGAAGAATTGCACCGCCAACTTTATCCCAAGGTGCAAAAATTGCGCGATACCTTAGCGAGCAAAGCCACAGCCTATAAGCAGCTAGTGAAAGTGGGGCGCACCCACCTTCAGGATGCTACGCCCATCACCCTGGGTCAGGAAATAGGTGGCTGGGTGGCGCAACTTGATTATTGCTTGGCTACCGTTAAGGCCGCCGAGCAGGGCTTATACGAACTTGCCATCGGCGGCACGGCGGTTGGCACCGGGCTTAACGCTCATCCCGAGTTTGGTGATTTGGCGGCTTCATATTTTGCCAAAGAAACAGGCTTTCCTTTTGTTTCGGCTGCCAATAAATTTGCGGCACTTTCGGCCCATGACGCCCTGGTGACCACCAGCGCTTCTTTGCGTACGCTGGCCGGGGCGCTCATGAAGATGGCCAATGACGTGCGCTGGTTGGCTAGCGGCCCCCGCAATGGCATTGGTGAAATTGCCATTCCCGAAAACGAACCGGGTTCCTCGATTATGCCTGGCAAAGTCAACCCCACTCAGTCTGAAGCCATGACCATGGTCTGTGTGCAGGTTTTTGGTAACGATGCTGCCGTAGCCTTTGCCGGTAGTCAGGGTAATTTCCAGCTAAATGTCTTTAAACCGGTGATGGTGCATAACGTGATCGAATCCATGCAACTGCTGGGTGATGCCTGCGTGGCTTTTAACGATAATTGCGCCGTGGGCATCGAGCCGAATTTAGAGCGCATTAAAGAAAATCTGAACAAAAACCTGATGCTGGTAACGGCGCTAAATCGCCACATTGGTTATGACAAGGCAGCGGCTATTGCCAAAAAAGCTCACAAAGAAGGTCTGACGCTCAAAGAAGCCGCGCTAAAACTGGGCTATTTGAGCGAAGCGGAGTTTAAACGCTTTGTGTTGCCGGAGCAGATGGTGGGTAAGGTTGAGTAATTAGCAATGAGTAATTAGCAATGAGTCGGAGATCAGATTATCTGCTGACTCATTGCTTTTATGCTATCTTTCGTCAATAATCTCAGCGTCTGCGGGGATAAAGCGCAGGTCTGCGGGCTCGAGTCCCTGGTCACGCAGAAAGTCATTAAAGACCAGTTCGGCGACAATATCACCGCCAGCGTCTATCAGCTCGAGCCGGTAGGGGCGCCAGTCGTTATCCACTATGCTGGCATTGATATAACCAATATCCGCGGCTTGATCCTGGTTGACCAAGCGCAGCAGATAAACATCTCCTACAGGACTGTTTTCATAGCCCTCGACGCTGACCTCCCAGCCTTCAAACATGCGGCTTAAATCAATGGAAATATCCAGATTTTCTCCCGAGTCGGCCTCGGGAAAGAGCCCGCCCAAGGCGTCGGGATCGCTGGCATTAAATATTTGCACCTGATTGGTTAAAAATAAATAGTTATAAACATCTTGCTGGTCAAGCACGATGAAGTTATCGGCCAGGGCGTCTGGTTGCAGAAAGTAAACCCGGGCTAGTTCTAAGCCGGGAATAATTTGCACTTCAACTTCAAGTTCTAAGGCATTGCCCTCAAAATCGATAATCTGGCCGTCTAAGGTAAAACTGCTGTCTTGCAAAGATTCGGCGCTGGCAGCTATATTTTCCAAGATTTCGTCGGCGCTTAAATTTTGGGCTCGAGCATTTAGGCTTAAAGCCAGAGAAAAGATGGCTAAGCCAAACAGGATATTTCTTGATATTTGTTTCATAACCCTCCTTTTTGAGATCAGTCGCTTAAGTCAATCTTTAGCTTATAACGCTTTAGTGGACTAAGGCGAAGCAGTAGTCGAATTATTCGGTCTCCGGCTTAGCTGCCCATGAGAAGAGCTTGATCATTTGTTTAACTTTGCTCTTAGCCCCGGCGGTTAACACAAATTTTGTATGACGGTTTGTGAAGTCGCTAAGCCAGGATTTGACAAGCAAGGAGCTATCAGACCCTTGTTTGCAGCGGCGTGAATTATGAAGAACTATTAAGAAGCTGCACACCTTGTCAAAAATGCTTGTGCTAATCTCACGATAGAACGGAGGAGGGACATGAAAAGAATCCTGATAGCCCTTAGCGCTTTATTTGCCGTTGCTTTTGCTCAAGATATAGTTATAAGCCCACAATCAATCGTGGTTAACCCGCTACCCTCATTTGAGGTTGAAGTCTTTGTCGATAAGGATAGTTCTGGTAATGCCAGCCCTAGCTACGCCATCGGTGAACAAATCAGCATAGGCGTGCGCGTGAGCGAGGATAGCTATGTCTATCTTTTTAGCGTCAAGTCAAACGGTGAGATTCAGCAGATTTTGCCTAACCGCTTTGATCAGGCCGGTCAGAACAATTTTGTGCGTGCCGGTGAAACAAAGTTTTTCCCGCCTCGGGGTGCCCGCTACACTTTTAATGTCGATGGGCCGACCGGGCTCGATAAGGTTATAGCTGTAGCCAGCAAGCGCCAACTGAACACCCGGCAACTGGCCGATTTTGAGGCCGATCCCAACTTTGCCACCAGCAATATTGGCGAGGAAGCTTTTGCCCGGGCGCTGTCGATCATCGTGACGCCTATCCCGCAGGAAACCTGGGTCACCGACACGGCACTCTTTTATGTCGTTAGAGCCAACCAGCCGCCGCCCGCGCCGATCTTTGGCACTCTGGAGATTCGCTCGAGCCCGAGCAATGCTCGAGCCTATGTCGATGGCCAGTATGTGGGCAATACTCCGGTTCGTTTCGGTACCCGCGCAGGTTCCCATGAAGTGCGCATCGAGCGCGACGGCTACGAGACCTTTAGAACCACTGTCAATTTGAGCGGCGGTGAGACAAGAACCATCCGTGCCGACTTAGAGCGCATTCGCCGCACCGGTAGCGCCAGCTTTGACAGCCGACCCCGCGGCGCCGATGTCTATGTGGATGGTCGTTTGGTCGGCACTACGCCCACGGACGCTATCAACTTTAACGAAGGCAACTATCAGGCTCGCTTTAGCTTAGCTGGCTATGACGACGCCGTCGTGAATTTCCGCGTAAGGCGTGGTGATAACGAGTCGGTATTCACCAATCTCAATGCCCAGGCCGGTTCGCTGCTGATTCGCGCCAACGTCGGCGGGGCCAGGGTCTTTATCAATGGCCAGGAGTTTGGCACCATCCCCAGTGGCAGCGGGCGCTTAACCATCAACGATTTACCGGCTGGGACTCATGAGCTTGTCGTCATTGCCCCCGGTTTTAGCACCTTTTTACAAGATTTTGTCATTCGTGCGGGCCGCACCACCGAACTGCGCGTGTCTCAGGCGCGGCGCTGAGCAAGCCGGAGAACTAATACCAAGGCGGTGTATCACAGATTGTGTTATTGGTAGTAGGTAGTTTGTGGTGAGTGGTAGGTGGAAAAACCTTTCCGGCTTCTACTAACCACAAACTACTTTCCTCTTTTTGCTTTCCACTGACCCTGGGACAGCTTCATACCCAAGAAACTAGGGGTCGCGCAGCTTAAAGCTGCGCGACCCGATATTTTTAGTGAGTAGTGGGTGATTGTAGAACCCCCTTTTCCCCATTCCTGACAAAAGCAGGATCGAGGGGTGAGGATTGGGGAGCGAGAAATCTCTTTCCCCTTTCGACTTTCCTCTTGCCACTTCAGCATTAAAAGCGCCCTTAGGTGGTATTTTTAGGTTAGGAGTATTTGACCAGAGGGGTTAAAAGAACAATCATGACTATGCCGCAAGATACCAAGTCAGTGGTGGCCGTCGTTTTGGCGGGAGGGAGCAGCGATGACGCCCTGGCAGTTCAGGCCGGGGTAGAGGCCAAGGCCTTGCTACCGCTGGCTGGCAAACCGATGGGCAGCTACGTTTTAGAGGCGCTAAGGGCCAGTTCGTTGGTAAGCGCCTGCATTTATGTGGGTGAAACGACACCGGCGGTGGCGGCTCTGGCCACCCACTGCGTGCCTGCGGGCCGGACGCTGGCGGACAGTCTGGCACTTGGTTTGGGCGCGGCGCTTACCGAGGTTAAGGAAGGTCAGCGTTTGTTGGTTGTCACCGCTGATTTGCCCTGGTTGAATACCGAGGCCCTCGATCATTTTATTAGCGCGTCGCCGTCTGCTGATTTAGTCTATCCAATCATTTCACAAGCGGTTGCCAAAGAGCAGTTCCCGCAGCAAAAACGCACCTATGTCAGGCTAAAAGAAGGTAAGTTTACCGGGGGCAATTTGATCCTGCTAAAGTCACAGATAATTCCCTCGCTTCTTCCTTTTATCAACCGCGTTTATCATTCTCGTAAGAATCCTTTTGCCTTAGCGGCGCTAGTTGGTTTTAGCGTGCTGGTCAAATTCTTGTTGGGCAGGGCAAGTCTTAGCGAGCTCGAGCAACGCGTGGGGCAAATGCTGGCGGCGCCGGTGCAGGCCTTTGTTACGCCTTTTGCCAGTCTCGGGGCAGATGTCGATAAACCCAGCCACTTAGAAGCCGAATTTAAGCAACCACTTTCGGAGGTTTAACCGATGCGCCGTCCTAATCAACTCCGTATTGCTGCGCTGTTAAGCGTCGGAGTATCGCTTATCTTTGCCCTGCTTATAACCTTTATAGTTTTTTTTCTGCTGGGCCGTGAAGGTCGGCTGGGTTTTGCCAGCTTCAATGCCCGGGGTTTGTTAGAAGGTCTGACCTTTGTCATCAGCTATTCGTTTGCCCTGCTTTATTCACGCAACGCCTTGCACTTGCCCAGCCCGCTGCTCTTGTCCTTTGGTTTGATAGCACCACCCTCAGCGGCTCGAGCCGCCGCCGAAGTGCCGGTGGTGGATGCCGCCGCAAGCTTACACACCCTGATGGATAACCGCATTGTGATTGTAGAAGAAAAAGGCGTGCCCATAGGTATAACCGGAGTGAGGCGTGAACGCATCAGTTCTTGGGATGAACTGGCCAAAGTAGACGCCGCTGTGGCCGTGACTGAACTGCGTTCTCTGCTGGCGCGTGAGCCGCTGGTGGTGGTCATGCGGGACAATGCCGCTATAGGCATCATCACCCAGGAGATGTATTTAGCGGGTCTGTGGGGCAGCATTTAAAGACTGGGCGGTCAGCTGCATAACGCCATAGAGATTGCCCGGGGCATAAACTAGCCTGTGATAAGCAATGAGCCATCATTAGCGGTTTTGACCCGCACGGTTTCTGACAGGTTTAGACAATGAACATTGCCATTTTGTTGCATAGTGGCGCCGGTGGTAGCGGCGTGGTGGCTACCGAGCTGGGTCTGTGCTTTGCCCAGGCCGGTCACGACGTGCATTTTGTCGCCGACCGGGTGCCTTTTCGCCTTACCGAACTCAGCCATCCCAATGTCTTTTTTCATCAAGTCGGCAGCATGAGTTATCCGCTTTTTGATACCCCGCTGACCACTTTAGCCGAAGCTTCAAAACTCGCCGAGGTCGTCGAAGAGTACAGCATCGATGTAATCCATGCGCATTACGCTATTCCGCATGCGGCAGCGGCTATTTTAGCCCGGGATATGACCCGTTGTTCCCGGCCTCCGGTAGTTGTCACTACGCTTCACGGCACCGATGTGACTTTAGTGGGTCTTGATCGCGCTTATTTGCGCACCACCCAGTATTCCATTGAGCATTCGAATGTCGTGACTGCGGTCAGTCAATATCTGGCCGACTACACCCGTAACGAAATGGACGTGGAGCGCGAGATATTAGTTATACCCAATGCCGTGGATCACCAGCGCTTTAAACCCGGTGCTTTTCCCGAGTTAAGACTGCGCTATGCCCACCCCGACGAAAAAATCTTGATACATATTTCCAACTTTCGACCGGTCAAGCAGGTTGAAGATGTCATCCGTGTGTTTGCCAAGGTCTCTAAGGAGATGGGCGCCCGTTTGCTGATGATTGGTGACGGTCCTGACAGACCCAAGGCGGTGGAGCTGGTAGCCGAATTAGGCATAAGTGGCCGAGTGGCCTTTTTGGGGAGTTTTCCGCGTATTGAAGACATTTTAGCGATCAGCGACCTATTTTTGTTACCTAGCATTAAAGAATCCTTTGGTTTGGTGGCTTTAGAAGCGATGTCCAGTGGAGTACCAGTAATAGCCAGCCGCACCGGTGGTATTCCCGAGGTGGTTTTAGATGGTGAGACGGGTTTTTTATGCAAGGAGCGTGACACTGAAGCCATGGCTAAAGCCGCACTAAAAATCCTGGGCGACCCAGAGTTACATTGGCGCTTTTCAGCAGCGGCCAGGGCTCGAGCCGTTAATGAGTTTAGCGAGAGCAAGATAACGCCGCTTTATGCCGCTGCCTATGAACTGGCTTTAGAGCGTGCCTTGGTAGCGAGTGGCAGATAGGGCAATGCGTCGGTAGATAAGCCTGCCTGCCGGTTTTGCCCCTTTGCTAGCTTTTGCCCAGCAGCCAGAGCGATCATGGCGCCATTATCAGTAGCCAGTGCCAGCGGTGGAAAAAACACTTCCAAGTCACTTTCGGCAAAACGCTGCCGCAAACGTTTGTTGGCGGCCACGCCTCCAGCTACCACGAGTTTGCGATAGCCGCTGTTTTTGACTGCCCTTAAGGTGACCGTCACTAAACTTTCGACTACTACCTCCTGAAAGCTGGCAGCCACATCAGCTTTATCAGCGTCAGCTTGTTTTTCTAGCAGCAGTGACACCGCTGTTTTTAAGCCACTGAAGGAAAAGTCATATCCTGCTTGATTCTTTAGTGGAACCGTGAACTTAAAGGCGTTGGGATTACCTAAAGCGGCCAAGTTGCTGAGTGCAGGGCCACCTGGGTAGCCGAGCCCCAAAAGTCTAGCTACCTTGTCAAAGGCTTCTCCAGCAGCATCGTCGCGGCTTTTGCCCAGCTCTATATAGTCGCCCCAGGCAGCGACTTCAAAAAGGCTGGTATGCCCGCCCGAGGCAATCAGGCATAAAAAAGGTGGCTTGACCTCGCCCAGTGCCAGACTGGAGGCGATATGTCCTTCTAAATGATGTATGGGAACAAACGTCAGATCGAGTGACCAGGCCAGCGCCTTGGCGTAGTTTAGACCCACTAACAGCGCTCCTACCAGACCGGGGCCATAGGTTGCGGCCACGGCGTCAATATCGGCAAGTTTAATGTCGGCCTCGTTTAGTGCCTGTTGCAATACCTCGTCAATCACGGTCAAATGTTCACGGCTGGCTTGTTCGGGCATTACTCCACCGTATTTAGCATGAAGTGCCGTTTGTGAAGCCACCACATTGGCCAGCACCTTGCCGTCACGCACAAGGCCTACGCCGGTGTCGTCACAGGAAGTGTCAATGCCTAAGATAACCACAGCTTCAAGATTAAAGATAATTAAAAAAAGAAGCAAGGCTGGGAGTGAGGTGTGAGGAGTTGGCTGCTTAGTCTTGGCGTCAGGTTTGAAACTGTCATAGACTCGCTTTAATGCACGGGCAGGAGATACTGGCAAACTATCACTGTATTGACAAGCGACAGCTTAAAAACTTCGCTGCTGTGTCTTATTACAGCAAAATGGGTGTGCGCGGTTTTCCCGACCTGCATCCCGGGGTGTTGTTAATGGCACAAAAGGCCGACTTAGCGAGCCAGCGGCTAATAGACGCCACCGGCACGGCAGGGCTTTTGGCGCTTATTGCCAGAGCGCGGCATGCCGCAAAACAGGTGCTGGTGCTCGAGCCTTCTGCTGCGGCCTTGCGCTGTGCAATGCTCAGCTTTGTGGATGATTCAGCAGTAGAAGTAGCTGCAGGCGCACCCTGGGACGCGGCTGCTAACAGCGCAGACCTTATCTGTCTGACGCCGCCGACAGACCGTGGCAGTGAGCGGGTGCGTGCCGAGCTTATCGGTGCTCACACAGCTCTAAAAATGGCAGGAGCAGCCCTGATAGTCATGCACAAGGATCAGGGAGCCAAACGCTATGAAAAGCTGGCCAAAGACATCTTTGGCGAACTTGAAGTGCTGGCCAAAAGTGGGGGCTGGCGGTTGGCTCGAGCCGTTAAAAGAACCAGCGAAGCACCGCAATTAAGCACAGTTTCCTTTCGGGCGGCGGGTCTTAATCTCACAGTGGAACCAGGGGTGTTTGCCGCTGGTAAGTTCGATCCAGGCACGGCACTTTTCTTAGACACCGTTGACATGATGGAGTTCAGTGCCAAACAAGTGCTGGATATCGGTTGCGGCTATGGCATCTTGGCGCTCAAGGCTTCTTTGGCGGGAGCGGCGGTCACCGCGCTTGACGATGATCTTTTAGCTGTGCGCAGCAGCTATAAGAATGCGCGACATTATGGGCTTGACGTGCGTTGTTTGCATTCCGATGTAGATGCCGCCCTCAAAGAGGATGAGCGTTTTGACGCTATTTTGATGAATCCCCCTTTTCACGTGGCAAAAGCCGTGCAGTTATTGTTGCCCCGGGCTTTTTTGGCCGCGGCCCACAAACACCTTAAGCCCGGTGGGATACTCACTCTAGTAGCAAACAGGGCGCTGGCCTATGAACAGGATTTAGCTGACTGGCCACTTAGTAGCTTAGCTGAAAATAAACAATTCAAGGTTATAAAGACGGTCAAGCCCTAGCAAGGTAAGTAAAAAATAGTAAGTGGTTTGTGGAAAGTAGTTAGTAGGGGATAGAAGCCAGGGATTTTCTGGCAATGGTAAGCATCAGACATCTGGATCTGGAATTTGTCATTTGACCACAAACATCCAGAATGAACTTGGTGAGGGGCTTTCTAGAAATGGAGGGTTTGCTGAATTTTGTGTTTCAAGCCGATAGCTGTAAAGCTGTTAGGAAAGGAGACGCAAAATGGCAGATAGAAAACGAACAGCGATTGATCCTGAGGTCTTGGATGAGCTGGTCAAAGGGATCGAGACCGAGGATGACCTGAACGCGGTGATGCGGCAACTTAGTAAAGGGCTTATGGAACGCGTTCTCGAAGCAGAGATGAGCGAGCACCTGGGTCACGACAAAGGCGGGGTGGTCATCAACCCTGAGGGCAATATCCGCAATGGAGTTGGCAAGAAAAAAGTCAAAGGTGAACTAGGCGAAGTGGACCTTGAAGTACCCCGAGATCGTC
>JASBUK010000039.1 GCA_030147925.1 Trueperaceae bacterium
AAAGCTTTCCTCAAACAGCTTAGACCCTCACTTATTCCTGAGCTCATGCTCGCCTTCTCTGACGCTGTCCTTGCTGTTACCCCGCTTGATGTTCAGCAGACCTTTCATCACTGTGGGTATATTTGATGCAAATGCTATGAATCCGATTAATTCCCTAACGGTATGAAAATCACCCGTTTGATTCTACTCAGCCTATCGTTCTCGCTACGCTCACACCCACTCGCCCTTGTCTCTTCCCAGGCAGCAAGGTGAAACGTCAACAGGGCCTAGTCGCCATACAAAGATATGCTATGCTTCTTGGCGTGATGCGCCAACTCGCTTGCTGACATTCGCGCTCTAAGCCAAACAATATCAGACTGATTTAATGATGACGTAATACCCATCGTTTACGGGGACATTAACGCTACGCGGTACTCCGTGAACACGAGTGGTTTTAATGTCACAGTATGCCATTAAAACAGCACTTTGGTATAAGAGCAGGCATTTTTATGTCGAGCTCGATCCTTTCCTTTTAAATCCAGCTTTATATCTCTTGCTGCAATTGCAGTTTGCTCTGTCCAGGAGGTCAACAATTAACGTTACTCTGCCCGCTATCGAAGTTGACAAACTTTCAAAAACCTTTCGTATAGGCCAAAAAGAAGTCGGTCTTTTCAGTGCTGTTAAAGCGCTGCTAAGACCGCGTTACCAAGAAAAAGTTGCCGTTGATAAGATCAGCTTTTGCATAAACCCAGGGGAAATGGTCGGTTATATCGGCGTTAACGGTGCCGGTAAATCCACCACCATCAAGATGCTCACGGGTATCTTGCAACCCTCACAGGGTAATGTCCGCGTTCTGGGGCGTAACCCGCATAAAGAGCGTGTAAATAACGCCCGCGAGATTGGTGTGGTTTTTGGTCAGCGCACACAGCTTTGGTGGGACTTAGCGCTGATCGAGTCGCTTAATCTGATCGCTAAAATTTACGAGCTCGAGCCAAAACGCTACCAGACGTTGTTAGACAGATTTGCCGAGGAGCTCGAGCTAAAAGAACTACTTAGCGTCCCGATACGGCAAATGTCACTGGGGCAAAAGATGCGTTCGGAACTAGCCGCCACGCTTATTCACGAACCCAAAGTGGTCTATCTTGACGAGCCCACCATCGGCCTGGACTTAGTAGTCAAAGACCGCATTCGCGAATTTATCAAACAACAAAACAGTGAACAGGGCACTACCGTAGTGCTGACCACACACGATCTTGGTGATATTGATCAGCACCATCAAGGAACGCTTTGGTAAGTTCCGAGAAATTACCTTTGAGACGGCTAAACCCTTGCCGGAAATAACACTGCCCTTTGGGGCTACGTTGCTATCACAAGAAGAGCGCAAACTGCTCTTACGTTTTGACCGCAGCCTCACCAGTGCCAGCCGGGTTACTGCCGATGTGATGCGTGAGCTTGAAGTGACTGATTTTACGCTGACCGAGCCGGATTTAAGCTCCATCATCAAGCAGATTTATCAGGGTGCGCTGAGTCAGGAAGTGAGCCTGTGATACAGACTCTAAGACGCACTATCTCCGTATACGGCGCTTTTACACTAAACATTCCCAAAATTTTTCTGGCCTACAGCGCCTGGGTCTGGGCCGAGCTGATCGTGCAACTCATGTCCATGGTGGTTTTTGTTTATTTCTGGCAGGCGGTTTATGCCGGACAGTCTGAGTTGAGGGGTCTGTCACTCAAACAAACACTTAACTACATTCTGCTGGCTCAAGCCCTGCTGCCACTGGCCATCAAACGAGACATCCTACGTTTTGGCGAGATGCTGCGCGAGGGTAATATTGTGCTCGAGCTACTGCGCCCGGTGGACTTTCAGGGACGCTTTTATGCTGAGGCATTAGGCGAACTTATCATCGATTTGGCTTTTAAGTCGCCACTGATAGTGTTTGCAGTGCTGGTTTTTGACTTGAGCCTACCAAATGACCCTTTGGTCTGGGGCGCATTTGTGCTTTCGGTCTGCTCGGTCATGCGATTTTGTTCTGTTTTAACTGGGCGTTTAACTGTCTGGCCTTCTACACCACCGAGGTCTGGGGGCTTAGCGTTCTAAATGAAGGCATTGCCACATTTTTCAGCGGGGCGCTGATTCCGCTGGCATTAATGCCCGGCTGGCTGGTCGGCATTGCACTGGCACTGCCGTTCGCACAAGCTCTTTACGTGCCAGTCTCGCTCTTAAGCGGGGTGACACCCCTAGCCGCAGCGCCGAGACTCTGGCTGATTCAGCTTGCCTGGTTGCTCGGCTTGTTTTTCTTGTCTCGTCTGGTTTCTAGAGTGGCCGCACGCAAAGTCACGGTGCAGGGAGGCTGAAGATGCGACGTTATTTGCTTCTCTACTGGGCCTTTCTCAGACAGCGTTTCAAAACGCTGCTGGAGTACCGCGCCAACTTTTTAATCGGCGCCTCCTCCACTATCTTTTTACAAACTGCCGGTTTGCTGACCATCTGGGTGGTGATGTCACAAATCCCCGACCTCAACGGCTGGTCACTGGATGAACTCTTGCTTATTTACGGCTTGCTCATGCTTGCCAAGTCACTAAATCACATGTTTGCCGATAACCTCTGGACCTTGGGGCAGGTTTATATTCGTACGGGTGGTTTTGATCGCTTTTTGGTGCGACCCATCAACCCACTGTTTCATCTGCTGGCAGATCGTTTTAATCATGAGGGCATTGGCTACTTCTTAATTGGCGCGGCCCTAGTCATCAATTCCTCAGTGGCACTGGGCATTGACTGGACATTGCTAAACTTGCTGTATCTACTGCTGGCCGTAGTTAGCGGTGGGGTTATCTTCATGGCACTCAACCTCATAACTTCGGTGACTGCCTTTTTTATGACCATGTCCACCCCGGTAATGTGGGCGGTGCACGATACCAACGAGTTTGCCAAGTTTCCGCTGACGATTTATCACAAGGCCATTGGTCTGGCTCTGACCTGGCTGCTTCCCTTTGGTTTTGCCTCGTTCTATCCGGCTAGCTATCTGCTGGGTCGCAATACAACTGTACTGGTTTGGTTGGGGCCGGTGGTGGCGGCAGTGTTGCTGTTTATCGGCTACCGCCTCTGGCTCTTTGGCCTTAGGCATTATGCCAGCACAGGGTCATGATTTCTAAGGCTGTCGGCCATTAATAATAAGTCAGGAGGGCCTAAAAGCCCTCCTGATCCACAATCCTGTGGTTCCAATTCTTAGTCATGATGACATTAAGCCAGTGTATAACCCCTGGCTTCATAAGAATCCTGCGCGGCCAAACGGCGCAATTCAATTATGTCCACGCCATGCTCAGGCAGATAAGTTTGCAGCTTTGCCATCACTTGCTTACCACCCGGAATGCGCCGCAGCGCCTCAGCACCATAGGCCCGGAGGCGATCCACCGCGTTAAAAGTGTAAATCTTGGCCAGCCTTGCGGCTTTCTCGCCCTTGGCGGTGTCTAGTAAACGCTCGGCACGCAAGAGCGCCGATTCGGCTAGGTAAAGTGCCGAAATCATATCGGCGGCTCGAGCCATGATCTCTTGCTCCTGCTCAACGTTCTGCATATAGGCCATCGCACCCATGCCGGATACTAATAGCGTGGCCTTTTTCATGTTTTCCACGGCCAGATAGGCGTCTTTTAGGGCCTCAGGGGCATCAAGTTCAGTCACAGCCGAACCAGCCATGGCTGCTTGCGCCGTCGGCAACAAGTTGAGCTTGCCTTTCATGGCACGTTTTAGGAGTTGACCGGTGGTGAGCAAGCGGTTGATCTCGTTTGTGCCTTCAAAGATGCGGTTGACGCGCGAATTGCGATAGGCCAGTTCAATCGGGTACTCAGCGCTAAAACCGTTACCGCCGTGAATTTGCAGGGTTTCGTCAATGGTGTTATCTAGAATTTCAGAACCTTCGACCTTGATAAAGCTGTACTCCACCACGTATTCGTCGATGGCTTTGAGCTTTTCCGCTGGACTTTCTGCACCGGCTAAACGCTCATCTAAAGCTCCGGTCATGCGATATATCGCGCTCTCTACAGCAAAGGTGTCGGCATTCATCTTGCCGACTTTTTCCTTGATAAGCCCAAAGTTGGCAATCGCAGTGCCAAACTGTTCGCGTTCTTGGGCGTAACCAGAAGCCAGGCGGATCATTTCCTTACTGGCGCCAACCGCACCGGCGGCTAACTTTAAGCGCCCTATATTAAGGATCTGGAAGGCAATGATATGTCCTTTGCCAATCTCACCCAGCACGTTCTCTTTAGGAACGGCTACATTCTCCAAGATCACCTGTCTTGTCGAGGAACCCTTGATGCCCATCTTCTTCTCTTCGGCGCCAAAGCTAAGCCCGGGCGTGTCCCGATCTACCAAAAACGCCGTGAACTGCTCGCCATTGACTTTGGCAAAGACTGTAAACAGGTCAGCAAAACCCGCGTTGCTAATCCACATCTTGGTGCCATTTAAAACGTAGTGGCTGCCTGCTTCGTTCAAGATCGCCTTGGTCTTGGCGCCAAGTGAATCCGAGCCACTGCCCGGCTCGCTTAAGCAGTAGGCGGCAACCATTTCGCCCGTAACCAGCTTGGGCAAGTATTTCTCTTGTTGCTCAGGAGTGCCAAAATAAACCAGCGGCAAGGTGCCAATACCGGTATGCGCGTTAAAGGTGACATTAAACGAACCGGCTCCGGCTATCTTTTCGGTGACCAGCATCGAGGCAGCCTTTTCTATGTCAAGCCCGCCGTAGGCTTCCGGCACGTCGATACCTAAAAGCCCTTGTTCTCCAGCCTTGCGTATCTTCTGTACGGAAAGTTCATAGGAAAGTTGCTCGAGCTCTTCAAAGTCCGGTTTTATTTCCCGCTCGACAAATTGCTGGGCGGCCTGGGCCATCATCTTTAGCTCGTCGCTAAAAGCCTCGGGAATGAGAATGCTCTCGGCCTCATGGCGCTCGATTAAAAAACTACCGCCTTTTTTGGGCTGAATCTGCTTGTCGCTAACTGCCATTTTTTCCTCCTTGCTTTCTTGCTTTGTCTGGGCACTGTCTGGAAGCGTAAAACTAATTGCGAACTGTGTAACAAACTTTACTGTGAATTTAAGTATACTTCAAAAACTTGTACTCGGTACAAGTTTTTGGTACAAAAAAAGAACTCAAGTATTTGAGTCCTAATGTCAATTCCGTTTAAAAGCCTATAACAAACCGCCGACCACTCCCCCATCAACCAGCAAAGTCTGGCCGGTGATATAAGCTGCTTGCTCTGAAGCTAAAAATGCTGCGGCGGCGGCAATCTCCTCAGGTGTAGCCAAACGTTTGGCAGGAATACGCTCAATAAGCGCCTGCTTGTCCGCAGCACTTTTAAAGAGTTCGTTTAAGCGTTCGGTGTCGGTATAACCCGGCGCCACGTTATTAACCGTGATGCCTTCGCTGGCCAGCTCGGTTGACAGCGTTTTAGCAAAGCCTGTTACTGCTGCACGGAAAGCATTTGACAGCGTCAAATTGCGAATCGGCTCTTTTACCGACAGACTGGTGATATTAATAATGCGTCCCCAGTGCTGCTGCCGCATATGTGGCAGGGCAGCTCTTGCCAAACGCACCGCCGACATTAAGGTTAGCTCGTAGCCGCGTGCCCAGGCCTCATCGGTTAAGCTAGTTGGCAAACCAGCAGGAGGCCCCCCGGAATTGACTACCAAAATGTCGGGGTTGCCCAAACGCAGACGTGTTTTGTCAAATAGTTCGTCGATGCTCTCAGCTCGGCTCACATCGGCATTAAAACCCACTGCCTCGCCACCATGCAAGCGGATGTCTTCGACGGCTCCATCCAATATAGCCTCATTGCGTGCGCTCAGAACCAACCTTGCGCCCTCGGCGGCCAAAGACCGCGCCACCGCCAAACCAATACCTTGCGAAGCACCTGTGACCAAAGCAATTTTTCCATCTAGTTTTAAGTCCATAGCGTATTCTAACCGGCCTAACGCTTGTGTATGCTGTTCACGGTCTAATCAAAGCTGGCTAAAGGCGCTTAAGCAATTTAAGCTTTGTCAAGCTGGCTATATCTTTTGCTCCGGCGCAGTGCATGGCCACTCTAAGCTCCCAGAGAAAGTGCTCGAGCCACTCCACCACCGCCTCTGCCGACTCTAAAGCCGGTTTTAATAGCGGACGAGCCACCGCCACCGCCTGTGCACCCATAGCCAGCGCCTTGGCAGCATCCAAACCCGAACGAATCCCGCCGGAAGCCACCAAAGGCATTTGCGGTAAGGCCTTGCGAATATCTTTAAGTGCCGTGGCCGTCGGTATACCCCACTCCGTTAGGTCTTGATTCCGAACCTCGCCATAGTTAACATAATCCTCGACCTTTGCCCAGGAGGTACCTCCGGCTCCGGCCACATCCAGAGCGGCAAAACCAACGTCTTTAACACTTTGCGCCACCTGAACACTGAGGCCGTGCCCCACCTCTTTTAACAGCATTGGATAGGGCACTGTCGGCACAAGCTCAGCCAGTTTCTTAACTAAGCCCGAGAAATCCCTGTCCCCGTCTTCTTGCAACGCCTCTTGCAAAGGGTTACTGTGAAAAGCCAAAGCGTCTGCTTCAATCAGTTCGATGGCGCTCATCACTTCGGCGGCGCCATAGCCCTTGTTAAGCTGTGCTATACCCAAATTGCCAATCAGCAAAACATCTGGAGCATAACGCCTGACCATAAAAGAACTGCGAGCTTTACTTTGCTCGAGCATCACCCGCTGCGAACCAAGCATCAGGCCCAACCCAAGCTGCTGCGCTGCTAAAGCCAAATTTTTGTTGATAGTGGCGGATAGCTCTGCCCCACCGGTCATTGCCCCAATCAAAAAGGGAGCAGCCAAGGTTTTGCCAAGAAAACTCACCCGCATATCAATTTCGGCCAGATCGGTCTCAGGCAAAGCTTTATAGGGCAAGTCAAAGCGCTCGAAACCTGCTGTGCGCGTTTGGTATTCAACCGGATAATCCAGGCAGACCTGTACGTGTTTTAACTTGCGCTTGCCAATAGCCGACGGCTCCATAGGCTCAGCATAGCCCGCCACCATTACAAAAGGTCAAGCCTGGATGAATATTCCAATCCTCTACGAGGTTAAAAGCAAGTTCAACTGCTAAACAAAGTCGGGCTCCTCTAGGGGCTTTAGTGCGCTGTGTCCAATCCTGAAGGTTCTCTTTAGACTATCTGGTGGCAGAAAATAAATCGCCAGAGTATCTTCGGCTTCATCTGTGTGCCTAACGAGTTCTCTTTTTAGCGTTGCTAGCTGGTCACGAGTGACTCGAGCCTCAAATAAGCTGTATTGTCGTCTTTCACCAAAACGTTTAAGGACTTTGACAATCTTGTTGCGCCTTTTATCGTTTGGCGTATCGTAGGCAATAACCAGGTAATACATCAGCGAACACTAAAGGGCAAATACTCGGGCAACTCACCCATAAGGTGTTTGCCCAAAATGCGAGCCTGGGCCAACATCACCTGACGGTAATCAAACTTTTGCTTTAGATAAGGGTGGGTGACTTGCTGACTTAAGCGATCTTCCCAAGCTCTTAGAAACTGCTTAAAGCCGTCATCTGTCAGGGTTGGATAGCCCTGGCTGTCTTCAAACATCTCTTCGGTAACCATAGCCCGGTTAAACAGGCTAAGGGTTACAGAATCAGCCAGGATAGCCCTAAACTCTTCCATTAGGTCTAGTGCTAATGCGGGTCTGCCATACTTGGCCTCGTGTAAATAGCCTACATAGGGGTCCAGCCCGGCAATGCGTAGTGCTGCCTGGCATTCCTTGGCCAAAAAGGTATAGGCCAGCGACAAGAGGCTGTTGGCCGGGTCACGTGGGGGGCGTTTTGTACGGGATTCGGGGGCAAAGTGTTCGGGGAATTTGTCTTTGATAAGGGCAAAGTAAAGCCGTGCGGCATTGCCCTCGAACCCTCTAAGTGAATCGGTATCTTCACAACGTTGGATGTCTTTTAAAAGAGCCAGCAAGTCTTTAACCTCTGCCCCACCTCGCCGCGCAAAGACAATGGCATTTGACACCTTGCCTTCCACAAAACGGCGGGCGAGCTGGTGCTTCCAAGGGTTATTGAGATAGGCTTCATATTGCTTTATCCGCATGGGCACATTTTTGTTTTCTATGGGCGCAAGCTGGGCAATGTATGAACCGGTGCGAGTCAGATAATGAATGGCCGTGCCTTGTTGAGTACAGGCCTGAATAGCAGATGAGGTCATGGTGGCACGCCCCAAAATCACTACGTCACTCACGTGGGCAAGCGGGCGCTCGAGCAAAACCTCCCGGCCTGCTCTACGAGCAACCCGCAGCACGCCCCCATCTTTGGAGATGTACACGTCTGGCTCGAGCACATACAGAGTTCCCATCAGCCATCCCCTACGACTCGCCAGGAAGCCCGGCGCTTGCGAAACAGCCCCGGTTGACAGGCTTCTTTCACACTGCAACCCTGACATTTGTTGGGATTTTCTGTAACTGGAGGATAGTGTGTTTGCGCTGATAGTTCCCGCATTTGCTCAACAGCCTCATCAACACTTTGCCTTAGGGACGCGTCAAAACTGACCTTTAGGCGTCTGCGGGTGCGTTCATAGTAAATATAGCCGTAGTCAAGCGTTTCGCCATAGCTTTCTTCATAACAGATGGCCAGCGCACAAAGCTGCACCATGTCACTCTGGTGCTCGGCCAGATAACCCTTTTTCAGTTCCGTAATCACCCAATGTCCATCCTCACGTGTTAGCTGATCCAAAATGCCACTCAGCCCCAAACGATCACTCCAGACCCAGATTCCTTCGCCGCTGCGTGTGCTGCGTTCGTGAAGGCTCGAGCCTTCAATAAGATGATGATTGGTAACGGTCTCACTCATAACATGCTCGATGTAATAGCGCCGTGGACAAAACACCACCGTGTTTATTTTGCTGACAGGAAGATATTCCAAAAAACCACCCCCATAGAAACCGGAAGTTCTTGGCTGCCCTGAGTTTACAAAGCAGCATTCCAACAAAGTTCCAACGAAAGGCTTACCTCAGTTGCCCCATGCCATAGGAGGTCTTAGCACCCACGCCGGAAAAAAACATGAGTTGCTTTAAGCGACCCAACGCGCACATGACCTGCGCGGCATGTTCTATATAGCGCAACGAGGCCGTGCCGACAAAACCCGTGAGAGGCTGCTTACCGGCAAGATGCAAGCGGGTTTTTATACTGTGCGAACTAATAACGGTATAAGTAGAAAAAACCTCTTGCAGAGCGGCTTTTTCCGCTGCGGAATAGGGTTGTGGGGAAAAGTGCTGAAACGACTCGAACAAACTTTTTAGCAGCAAGTCTGGTTGCGGCAAAGGGGTATAAAGCCGCTTGGATGCTTTGGAGGTCGCAAACACCGTAGGGCTTAGAAAGTGAAGCTCGAGCCTGTTAGTTGGCTGGGCAGACAATATCTCTTGCCAGCTTAGGTAGCCTGCATCCGGGTGACCCTCAGGTGTTGCCAAAACGCGCGCCACGCGATAACTGTCTTGACCGAGCTCGAGCCCTGAAAGCGACTCCTCTAACACCACCCGCAAAAGGGGTTGAAACAGCGCATCATCCAGAACGCTCACCCGCAACATGACGCCCTCACGCTGCTCTTTAGCCCAGAGGGTAAAGGGATTTCGTTTTGCGGCATGTACTGCCGCGCTCAGCTCAGGGTCAATGCGCTCCAATAAATGATAAAAAAGCCCCTGCGTGTACTGGTGCAGGTTTTTGTGACGAGGGGTGGGTTTGCTGGGGCTGAGGTGGAGGAGGAAGGCGTGAGGCATTAGAAGATATACCTCATGCCCTTGGGAAAGTCCCTTGTCTCATTCTCACCTAGCTTTAACGTATAGCACTCCCCTTCAAATCTTGCGTTGTCAATAAGTGAAACAGGCGGCATGTTGATAAGGTCATAAAGATTGGCACGAAAAGGAAGATCAAGCCCATTTAATGGATGTAACGTCTTAAACAATTTGTGACTTTCACTTAGCTCAACTTCTCTTGTTTTTACAGATGCTTTGCTCATCCATTTACCCAAACGTATCCATTTGGGAAGATCGAGTTTTACATCTGAGAACACATATGCTTCGTACAAGGATTCAGGATTTACTTCCCTAATACGCCCAAAGGTAGGGATGTTAACGCTGGACTGTTCCATTTTGACCTGATAACGTGTATCCGCAAACTTAAAAGTATGGGCAGAAGTCGTTACGCTTAAGGGTTTGGCAGGAGTAATGTATACCCCTGACTCGTTTAGCACCTCTAACTCTTTCCGATAGTTGGGTACTTGCACGTTGTCGTGGTAGGAACTACGTGCCAAACCCAAAGCATAGGTAAGAGCATAGTTGTGGATGTAGCGTTCGCTAATGTACATACGCCCAAGCTCACGAGAGGCATAGTACATTAGGTCGTGCAGGCGGATGTCTAAGTGATAGGCATACATAACTTAGCTTTTCTTTTTATCTGTGTTCCCTGCTCGACCAGCATAGTCACTAGTTTCTTTATAAAGACTACTTAAAAATGTCTTGAGATTTTCTTCATTGGTAATGGTGGTGTTTAGGTTAACTAACAGAGACTCAAGTTGATCCCCCTTAACAAACTCAAAAATAACTCCATCCTGCTTAATCAAGTCGTAGGCTGTCTGCTCCATTGCTGAACCTTCACTTAGGTTTTTGTTAGTTGCTAACAGGTCATGCATGGCCTGAACAAGTTTTAAGTTACTGAATATCTCACCATCTGCAAAAATCAAGCCCACAATCTGGTTGGACACTTGTCCTGTGCGCGTTGTTTGAGCACCATAACGCTTCGTGCGCAGAATGTTGTTTAGAACATAGGCAAGGGTGTTTTGAGTTGGATCTCGCACTGTAACAACACTTGGGAAATAGATTTCAGGAACAACGTGATCTTGTTCGCTAAAGCGATTAGTCGTGCTGCCACCTCGAGTCATAGTGCCATCTTCGTAGGGTGCGTTAAGTGTCATAGTCTCGTGTGAAGTGTCATAGCTTGTCAGTGAAAAGGCCGTATCAACATAGACCTTTGATTTTTCTGAGCCAGAATCCCCAATGGCGTATCCATAAATCACAGAGTCAGGCGAGGTGGGGGTAAAGTTAACGTTATACTCATCATCAACAGGAAGTAATTCATAGCGGCGAAGCACTTCACGCCCTGTTAAACGTTCAGGGGTTGATTGCTTGCGCTTGAAAATGGTGAGTCGTGAAATCTGGGTTTTGTCTTCAAGACCTGCACTTACTCTGGCGGTATTTAACTCGCCATCTGTTTTAAAAACGGCGTAACTTTCGGTTTTTCGTAAGACCAGAATGTGAGCGTATTTTGCACTAGGGCGTAAGGGAATTTCCTTGTGAAAGTGTTTTTCGTAAGCGCTAAACATTTAATTCATCTCCTTTTCTTGAGTTTCGTTTTGGGGGGATTCTTCGCTGACTCTTCTACCGTAGTTGAGAACATAATAGGCTTCGCAACCATTCTTAAACTTGTTGAGTTGCTTTCTTAAAATCGCCCTATCGCCTTTTGCAAATTCACCAAACACTTTGTCTAGTACATGGGTTGCAAAGTCACTTACCGCAGGTAGTAAAACCTCATCGCTCCACATGCCTTTAGGAATCGTGCCTGTGATAGAAGCATCTCTGTCACGAATTCTGCCTAAATAAGCCATGAGTGAACCAACAATCTCAAGATGAAGACTGTCCTTATCAAGATGCTCCTCAGTTGGTGAAGCTAAAATGACTTTGATTGCATCATCTAAAGGGCGTAATCTTGCATAAGCAGAACTCGAACCTCTTGCCCTGTAAAACTTGGCATATTTATCTACCGTTTCCTGAATTAATCCCATTCGTGATTTACCTCCTAGGGAATAAGTTTGGTAAAAGTCAGTTACCGCCTCGTAATAGGTAATGAGCCTTGTAGCTAGCCAAGGTGACATACCATCGGTAGTAGTAACGTTCGCTTTGCCTTTTGATTGTTGGGAACTGATGCGATCAGCATAGTCAAAAATTGCCAACGGGTCAGAATCGAGGCCACGTGCTACAGACCCGAGTTGATTCCAAATGGTGTAACCTTTTTTGTCCTTGTAGGCTTCGCTAACTAAGCCGTAAAGGGCAAGTGTAGCGTGTAAACTTCGCTCGAGCTCATCAAGTCGAAAAATCGTTTTCTTTATGCCATGTTGCCAGAAACTATGCGGTGCATCCAAAATGACCGTTTCAGGGAAATCTGCGCCACTTGTATAAAGTGGCAACATTGATTCGCTAATAACGGCTTTTGTACCGAATAACAGAGGGGATACCATCCCCAGCAGTGCTGGCATAACCCAACTTTCAGTGTCCGTTGGATCGCGTCCGAGATAAGGAACACCCAGTATGTAATATCCGTACATTTGCCCTTTGGGATAATTCACACGGTCAAGTCTACGTTTGGGGTTATCTGTTTCTAAAATTTGAAAAACATCTGAGTGAATAATTGCACCTAGGTCATAATCTGCTTGTTGGTAAGGCTTGGCTATTTCAGCAAAGGTCGCTTGCTTAAAAGTTTGATAAGCAATCTGCATAACCTTGGCAGTTATGGGCGTAAAGAAATAGGTTGGGTAAAGGTGTAAAAACTTCGTGCCGTCATCAGAAAGCATGTCTTTGCCAAGGGTAAAGCGGCGTAGTAGATTTTCTGCTTGACACACCTGGCAGATACCACGGCCAGATGGGACTTTGGCACCAACAAGCTTTTTGTTTGAATAACTAGAAAAATCCTCCCGCACTTCAAAGGCACTATTGCAAATGGCACAAATTCGTTTGCTACTGCGCGGTTTCTTGTTCATGACATAACGCTCTAATTCACCAAAGAAACTCCATGCTTCACGGTTTGTACCTGTACCGAGTGTTTGGGCAATATAGTTTTCCAAAAAGCCAAATGGCGGTTCCCTCTGAGGTTCACCAAGGTAATTCAACACCTGCTCAACAGCGATTTGCATCACGCTTTCAGTATCATTGGTATCTAAGCCAGGATTGCGTTTTAGGTAATGCCCCCCAATGTAGTACCACGGATAACCCACACCGCCCGTAAATTCAACAGATCTAAAAGCTCCTATTAAATCTTCCATACCCAGGGCACGAATAAGAGATTCACCATGAGCCTCTCTATCACCTCCGTAGTAATCAAAAATGATTTTTGACAAACCGAATAAGCCCTCAGCAAGCCTATCGGCATTTAAGGATGCGCCGTAGTCAAAATCAAGGGCAACGGTAGCCCCTTTACGGAGCTCGGTTTTAGCTTTTCGATCTTCGGTGACAGGAGGTTTTTTATCACTGATGATTTCTAAAATCCGTTGAATTGCCAGCTTACAAGCCCTTTGGGGTGTTAGCAATTCAATGAATTCGGGCTTGTAGCGCATACCTGTAGGTGCTCGAGTTACCAGTTGTCCTAATTTGTCAGCAACGGATTCCACAAGGCTTTCCCTGACTTGTTTAGGGATAGCTTGCAAATCAAGCTCAGCGGTATCTTTAGGTGCTAGGTAAGTAACCCCGTTGGGAAAGTAAAGAAAGGGAATCCAGCCATTTTGCTTAGCCTGTTCCAAAACAGCGTTGTGAATAAGTTGAGTAATTAAACCTCTGTTATCTGCGGTTTTGTGATAGCGCAAGTTGTAGTTTCCACGAAGAACACGGCGAATAATTTCTTTAACCGTATCACCTTGCCTCATGGTTAGGACATCGTCTGGGTGTTTAGCGATACCCGCCAAAAGATCTGCCAGACGAACGAAATCAGTAATCGGTTCTAACTCTTCTGGTGGAGTTTGCAAAGCATCGTAGTTAGACAGTGTGCGGTTTTCTCCTCTAACCGCTTCCGCATTTTGCGCTAGAAAAGCTACATCTGCCCAGTGTCTTTTATCAACAAGTCGCCACACGCCAAGCCGATTTGCCCAAGCTTTAAAAGCAGCTTCATAGGCTACCTTTTGCTCTCCTTGTAAGCGTAAGTTTGCCCCAAGCATTTTGTTAAGGTCATGAAGCGTTATTCCCGCCAAATAAAGACGTTGTTCGAAGTCACTTAGCCCTGCTAACAAAACGACTGTCCACGCTCCAAGTGTAGCGTTGATGGTATGGACGGCAAGGCTTTGATCAGGCATTTCTGTTAGCGTTTTGAAAGCTCTGGCTCTTGCCTCTTTCGTTTTGAAGTCTGTTTTTGCCAAAAACCGCGTCGCCTCTACTTCACTCATGCCTTTCGCGTTATAAAGGGATAAAACACTGAGCAGATTGGGTACGACATGTTCTACCCAGTCTTCTAGTGCTTTGGGGGCATCTTGTAGTGTGTCAAGAATGAGCTTGGCCACAGGTGGTTTTTGCACCTGCTCATAAGGTTTGATTGCTGAGGGTTCTTGCCAGTTCTCAAAATCAGGATTAACTAAAATTTCTTCGTCATGGTCGTCCATATATCCTCCCTTCAAATAATGGCAAAGTCATCAATTCTGCGACGATAGATTAAGCTATCTAAAAGTAGAGCCTCATGACCAAAGGCAACAGTGTAGCCCGCATTGGTTTGGTCAATGACTCGAGCCAAACTAAAGAGTGGTGGCAGATGCAATAGTCGCTGGACAGTTCTAGGGCTCTCACCGCTCAGGTTTTTGTCGCAAACGCAGGTACAAAGTGGTTTGTTGCTAAGGGCTTGGCTCACCTTACGAATGTCAGGATGTGCCGCTTCAAGTGCAAAGCCAAAACGATCTGTGGCGTGGTTAAAAGCGTTGCCATCAGATGCAAAATCATCTTGATAAATCAGCTGCACAAAGTCATACCCATCTTTGTAACCATGAATTTGGGCATAAAGTCCTAAATAGCTTGGGTAAAAGGGTATGCCATAGTCAGCAGCGATCTTTTTGGCTTCTTGCTTACTTATTAAGGAAAACTCTGTACCTGCTAAAAGCCTTAGAACATTTACGAAATTAATGGCTTTAGCTATTGGGTCGTATGTCCAGACGTCCATATGCCCTGCCCCACGAAAAGAAAGGAGTTCTGTGTTGACAGCAGGTTTGAGGTTGCGCGCACGTGCTTGCGTTGTGCTCGTAACACGGAAGACTTGAAAGGCAATTGGTTGGTAACGCCGAATAAGGGTTTGGTATTTGTCTTTACCGCCATATTTGTTTAGTTTGCCAACTCGCTGATAGGCCTTGATTCCTCCCCAGCGGTTAGCGTAAGGAGTGAATTCTTGCTCTGATGGAAAAATTTGCTCCGCTCTATCTTCTTTAACCTCTTTGAGATTGTGAAAAAATGACCAGCGGTCTATGTTTTGCCCATCTTGATAATGTTGGCTAAAGCGTTCTATAAGGAATTGGGGCAATAAAGCTATGGCTTGGTAAGGGCTAAATCCTTTGTGTCTACCTAGACGTCCTAGTCTCTGAATAAACGAGCCAGCATTAAGCGATTCAAAGATAAGAAAATTGATGCGAAAATCAACACCAACATCTACCGTAGAAGTGGCAACCACGAGGTCTTGTTCTAGGGATTTTTGTCTTTCTACTTTGCCTGTTAGACCTGTATTTTCACCAAGGGAAATGCTTGTGCTCTGCAAAGCTATTTGCAAATAGGCGTAAAGCTTTTTGGCGGTAAAAACACTGTTGCAAATTATTAACCCTTTGCTGCCAGGATGGTCTTTGTAAAACGTTTTAATTCTTTCAAGGTTTGTTTCTACCCAACCAAGGATGCCGCCTATATTTGATTCACAGAGATCTAGCTCAAGGGTTGCTTTCTGCAAAACACTTCGGTAATCACCTTCTGGCTCAATCCCATGTTTATAGCTTCCTGTGATAATTTTGTATCTGAATTCTGCTTTTTCTAGCGCACTTTTAAGAATTTCACTGGGCGTTGCAGATAAGAACAAAAACTTGGTGGGGAAGTTTTTATTACCGTTGGCTCGTATAAACAACATGGCGTCAATAATTGTGGTGATCTGAGGCGCAGCAAAAATATGGAACTCATCAAAGACGACATAGCGGAATTGATTGGAAAATTGCTGGGCAAGCGTTGCTGGATTTATAGGGCTTGTATAGGCAAAACTCTCAATGAGGTTAAAAACATCTGGATTGGTAAGTACGAGTTTTTGCCTAAAAATCAGATCTTTGATAGCTTCATAGCGTGATATTTCGTTGTCTCCTGCTATTTTTCCTATGGTTTCCCCACTAATCTTTTGAAAGTCTAGGTCAAATGAAAAGTCACGTAGGTAACTTTGAACCTGTCTTTCTTGGTCACGTATCAGTTCATTGGTGGGATAGGCAACAACAGCGTTTCCTAATCGTTTTACAAAGGGACGTAATATAGGTAGGTAAGCAGCTAAACTTTTACCGTCCCCGGTCATAGCTGTATCAAAGACAACGTCAATATCAGGGTTATGCAGAGCGTCATAAACCTCTTTTTGGTGGGTTGCTAGTTTCCAACCTTCGGGTAGTCCAAAGTCAAGCTCTCCCATGTAGTGTTTTGACCAAGTTTCGAGGAGTTTAAGTTTCATAATACACTTCGCTATAAATAAATTTATGAATCAATTCCGTATGATTCCTGCTCGAAAATTTCAAAGAGCTTCTTAATTTCAAGCTTTTGCAACTTGTTTTCAACACAAGCCAGTTGTTTAGGGGAGAGGTCTTCCTTGAGGCTATTAAGTACCTCTGTCGTAAACTCTTGAAGTAACGAATGAAGATCAAAGTTATATAATTCCATGGACGAAATTCTTCACTCCTCTCAGTGAAGGATTGAGTTGCACAGGCTGGGTTTGCTAAATGCTTGGTAGGCACAAACCCGGCCTGCTTTATGGAATTATAAATGAGAGCAGTTGTTTTTGCAAGGGTTAATAACATAGAAACGTAAGCAATGAATACATGACACAGCCTAAGGTCACTATCTCTGATATAATTCAGACAACTTCGACAGAAGATTGAAACAATAACAGAGAAACGTACAAAAACCTCGAAGAGGATGTCTTCAAAAACAGAGATGATTACAAAAGTCTCTGCCTTTCCTTTTAACCAATCCATCGATAGCTCTTTAAGTTTCTGTGACTCGAGCTCGTAATACTCCTTAATGGGGTTTTCCTCTAAACTGTAGCCCTGAATCACCATGAGCTTAAACGTCTCCTTCAGGAAAATCAAACAGAGCTTTCGAATTTTCTGAACCCAATAATTCCTTTAACCATTTACTTCTAAACATCCTCTCGCCCAATCAACCACTTGCTCTTTTAGCTCCACCGGCTCTACAACCTTGGCATGCGGGCCATAGCTGACAATCCAGTGAACAAGCGCCTCGGTTAAAGGCGCGTTGATCTGCCAAAGGGCAGTACCGTCTTTTTGAATGGTCACTTTTTGTGTTTTGTGCCTTTTTGTCCTTTTGATATAGCCTGCTTTTTCAGGGCCGAATTGCACCCTAATCTTTACTGGTTCTCCCTCTGCTTTAAATGGTCCAAATTCCTTGCTGGCATAGCTTTGGGCGTCAAATTTTGGCTTTTTGAATTTATCTTTTAGCAAGGTGAATTCTTTGATCTGATCCAGCCGCAGGGTGATTGGTTTTCGGTAGCCTGCTTTTATGCTGTTATGGCTTTCTCCGACTAAGTGCAAATGTTGGTCACTAGGAATAAGAACGTAGCTGTCAAACTTATATGTTTTTGTTTGACCTGCTGCGTTTTCATAACTAAGTTGTGCGCTGCGCCTGTCTCTTATAGCTTTGCTGACACGCTCAAAGAGTTTATCTGCTGTGTAGTTATCGGCCAAAGGTGTTACCAAAATGGGCTCGTTGTTGAACTTTTTGGCAATAGCTTTGCTTTTGACCAGCTTTTTTAATGCCGTTTTGACGAGCGGTGTGACATTTTCCATCCGTTCGACGGCTGTTTTTAAGGCGTCGATTTCTGCTGGTCTTAAGCTGATGCTGAGATGGTCTTCATTAGGGGTGTCGCTGGGCCAACGGAAATGACCTCTGGGCACATCTTTGTTAAAAATGTGCTCCTCTAACCAGATGCCTTCTTTGTCGCGCAGTTGATTACGCAATCTATAGACACTGTTTCTGGCTATGCCCAGGCGGTCCATTATTTCTTGCCAGTGCCAAGTGCTCTTTTCCCGAAAGAGCTTTTTATAATCATTAAATCTAGACTGGGCCATTTTTTGATACTCCAGTTGGTACTTGTGACTCTCTTAAGAACGCTTCAAATGCATATTGTGGTGTTTTACTTTGGTGGCGCGGTTTTTCAAGTTGAGTGTGGTAGGAACAAGTCGGCGCAATGACAAAGTCTTTCATGGTTTTAGGGTAAAAAAGTTTTGTCACACCCTCTGGATACAAAAACCATTTGCAACTAACCGAAAAGCTCATCAGCAAAGTCATAAGATGGTTTAGCAGAAACATATCCAACGACATTCCAACGAAAGCAAAAGGAACATGCTATAAACGCAATATGCGGCTTCACACGCTTGGTGGCTTAAGACTCGAGGGCAGTGACTTTAAAGAACCTCAACCGCTGCTTTTACTGGCCTATCTTGCACTTGCTGGCAAGCGCTCGCGTGGTGAAATTAAGGATTTGTTCTGGTCGCACATTCCCAGTGGAAAACACAGTAAAAGTCTGTCCGAAGCTTTACGGCGTCTAAAAATGGTCAGCCCCAATCTTGTGGAGCCAAGGCGGGAGTTTCTGGCAAGCTATGTGGGCACGGATGTCCACAGGTTTCAACGAGCGGTTGATAATCAGCATTATGAAGAGGCAGTGGGGCTTTATGGTGGGATGTTCCTACATGGGCTCGAGCGCAAGCGGGTGCGACTTGGCGAAGAACTGGAAGAGTGGGTTAGTGAGTATCGTTCGGCCTTGCAAACAAGCTTTCTGCAAAGCCTTTTGGTCTTAGCAGAGGAAAACTTAACTAGGGGCAATTTAGATACGTCCCGAGACTACGTTGTGCAGGCTATTAACCTGCCGCATGATCTTGCCTGGCCTTCTATGAGGACATTGACACGGCTCTATCATCTGCTGCTGCCTTTAGGGCTCGAGCACAAAGCAGATAAGTTAAGCGAACTTGCATTAGAAACCCACAATTCTCCAATAATACAAGTACTGCCGAACAGTTGGCAGTCGTTGCAAACGTCTCCAGCAAGTCTGATCGGACGAGATGCCGAATTAAACGAGCTAAGCAAACTCTATTTGGCGAATGCGCGTTTAGTCACCGTAACGGGTCTGGCCGGTATCGGTAAAACCGAGTTGGCAAAAGCCTTTATGCCGCAGGCTTCTAGTCTCTTTGAAGAGCAGTGTTTTGTTTCTCTGACATCCTTGCCCCAAGACGCAACACCTGAATTGTTGTGGCGGACACTGGCCGAGGCCCTGGAAATGGCCTTGCCAGTAGAGCGATTGCTCGAAACCTTAAAGAGCTCGAGCCTACTGCTGGTGTTTGATAACTTCGAACCCTTTCTTAGGCTGAAAACTGTAGTTATGCAACTACTGCGTGACTGCCCCAAACTGGGCATCCTGGTGACCTCTCGCGAACGACTGGGGCTCGAGCCGGAAAAAGTTTTGACACTCAAAGGGCTGAGCGTACCTAATGAAGCGAACTCTCTAATAACACTCAGCCGGGTCACCTCCGGCAAATTGCTCCTGAGCGAGGCGAGCAAACGAGGGGTTCAGTTTCACGATAAAGATGTACCGCTACTAGCAGAACTCTGCCGGTATTTAGCTGGTGTTCCACTAGCTATTAAGCTGGCAGCAGGCTGGTTAACAGTTTTGCCCCTAGCAAACCTTTTAGAGCACCTGCAAAACAATTTAGACCTGCTTGAATCCCCTTCTATAAGCATCAAAGGAGCGTTTGATCTCTCGCATGCCTTGCTGGCTGAGGATGTTGCCAAAGTCTTTACACAACTTGGCATCTTTAAAAATGGCTTTAGTCTTGAAGCTGCAGAGGCTATTTTGGCAGCGAACCTACAACAGCTCAAGAGTCTTATAGACGCCTCACTGCTTGATTTTGACGGAGACAGATACAGCCTGCATCCGCTTATTGCCCAGTATCTTCTAGAGCAAAATAAACCCACGGATACACTTGCTGATAAACACGCACGCTATTTTTTGTCAGAACTAGGAAATATCGTTCACACAGACCAGGCACTTAAGGATAAGGCGACAAAGAATTTACGAAACGACCTGCCAAATCTCGTCTTGGCCTGGAATCACGCCACGCAACAAGGGTGGACAGAGCAGTTAGCAAAGCGTGTAAGTGCCTTGCAACGCCTCTGTGATCTGTTAGCCCTACCCAACCAAGGGCTCGAGCTGCTGGAAAATACTCTGCAACACCGTGCCCAAAGCGATTTCCTGTTGTTTTTAAAGGCAAGTCATTCCTGGTTTTTGCTGCGTCTAGGGCGTTATAAAGAGGCCATCAATGAAGCGCAAGCAATCCTTGCAAGCTTGCCCGACGGCAGTGATGAACAGGAAACATGCCTAAACACTCTGGGCGCGGCGCACGATTCACTAGGGCAGTTTACCGAGGCAGAAAATATCTTTAAGAAGGTCTTGTGTTTTGTCAAAGAGGACTCGGGTGAGGCCGCCACAGCCATGGCAAACTTAGCTATTAACGCCATCAAACGCGGAGATTATGCCCTGGCACAAAGCCGTCTTGCCAGTGCAGAAGCCATATTTAGCAAGCAAGTTAAACAAACGAAGGTCGTTTGGTGCTTATACATAGGTGGTTGGCTGGCGCTGGACATGGGTGACTTGCTTAGAGCACGAATTAAGCTCGAGCAAGCCTTTGCTCGAGCCCAAGAATTAAACCTGACCCACTGGGCCTTGCTTAGCCAGCTAAAGCTGTCAAGCCTCTATGCTTATGAGGAGCATGTTGAGCGGGCTAAACAAGAATGCCAAACAGCCCTTGATGAAATAAATGCTAAAAAGCTGATTGCTAAAGAAAGCCGGGCACTCACAACACTAGCAGAAATTTCTTTGCTGGCAAGCGAACCCCGGGCAGCACTGCATTACTATGCCGAAAGTCTGCAAAAATCCCACTGGACGCAAAGCGAACCACTCATATTGCAACACCTCATTGGTATATTGCATGCCCTAAGCGAGCTGCCAACCCTAGACTTTCAAAAATGTCTTTATAGCTTCTGTGCAGATAAATCAGACCATATGTTTTATAAGGATAGGCAGTCGTTTATCAGTCTCTCCCCTTTACCAGATAACACCGCTTGGCTTGAACTGAACGCCTCAGAAGCGGCAATACTAACGCTTTCACTACTAAAAGAAGCGGGGATGCTTAAGCATCCCCACCCTAGCGCCTAACCGCCGCCCGTATCGTAATCGTCACTACCTGCTATCGTTACAACTGAACCGCTAGACCCGGCCACTAAAACCGGGGAGCTAATCGCAGCAAGCCCAAAGATAAGCAAAGCCAAAATTAAAAGCCTACGCATAGCGTCACTCCTTCCTGGTTTCTCCTGGTACCAAGGGAGAAAGCGAACTCTTATGCAAATAGGCCTATTGCATGCTGACGTTATCCCTAACGCCAAAACAAGTATTAAAAATGTCTGTCACACCCTGAGGTGACAAAACAATTTGAATATCAAAAGGGTCTTGCAAAACCTTGCGAAGAACTAAGCACCCGAAGGATAAAATTGTGATAGAGTTGTCCTAGACGCAAAAAGGGCTTTTTCCCATTAAGAGATGCTCGCAAGCGTCGGAGACGGGTTTTTTATGGTTTTTGCAAAAGCCAAAAAGGTAGTATCTACAAGTTTTTCAGAGGTGCTCGCAACATGGGGCTTAAACCTCGTCCCAGATGACCATAAAACACCCGCTGTTGAAAAACCACTAAACCTCGAAGAGGATTGAAACGTGCTAGCACGCTAGTTAATCCTTTCCCGTTGAGTTGAAAAACCACTAAACCTCGAAGAGGATTGAAACACGACAAGGACTTCGAACGATGGCTCAAAGATATCGGAGGTTGAAAAACCACTAAACCTCGAAGAGGATTGAAACCCTTTCTTCAGCTCGGCATAGTACTTGTTGATCTCCTGTTGAAAAACCACTAAACCTCGAAGAGGATTGAAACCTGATACGGCACATCGAGGAGCTCGGTGATCTGCGGTTGAAAAACCACTAAACCTCGAAGAGGATTGAAACCTTTCGAACCCCCGAGCCCCGGCCAACTCACTTAAGGTTGAAAAACCACTAAACCTCGAAGAGGATTGAAACATGAATACGCGCTCACTCTAAATCGTGAAGATAACACACTGTTGAAAAACCACTAAACCTCGAAGAGGATTGAAACCTGCTCTAGGGAATGCAATCATGGAGTTATTCCCTGAGTTGAAAAACCACTAAACCTCGAAGAGGATTGAAACGATTCCTCGGCGCTCAGCGATGTTAAGCCCTATCTGGGTTGAAAAACCACTAAACCTCGAAGAGTATTGAAACACGGATATGCCATCTTAAATCCCTCCGATTGCAGCGTTGAAAAACCACTAAACCTCGAAGAGGATTGAAACAACCCCTGAGCGCAAGAAAGTCAAAACCCTAAAACGTTGAAAAACCACTAAACCTCGAAGAGGATTGAAACATGGAGGACTTGCGCGAAGATGTTACGTGGCTCAGTTGAAAAACCACTAAACCTCGAAGAGGATTGAAACCTCTTGCGGGGTTATCGCTTGTAATAGCATCTTTAGTTGAAAAACCACTAAACCTCGAAGAGGATTGAAACTCACGTCTTTGCCAGTCTCCGTAAAGACGCTGATAAAGTTGAAAAACCACTAAACCTCGAAGAGGATTGAAACGTGCCTTGGTTTTTTGGAAATTAAATACAGATGCCTAGTTGAAAAACCACTAAACCTCGAAGAGGATTGAAACACGCTCGAGCCTGGCATGCGGGCAAAAGCGAATGGTTGAAAAACCACTAAACCTCGAAGAGGATTGAAACGCGTTCAATGAGGACTTCAGGAGGAGCTACCAGGAAGTTGAAAAACCACTAAACCTCGAAGAGGATTGAAACCGCCATCTCGCTCCCAGCTGTTCGCATTACGTACAGTTGAAAAACCACTAAACCTCGAAGAGGATTGAAACAGGCTCGAGCGGCTAACTACTCCAGAAGCTATGGAGTTGAAAAACCACTAAACCTCGAAGAGGATTGAAACATAAATAGACTAATAAGTTTGGCTTTCGCTTACGACGGTTGAAAAACCACT